>JASLEM010000118.1 GCA_030151165.1 Burkholderiaceae bacterium
GAAGGTCAAGCTCGTGGTCAGCGACGTCAACATGCCCAACATGGACGGCCTGACGATGGCGGAGAAGATCCGCGGCGAGCTGGGCAACAAGGCGGTCAACATCGTCATGCTGACGACCGAGAACAGCCCGATCATGAAGGAACGCGGCAAGGCGGCCGGCATCAAGGGCTGGATCGTGAAGCCGTTCAAGGGCGACGCCGTGCTCGCGACGTTCAGGAAGCTCGTGGAAGCCTGAGCCGCCGCGGTGGCCTGCGCCGCGTCCCGATCGCGGACTTAGTTCACGCGGCCCGTGCCGGCATCGGCAATGTCACGCCGCCGTCTTGTTGCATTCCGATACTCCTCTCATGCCGCCATGTCCTTGGCGGTCAGGAAAAGGCAAACCTGGGCGAAAGCCAGGGACGCAAAGCCACCGGGCTTCGGCGCATCGCGCCATGCCAGCGGGGTTGCCACGCGGCCTCCCGGCCGCGTTCCGGCGGCCCCCGGTGACGACAGTCAGCCTCGTGAGAGCCCCGATGAATCAACACTTCTTCCAACAGGATTTCGAGCGTCCGCGCTTTCTGCGCCTCCATGCATGGGTGGACGGCTTCCTGGCCGTCCTCGCCGTGGGCCTGGTCGCGTTCGGGCTCGACGCCATCTTTCGCGCGATGCACTGAACCCGCGGCGCGCCTCGCGCGTCCATTTTCTTCCCGCGGCCGCTCGCCGGGCGGCCCCGGGCTCGCTCCGTTTCAATCCGCGTGATCGCCGCAGCTCGTGGCGATGGGCGGATCAATGAGGTCTTCGTCATGACGATCCGCCAACGCATTTCCCTCCTCATCGTCCTCGTCTTCGCCGCGCTCGCCATCGTCGGCGGCTTCGCCGTCCTCCAGGCCCGCCAGAGCGCGACACAGGTCAAGAGCGTCACCGAGGGCGTCGTCCCGAGCGCGATGCAGTCGATGGCGCTGATGACGCAGCTCAAGGACGTCCAGATCGCGACGCTGAACATGGTCGCGGCAGGCGACGCCGCGTCGGTGGAGCAGACGCGCAAGGACCTGACGGCGCGCAAGTCCGAGCTGCAGGCCGCGCTGGACTCGCAACTGAAGGGCGCCGACAGCCCCGCGCAGGTCGGGCTGATCAAGCAGGCGCAGGAAAGCCTGCAGAACTACTTCTCGTCGATCGACGACACGGCGCGATTCAAGCTCGCGGGCAACAAGGACCTGGCGGAGGCCAGCCTCGGCGGGACCGTCGACCAGTACCTGCGCGAGCAGGGCGAGGTGATGCAGACGCTGCAGGTGGAGAAGAACCGCAGCAAGGACGCCGCCATCGCGGCGCTCAACGACGGGATGAAGCGCACGCAGTCGACGCTGTCGATCGTCACCGTCGCCGCGGTCGTCGTGCTGTGCTTCATCGGGCTGATGCTGTATCGGCAGATCGTGCGGCCGGTCGCGGAGATGCAGCGCAAGATGACCGAGATCGCGACCAGCCAGGACTTCACGTTGCGGGTGCCCGTGACGCGCGAGGACGAGATCGGCAAGTCGATGGTCGCCTTCAACGCGATGGTCGAGAAGATCCAGGAGAGCACCGAACTCGTGAGGCAGAAGACGGCGGACATCCATTCGATGATGCACGCCATCCCGCAGGGCGTGATGACGCTGGAGGCCGGTGGCCGCATCCACGCCGAATACTCGGCCTACCTCGCCGCCATCCTCGAGACCGATCGCATCGCGGGGCTGCCGGTGATGGAGGTCGTCTTCGGCGGCGTCGCGCTCGGCAGCGACGAGCTGTCGCAGGTGGACACCGCGATCGGCGCGTGCATCGGCGAGGACGAGATGAACTTCGAGTTCAACGCGCACCTGCTGCCGTCGGAGATCGCGAAGACGCTGCCGGGCGGCAGGACGAAGGTGCTCGACCTGAACTGGTCGCCGATGAGCGATGCCGACGGCACCATCACGCGGCTGCTGCTGTGCGTGCGCGATGTCACCGAGCTGCGCGAACTCGCGCGGGCCGCCGATGCGCAGAAGCGCGAGCTCGCGATCATCGGCGAGATCCTCGGCGTCACGCACGAGAAGTTCCATGAGTTCTGCCAGACGGCACTGGCGTTCGTCGACGAGAACGCCCGCATGATCGCGAGCGCGTCGGCCGCGACGGAGGTTCAACGCGCCGAGGCCGTCGGCCTGCTGTTCCGCAACATGCACACGGTCAAGGGCAATGCGCGCACGCATGGGCTGGTGCAGCTCACCAACGTGATCCACCACATCGAGGAAACCTACGATCGCCTGCGCCACGGCGTCGAGGAATGGGATGACGATCGCCTCGTCCGCGAACTGGAGCAGGGCCGCGCCATCGTCCTGGAGTACGCGCAGATCAACGAGGTCAAGCTGGGCCGCCAGGGGCCGGGTCGCCGCGGTGCCGTCGACAAGTTCGTCATGGTGCCGCGGGATCACCTGAGCCGCCTGCTCGCGACGCTGCAGTCGGCGAACGCGAACGTGGCGGGCTCGCTCGAGCACGCGGTGAACGAGACGATCCACGCCTTGCATCGCGTCGGCACGGAGACGCTCGCCGAGACGCTCTCGGGCGTGCTGGAGTCGATGCCGTCGCTCGCGCAGGAGCTGGGCAAGGCCGTGCCGGTCTGCACGGTCGACGACCACGGCGTGCTCGTGCGCAGCCAGATCGGCGGCACGCTTCGCAACGTCTTCATGCACCTCTGCCGCAACGCCCTCGATCACGGCATCGAGACCCCCGAGCGACGCCTCGCCGCGGGCAAGCCGGCCGCAGGGCGGATCGAGGTGAACGCCTCGCTCGAGGCCGACCGGTTCAAGCTGGTGATGCGCGACGACGGCCAGGGCCTGGCGCTCGGCCGCCTGCGCGCCAAGGCGCTCGCCAACGGCCTGATCGATGCCGACGAGCCGCTCGAGGCGGCCGACGTCGCCAACCTGATCTTCGCGCCGGGCTTTTCCACGGCCGACAAGGTGACGCAGGTTTCGGGGCGGGGTGTCGGCATGGACGCCGTGCGGGGCTTCATCGAGGCGGAAGGCGGCGCCATCGAGCTCGAACTCGAACCGGGTGACGCGCTCGTCGACCAGGCGCATGCCGCCTTCCGCGTGGTGATCACGCTGCCCGGCAAGTTCGCCGTCGCGCGCGAACGCGACGTTCCCGAACTGGTGGCCGCATGAGCCTGCTGCGAGCCGATTCCCGCCGTGCGGAGCGCACCGCCGACAGCGCCCGCGGCCTGGGCGCCGCCGCGCGGATCGCCACCCTCGCGATGGCCGTCCTGCTGTCGGCCCATCCCGTGCGCGCCGCGGACGGCATCAGCGGCGCGGGCTCGTCCGCGGCGGCGCCGGTCTACAAGGTCTGGGCCGACGAATACGCGAAGACGCACGCGACCGCCTTGAGCTACGACCCCGTCGGCTCGGGCGCGGGCATGGCCCGGATCAACAGGCGCGAGGTCGACTTCGGCGCGTCGGACATCATCGCCAGCGACGCCGACCTCAAGAAGAACGGCCTCGTCATGTTTCCGACGGTGATCACGGGCGTCGTGCCGGTCGTGAATCTCGCGAAGGTGGGCTCGAACGCGTTGCGCCTCACCGGCGACGTGCTCGCACGGATCTTCCTCGGCGAGATCACGCAGTGGGACGCGCCCGAGATCCGTGCGTTGAACCCCGAGCTGAAGCTGCCGTCGCGCGCGATCCACCTGGTCGTGCGTGCCGACGGGTCGGGCACGACCTATCACTTCTCCGACTACCTCAGCCGCGTCAACGCGGGCTGGAAGCAGCGCTACGGCGTCGCGAATCACTTCAGCTGGCCGGCCGGTGCCATCGCGGTCAAGGGCAGCGCGGCCATCGCCAAGGCCGTGCAGCAGACGCCCGATTCGATCGGCTACATCGACTACAACTACATGGTCGACGACGGGCTCTCGGCCGTCTCGATGAAGAACGCCGACGGCGCCTATGTCGACGCGAGCACCGACAGCTTCCACCAGGCCGTGATGCACAGCACGTGGTATTCGACGGGCGACTTCTCGACGGAGATCAACGACCTGCCCGGAGCGAAGTCCTGGCCCATCACGATGGGGACGTACATCGCCGTGCCGCGCGTCGCCGCGAACAGCGAGCGGGCCGAGCGCGCGCTGCAGTTCATCACGTGGGCCTACCTCAACGGCGATGCGCTGGCGCGGCAGGCCAAGTTCGTGCCGCTGCCCGAGAAGGTGCAGGCGAGCGCGTACGCCGAGATCTCGAAGGTGTCCGGCTCGTCCGGCGAATCGATCGGGGCGAAGCTGATGGGCAACCTGTTGAGGTGACGCCGAACTACCAGGCCCGCTGCGGATCGATGAGTTCGACGAGGCCGCGCTCGACGAGGTCGGGCAGGACGTGGATCAGTTCGCGTGCGTCGTCGGGCGCCAGCTCGACGAGCTGGCGGAGCTGCGTGTGGCCGTTGACACGGGCCAGCATCCTCATCGCGGCGTTGGAAGCGTCGTCGAATCGGCGCAGGAGCTCTCGTTGACCGAGAGTGGTTCGCTTGTAAACGGCAGCGTCGTCGAGGAGCACGGCGCTGGAAGGTCTCTGGGGCATCGTCCGGATGAGCACGCAGCGCGATCCTGCGTCATCAAACTGTCATGAAGCCCTGATCTTGCCACGAGACGTCCGCGGATCAGGCGACACCCCTCGCGGGCGCAAGGGCGTGCGGTCAGGCGTTTGCCAGGCGGCGTTTCCGCAGGACGCGATGCGCCTGGTCGCCGCCGGCGGCGCGTCCCCCGGAAATGTGGAACCCCAATTCGCGGGCGGATTCGAAGAGGCGCACGGTCTCGTACAGGCCGTTGGTCCGCACGAGGCGGTAGACGGTGCCGGCGTCGTCTTCGATGCCGATGACCATGCCGCTGTTCGCCCGGTTGGGGGCGCTCACCTGGCTCAGCGCACGCATGAGGGACTCGTCCCAGGAGGGCATGTGGCCGGCGGTCGTCAGTGTCGATTCCATGGAAAGCAATGCAAGGGAAAACCCGCATTCTGATCACGCGATGTGACAAGCCGAAGACGATCCAACCGGCGCGCAGGAAATCCAGGGGCGTACGCGGCCGCTGTCAAGCCCTTCCAGCCGCCTGAATGAGCTCGCCAGACAGGCTGCCCTGTTCGCGGGCAATCTGGCCGCGATGCGCGTGAATCCTGGGCCTCCACCTGCATCACGGCCACCCGTCAAGCCTATGCCGCCGTGCTGCAGCCGGTCATCGAGGTGTTCGTCGGGCAGCATCTCGAAGCAACGATCGAAGTCATCGTGGACTACGGATTTCGCGACATCGTCGCCGACGGATTCGACGCGGGCCTGCGCCTGCACGAGAAGGTCGAGCAGGACATGGTCGCGATTCCGGTCGGGCCATCGCAGTTGCAGATGGTCGTCGTCGCTTCTCCGAGTTACCTCTCGCGGTATCCCGAGCCAGCGACGCCGGAAGCCCTGCGTGAGCATCGTTGCATCAACTACCGGATGGTGAGCGCCAATACCGTGTACGCATGGGAATTCGAGCGTGCCGGCAACAGGATGCGTGAGAGCGTGGCTGGCCCACTCACGTTCAACGACCCTGACCTGATGCTTCAGGCTGCGCTCGCGGGACTAGGCGTCGCCTATGTCCTCGCGCACGAAGCCGCCGTTCATGTCGAGGAGGGCAGCCTTGTCCGGCTTCTCAAGGACTGGACGGCACCCTTTGCGGGGTTTTGTCTTTACTATCCATCTCGCAAGCAAGTCTCGCCGGCCCTTGCGGCACTGGTCGCCTTGTTGCAGCGTGCCAGACAGAAATCGGATGGCGGCAAAGCACAATAGTTGTGCGACGGAGTCATCGAGTCCCCGGCGAGGTGCCGAATCTCCGGTTCAGCGGAGGCACGTGGGATGCCGTCGGAGGGCTCCGAAGCATCAGGGCACGCCATGACACCGCCAACACTCGCAGGCCGGTTCGACCACATCGTCTACAGCCCTCACGGGGCCGTCGAGGGCCTGCTCCTCAGCACCGAGGGCGGGGTCGTCCAGGTCGTCCTCGACAAGGAAGACGCCAAAGGGGCCGCGCTCGTGGCGACTCTCCGGGCCGGACAGGCGATCGCGTTGCTGGCCGACGCGCTGCCGCCTTCGAAGAAGGGGCCCGGCGCGCATGCGGTCCGCGCGTTCCGCAAGCTCGTGTCGGTCGATGGCGAGCGCCCGCCCAAGGCGACGCCGTCCGCCACCGGCTACTCGGGCGCGATCGTTCGCCTGAACTACGCGAGGCACGGCGCACCCAACGGCTATGTTCTCGACAGCGGCGACTTCATCCACGTGAAGCCGGAAGGCTTCACGAGGTTGAAGCTCAAGGTCGGCGACAAGGTGGTCGCCGAGGGCGACGCCCATTTCCTGTCGACCGGCGGTGGCTGGGCCGTCGAGGCGACACGGGTGAATGGAAAGTCGATGAAGTGAGTGCCACGACGCCTCTTCCGCATGCGGTCGAGCGTTCGGGCGACGACGCCGGCAGCGCCGAGTGACACCGCGTTGGCGAAGGCCGACGCACGGCATGCTCATTGCCGTCCCCGAGGCAGCCCGCCATCGTCGACACGATCTTGCCGATCGATGGATCCTCGACCCCACCCAGCCTCGCTCCCCATGAAACTGCTCAGCTTGCTTTCCTCGTCCCTGATCGGCGCCGTCGCCAGTGCACGATCGATGACGCCCATGGCCGCCCTCGCCGCCGCCCGTCTCGGTGGCCGTGGCACGCCGGGCAGGCTCGTGCTGTTGGACCGGCCCGTCATCAAGTACGGCGCGCTGGCAATGGGGGTCGGCGAGCTTCTCGGCGACAAGATGAAGTCCGCGCCCGACCGCACCGTGTTCCTGGGCCTGCTGGCGCGCGTGATGAGCGCGGGGATCGCCGGGGCGGCATTGGCGCCGCGCGGCCGCGAACAGGCCGGGGCGGCCGTCGCGGTGGCGACGGCGGTGCCGCTGGCCTATGCGACGCTCGGCGCGCGAAAACGCGCGATGGCTCGCATCGGCCAGACCCGCAGCGGCTTGATCGAAGACGCCCTGATCGTGGCCGCCGGCGCCGCGCTGGTGGCGGTCGCGACGCGCGCTTCGCGCCGCTGAATACGAACTGCGCGCCGCAGGGACGTCACGACGCCGGCCGCGAACTCGTCACCCGGCGCCTGTCCGCGCGCCGACCGGCTCGCGCCTGCGTCGGCGGGACGTTGGCGTCCCGCCGGAGCGGTGCCTCGCGCCACTCAGATCCACGGCGTGCCGTAGTAGTCGTACACGCCGCGACCGTAGACGTCGTCGTAGCTCGGGCGATCGTCGTCCGCGTAGCGGGGCGCGTTGCCGAGCTGCTCCTTGTCGAGCGGCACGACGTAGCCTTCCTTGTCGACGTCGTACTTCAGCATCGACCACGGCAGCGGATAGCGCTCCGCGCCCATGCCCAGGATGCCGCCGAACTCGAGGACGGCGTAGCGGACGTTGCCGGAGCGCTTGTCGATGACGAGATAGTCGATCGACCCCAGCGAGTCGCCCGCAGGATTGAAGACATCGGTGCCGGAGACGCGATCGGAACTGATCACGGGGTTGGAGGAAACGGTCGTCTGCATGTCGGGGCCTCGTGGTCGCATCGAGCCGGCGGGATGCCGGCCCACGGGTGACCCTGCGGCATCCCGTGTTCCCACGGCCGGGGAACCGCCGTTGCCATGTCGGGGCATCCGCACGCGTCGCGGCGGGCATCGACAACGGAGCAACCCATGAAATCGACGACATCGGGCGTGATCGCCCTGGCACTCCTGGCCGCACTGAACCTGGCGTCCGCGCAAGGCAGCAGTGGCGGTGGCGGCAGCGGCGGCGGCGGAGCCGGCAGCAGCGGCAGCGGCAGCGGATCGGGCACCGGCGCCCCCGGTGCCGCGCCCGGATCGACGCCGGGGACGCCGTCCAGCAGCACGACGACACCGTCGACCGCGGGCCAGGCGCCGAATCCGGCGATGCAGAACCCGCGCACGATGAACGCGAACGGCGCGCAGGGATCGGCGACGACGACGGCCAACGGCTCGACGTCGAAGGGCAGCACCACCAGCGCGAGCAGCCGGCGCAAGGCCGCGACGACGTCGGGGCCGCAGGCGTCCACGCCGATGGGCGCCGGCGCGGGCGGCTGACGGGCGCGCACGGGCCGGCCCGCCTCGGAACGCCTCTTGCCCATCGCGGCGACGCCATCGCCGGGAGTCGCCATGTCCGATCCGATTCGTCCGTCCTCCAATGCCGGTGCGTCGGTCGACGCCGTCGACCTGCTGTACGGGCATCACGACGCGATCGCGCACCTGTTCGACCGCTACCAGGTGCTCGCCGCGGACGATGCGTCGTCCCGGGAACGGCGCGACCTGGCGTCGGAGATCTGCGCGACCGTTGGCGCGCATGTCGCGATCGAGCGCGAGATCGTGTACCCCGCGTTGCGGCCCACGCTCGGCAACGACATGATCGACATCGCGTGCGGGATGCACGACGGCGCCGCGGCGATGATCGCGGAACTGCGCGCCCTCGACGCCGGCGATCCGCGCCATGACGGGGTGCTGCTGGCGCTGGCCGACTTGCTCGAACGTCACGCCGACCTGGAGCGCGACGAGCTTTTCCCGCGCGTGCGGTCGGCCGCGATCGACCTGCGGGCGTTGCGCGATCGCATGAGCGGGAGGCAGGGCGTGGCCCGGGAGGATGTCGAGATCGCCTGAACGACGAGCCGGCGCCGCGGCCGAACGCTCGATCACCGGTTGGATGTCCAGTGCGTCGGGGGGTATCGACGGCGCCCGAGCTTGCTCGGCGGGGCATTCGCGTTGCTCGGAACAGGGGGCGTCACCGGCGACCTCGCGCTGCGCGCGCGTCGCCGGTGGCGATCGATCAACTCCAGGGCAAAGGAATTCGACATGGCACAGCATGACAACGGCCGCCGCCCGGCGGGCCACCAGGGCGAAGCGTGGCAGCAGGGCCACCAGGGGCAGCCTGACCAGGCCACCGGACAGCACGAGCAGTCCTCGGGTGGCCGGTACGGTGGCCAGCAAGGCGGCTATCGCGACACCGGCTCCTCCGGTGCCGGCGCCCACCAGAACCAGTACGAGCAGGGCCGCTCCCAGCAGGGCGACAACTGGCGCGACACGAGCGCGCCGCGCGGCGGCCAGCGGCCGGGCGTCGACGATCGCGACGGCGACTGGGCGCGGAACCGCAGCGGCCAGGGCAGCTTCGGCGGGCAGGCGTCCGACAACGATTACGGCAATCGCGGCGTCACCGAAAGCGGAAATTTCGGCAACTATGGCGACCAGGATCGCGGCCGCGGCAACGTCGGTCGCATGACCGGCCAGGGCGGCTACGCGCGAGGCGGGCAGGGCGCGTACGACGATCCGGGCCGCTACAGCGCCTACGACCAGGGCGGCCAGAGCAGCCAGCGCTTCGGCGGCGGCCAGGGCCGATACGGCCACGGGTATGACGCGCGCAGCGACTCCACCGGCGGCTTCGGCTCGAGCAACTTCGGCCCGGAGAACGATTTCGGTTCGGGCCGCCATGGCGGCGGCGACTGGAATGCGGGCAGCTACGGCTCGCGTGCGCTGCGCGACAACGGCCAGCGCTGGCACGGTGGCGAAGGCGACTCGACCTACGGCCAGTCCGCCGCCGACCGCGGCACCGGCTACGACGCCGGCCACGGCCTGCAAGGCCCCGGCAGCCAGGATCGCTACGGCGACGGCGGCTACCAGGGCAACTGGCGATCGGGCCAGGGCGGCGGCCAGTCGTACCACGACCCCGACTATCACCAGTGGCGCAGCGAGCAGATGCGCCAGCTCGATCGCGACTACGACGAATGGCGCCAGCATCGCTACCAGCGCTTCTCGGACGAGTTCAACGACTGGCGCAGCACGCGCGACCGCGGCGCCGGCGCGCAGGGCCGCGCGACGCCGTCGGCGGGCACGGGCACGGCCGCGTCCGCGTCGGGCAGCTCGAAGACGGAGGCGAGCGACGCCGGCAAGTCGAACGAGGCGTCGTCGTCGTCATCGGGCTCGTCCAAGGGCCAGAGCAAGTGACCCCCTGACGGGCGGCCGGGCGGCTCGATGGCCGCCCGGCTGCTTCGCCGCGTCATGCCGGCGGCACAGGTCGTCGAAGCGAAGGCGTCCGCTTCGATTCACCGCGCCTGCCGACGAGGGATGCTCATCGCGCCAGGGCGAACGCCTCCCCCACCGCCGCCCAGTCGGCCGGCTTCGCCAGGTGCAGGTCGAAGCCGGCCTCGATGGCCTTGCGCTTGTCGTCCTCGCTTCCCCAGCCGGTGACGGCGACCAGGTGAATCCTGCCGAGCACGGGGTCGGCGCGGATCCGGCGCGCGACTTCGTAGCCGCTCATCCCGGGCATGCCGATGTCGCAGAACACGAACGCCGGTTCGAATTCGGCTGCGACGACCAGCGCTTGCGCGCCGGCAGGCCGTACGGACGACGTGTCGCGCTTTCGCCGACGCCGGGGCTCTCGACCTCGATACTTCGGACGGCACGGTGTGCCACCTCGCGGCGCGGGCCGCGCGGTTCAGAGGCCGCGGATGCAGGTTGGCGCGATCGGATGGGTGTGCGGATCGAAAGCATGCCTAAAGTCAGGAGAGTCACCCGGCCCCGTCGAGGCGTCCGTCCAGGAGCCCTCGATGCGGAGGTCGAATTCAACCGCGCCTGCTGGGTTCAGGCATCGACGGGAGAGGCTCTTGACCTTGTCGCAGCAACCTGAAGCGCCCGAGGATGGCGAGGAGACCTCGCTGCACACCTGGTCGACGCGCGACCTGCCGCCGCGGCAGCAGCGAGACTTCTGGGCCGACGCGATCTGCGCGACCTTCCTCGAGCTGTCGCCCGCCGCCGTCGGCCCGCCCGAATTCCGGGGGCAGCTGGTCGCCTCGCGCTGCGGCGCGCTCGGCGTCAATCGCGTGGACTCCGACCCGTTCGACGTCTCGCGCTCGACCGCGAACATCAGCCGCAGCTCGAAGGACGTCTTCTATCTGATGAGCATGCCGGGCGCGCCGTGGCGCGTCTCGCAAAGAGAGCAGCGGGTCGATCTCGGCTCGGGCGACCTGGTGCTCGTCGACGCGCGCGAGCCGTTCGAGATCCGGTTTCCGCGCGCCGGGACGCTGCTCGCGATCGAGTTGCCGACGAAGTGGCTCGAGTCGTGGATTCCCGCTCCGGATGCGCTCGTCGGGCGCAGCCTGGACACGGCGTCGCCCTGGTGCGCGACGCTCGGCGCCTTCGTGCGCGCGTTCACGCCCGAATATGCCGCGGGGTGCCGCCAGCTCGGCCCGTTGCTCGCGGATCAATTGGGCGGCCTGATCAGCCTCGTCGCGGCCGACACGGGCTTCGCGCCGTCGCCGGCCCGCTCGAGGCTGTCGATGCTGGCCAGGGAAGTCCTTCGCGCCTTGCACGAGCGCCACGCAACGCCGGGCCTGACCGTGACGCACATCTCGCGGCAGCTCGAGGTCTCGGAACGGACGATCCATCGCGCGATGTGCACCCAGCGCACGACCTTCTCGATGGCCTTGCTGGAGATCCGCATGAAGGCCGCGTTCCGGATGCTGACCGATCCGCGCTTCGATCGCCTGAGCGTCGGCGAGATCGGCCGCCGGGTCGGCATCGCGGACGGCTCTCACTTCGCGAGGCAGTACCGGAAGCATTTCGGGATACCCCCGGGGAGTTCCCGCGCGCCGCGCGAGCCCGGGTGTCGCGATCCGTCCGACGACGTGACGCGAATGGGCCGACTCGAGGACGGATGACGACCTAAGCTTCTTCGACGGGCTGCACTCGAGCGCGGGGTCAACGGAGGACAAGGGTCATGCGTCAGGTCGCGTTTGTCGTGTACCCGGGCTATTCGATGATGGCGCTGGCGGTCGTCATGGCGTTCGAGGCGGCCAACTCGGTGTCGAAGGCGCTGCGCTACGAGCTGCGTTTCGTGTCGGAGACGGGTGGCAGGATCCGCACCGCCTGCGGCCTGATGCTCGAGAGCGAGCCGTTCACGCAGACGCCGTTCCACACGCTCTTCGTCGGCGGCGCGCCCGTCCCGAAGGCGTCGACCCCGGGCCTCGTCGACTACCTCCGCAACGCGCCGCGGCGGCATCGCCGCATCGCCGCGATCTCCACCGGCACATTCGTGCTGGCCGAGGCCGGGCTCCTGGAGGGACGCGACGCCACGACCCACTGGATGCACGCACCGCTGCTGCGGGCGCGGTACCCGGCGGTGAAGCTCGACCCGGATCGCATCTTCGTGAACGACGGCCCGATCTGGACGACTGCGGGCGGCGCGGCGGGTCTCGACCTGAGCCTCGCGCTGATCGAGGACGACCTGGGCGAGCACGTCGCGAAGGACGTGGCGCGCGAGCTCGTCGTCTATCACCGCCGCACGGGCGGGCAATCGCAGATCTCCACGCTGCTCGAGCTCGCGCCGAAGACCGATCGCATCCAGGCGGCGCTGACCTATGCGCGCAACAACCTGCACAAGCCGCTGTCGGTCTCGGCGCTGGCCGAGGCCGCGCACCTGAGCCCGCGCCAGTTCAGCCGCGCGTTCCACGCGGAGACGGGGCAGTCCCCGGCCAAGGCCATCGAGGCCCTGCGCGTCGAGGGCGCGCGCAACCTCATCGAGCACAGCTGCCACCCCATCGACGAGGTGGCGCGCCAGACCGGCTTCAACGACAGCGACCGGATGCGCAATGCCTTCGTGCGGGCGTTCGGGCAACCGCCGCAAGCGCTCCGGCGCATGGCGCGGCTCGATCCGGACCGGTGGGCGCAGGCCCCCGCGACGCTGGCCTGAGCGGGCCGCGAGCGTTCGGCCGAGCGCCTGCCCATGACCGGGCGGCGCCCGATTTTTCCATCCTTCCAGCAGGAGGCCATCATGGCGTACCAGACGATCGATCCGACGACCAACGAGCTCGTCAAGACCTATCCCAACCACACCCAGGCCGACATCGAGGCCGCGCTCGCCGCGGCCCACAAGCTCTACAAATCGAGCTGGTCGCAGGGCCCCATCCAGCCGCGCCTGCAGGTGCTCGAGCGCCTGGCCGACCTCATCGACGCCCGCGCCGAGGAACTGGCGCGGATCTGCGTGCAGGAGATGGGCAAGCTGATCTCCGACGCGCGCGACGAGGTGTGGATCATCGCCGAGATCGCGCGCTTCTACGCCCGCAAGGCCGAGGGCTTCCTCGCGCCGATCAGGATCGACTCGGCGCTCGGCGAAGCGTGGATCCGGCATGACCCGCTCGGCGTGATGATGGTCGTGGAGCCCTGGAACTTCCCGTACTACCAGCTGATGCGCGTGTTCGCGCCGAACTTCGCGGCGGGCAATCCCGTCGTCTCCAAGCATGCCAGCATCGTCCCGCACTGCGCCACCGTGTTCGAGGAGCTGGTGAACGAAGCCGGCGCGCCCCGCGGCGCCTTGGCCAACCTGTTCATCACGTCGGGCCAGGTCGCCGACATCATCGCGGACGACCGCATCGTCGGCGCCGCCATGACCGGCTCCGAAGGCGCCGGCGCGGCCATCGCCACGCAGGCGGCCAAGCACCTGAAGAAGTCGACCCTCGAGATGGGCGGCAACGACGTCTTCGTCGTGCTCGAGGACGCCGACATGGCCCGGGCCGTCGAGGCCGGCGTCTTCTCGCGACTGCACATCTCCGGCCAGGAGTGCATCTGCGCGAAGCGCTTCCTGCTGCACGAGAAGATCGCCGACGAGTTCCTGGCGCGCTTCACCCGGGCCATGGCGTCGGTGAAGATCGGCGATCCGATGGACGAGGAGACGAAGCTCGGGCCGCTCTCGTCCGCCGACGCGAGTGCGGGCCTCGCCAGGCAGGTGCAGCGCGCGGTCGAGGCGGGCGCGACGCTGCTGCTGGGCGGCAAGCCGATGGACCGCCCGGGCAACTTCTTCGAGCCGACCATCCTGACGAACGTGACGCGCGACAACCCGGCCTACTTCGAGGAGTTCTTCGGCCCGGTCGCGCAAATCTACGTCGTGCGCAACGACGACGAGGTCGTCCGGCTGGCCAACGACTCCCGCTTCGGCCTCGCCGGGGCGATCTTCTCCCGCGACATCGAGCGCGCGAAGGCGTTGGCGTCGCGCATCGAGACCGGCGCCGTCTGGATCAACACCTTCGCCTCGACGGCGCCCGAGCTGCCCTTCGGCGGCGTCAAGCGCTCGGGCTACGGCCGCGAGCTGTCGCAGCTCGGCATCAAGGAGTTCGTGAACCAGAAGCTCGTGCTGGTCAGCAGCGCCGCCTGATCCGGGATGGCGGCACCGTACCCGTCGTCGAACGGATCATGGGCCCCGCCATGCAAGGGTCAGGTGAAGAGCTTCACGACGGCGGTCATGTTCTCGTCGCCCAACCCCTGTTCGGCGGCGCGGCGGAACACGCCGCGCGCCGCGGCGATCGTGGGCGCGTCGGCCTCGGAGGCGGCCGAATGCAGCATGTAGCCGAAGTCCTTCTCGATCAGTTCGACCGGGAACTGCGGGGCGAAGCTGCCTGCCAGCATCAGGCCCGACACGCGCGCCGCGACGGGGCTCCAGGCCGGCGTCTTCGCGACGACGTCCAGCACGCTCGAGACATTCGTGCCCGAATGCTTCAACAGCCCGATCAGCTCCGCGAGCGCGGTCAGCTGGACGCCCATCAGCGTGTTGGTGACGAGCTTGGCCAGCGCCCCGGATCCCAGCGGCCCGACGTGCTGCAGCGTCGACCCGATCGCGGCCAGCACGGGGCGGGCGCGCTCGAACGCCTCGGCGTCGCCGCCGACGAGCACCGTCAGCTGGCCCGCTTCGGCCTGGGGCGTGCTGCCCACGACGGGCGCTTCGAGCAACGTCAGGCCGCGCTCGGCGGCGCGCATGCCCAACTCGCGCACCCACGCCGCGGTCAGCGTGGAGCTGTCGATCGCGAGGGCCTGCCCGGACAGGCCCTCGAACGCCCCCGTGCCCGCGTCGAGCCACACCTGGCGCGACGCGTCGTTGTCGCGCAGCATGGCCACCACGACCTCGGCGCCGGTGGCCGCCTCCTTCGGCGTGCGGGCCAGTGTCGCGCCGGCCGCGACGAGCGCCTCGGCCGCCTTCGGGCTGCGGTTCCATACCGTGACCTCGTGGCCGGCCTTCATGAGCGACGCGGCCATGCGCGAGCCCATGGCGCCCAATCCCAGGACGGATACCTTCGACATGATGCTGTTCCTTCAATGCTTTGTTGACGTGGCTCGCGGGGCTGGCCGCCGCGAGTGCTTCGACGCGACCGATCCGGCCGTCGACAGGCGATGGATGACGTGCTTGCGATGCCGCCCGATCAGGCCTTCGGCCTCGCCTCCGCGAGCGCGCTCCTGACCGCGTTGGCGCGAATAGGAAGATGGCGCACGCGCGCCCCGACCGCCGAGAAGATGGCGTTGCCGATGGCCGGCGCGACGACGGTCGTCGGCGGCTCGCCCAGCCCGACCGGGACTTCCCGGCTGTCGACGAAGGCGATGTCCATCTCCGGGACGTCCGCCATGCGCAGCGGGGTGTAGGTGTCGAGGTTCAGGTCCTTGACGCCCCCGTTCTCCAGCCGGGTTCCTTCATGGAGGGCCATGCTCAATCCCCACAGTGTTCCGCCCTGGGCCTGCGCCATCGCGCCGTCGGGGTCGATGATCGAGCCGGCGTCGATCTCCATCCAGAGCTTCTGCACGACGACCCGGCCCGTCGCGCGGTCGACCTTCACCTGCGCGACGCAGGCACACCACGTCGGCATGTCGCGTTCCTGGCCGAACGAGCTGGCGATACCGAGCCCCGTATCGGCGGGCAGGGCGCGGCCCCAGCCGGCGCGCGCGGCGACGCGGCGGATGACGTTGGCCTGCCGCGCCGCGCCGCCGACCGAGTTCGGCGCCTCGCCGGCGTTGCGCCCGGCCGCGGTGAGATGGGCCTCGCGGAACGCCACGGGATCGGCGCCCTGCGCGTGGGCGGCCTCGTCCATGACGCATTCCAGCGCCCAGTTCGTCCAGCCCGGCGCCACCGCGCGCAGCCAGCCCGGGCGGAACGTCTTCTGCGCGAGGTCGTTGTTGACCGCGCGCACCCGAAGCGGGCCGACGTCGTACCAGTGATCCGCGCCCGAGATCGAGAACGGGTCGTACGGCGCGCCGTTCGTGCCCTTCTTCAACGCCGCGGGAAAGACGGTGAGGCTGGGCCAGCCGGCGACGGCGACGTGCTCCATCGCGGCGATCTTGCCGTTCGCGTTCCAGCCCAGGCGCAGGCGCTGCAGGGTGGGCGAGCGCAGCGAGTCGAGCCGCGTGTCGTCCTCGCGCGTCAGCACCATCTTGACCGGCTGCCGGAGCGCCTTCGCGGCCAGGACGGCGGGCACGGTGTAGTCGCCGTTGAGCCGGCGCCCGAAGCCGCCGCCGATGAGGTACGTGCGCATCACGATGCGGTTCTCGGGCACCTGCAGCGCCTTCGCGAGCACGGGCAGGATGAAGCTCTGCGCCTGGTTGCCCGTGTGGATCTCGAAGACGCCGTCCTTCTCGAAGGCCACGGCGTTGACCGGCTCGAGCTGGAAGTGCAGCACGCCCGCGGTCGTGTAGGTCGCGTCGATCGACCGGGCGGCGCCGGACAGGCCCGCGTCGACGTCGCCGCCGCCGGTGTCGAGCAGCGCGCCCTGGCTGCGATCGGCGATCAGCGCCGCGGCGTGGTCGAAGAGATCCTTCTCCGACACCGCGGCCGTCGGCCCCGACTGCCATTGGACCTTGACGAGCTCGGTCGCCCGCAGCGCGGCGTACCAGGTCTCGGCGATCACCAGGACCCAGCCCGGGACGGTGTCGGACGGGTCGTCGAGGACGATGAACTTCCTGTAGCCCTTGATCCCGCGCGCGCCGCTGTCGTCCACCGAGACGACCTTCGAGCCGTAGCGCGTCGGCGGCAGCTTCGGGCGCGCATAAAGCATGCCGGGGAACTCGACGTCGATGCCGTAGACCGCCGTTCCGTTCGTCTTGCGCGGGATGTCGAGCGCCTTCGTCGCCTTGCCGATCAGCGACCGGCTCGCGACCGGCTTGATCGGCAGCGTCTTCAGCTGCTCGTCCGAGAATCGGCGCGCGAGGTTGCCGCGGCGCACGATGTCGCCATAACCGATCGATCGAGCGCCCGCATGCACGGCGCCGTGCTGCGCCTTGCACGCGGCGGGCGCGACGCCGAGCAGCTTCGCGCCTTCGTCGACGAGGGCCATGCGGCCGGCGGCGCCGGCACGGCTGAAGGCGGGGAACGACGACCAGACCGAGGTGCTGCCGCCCGTCACCATGAAGCCCCACTTGGGGTCGGTGTCGACGCCGACGATGCGGACGTCGTCCCAGTCGGCCTCGAGCTCGTCGGCCAGGATGCGCGCGATCGCCGTGCCGATGTGCTGGCCCATCTCGGCCTTCGGCACGTTGACGGACACGATGCCCTGGTGGTCGATCGAGAACCAGACGGTCGGCTCGAACAGCCGGTCCGCCGCGGCGCCGGCGGGCTTGGCGGCCTGCGGGACGCCTGATGCCTGCGCGAGCGGCGAGAAGCCGAACAGCGCGCCGGTGGCCGCGGTCGCGATCAGGAACGAGCGCCGGGAGAGCGCGGCCGGCGCGTCGACGGATTCGTTGCGGACGCGGGTCATGCCTTGGCTCCCGCCAGTTCCTTCACGGCGCGCCGGACCGCCTCGCGGATGCGCGCATAGGTCATGCAACGGCACAGGTTGCCGCTCATCACGGCGTCGATGTCGGCGTCGCTGGGATCGGGGAAGTCCTTCAGCATCGCCGCGGCCTGCATGATCTGCCCGGACTGGCAGTAGCCGCACTGCGGCACCTGCAGGTCGAGCCACGCCTTCTGGACGGGGTGTTCGCCGGTCGGGTGCAGCCCTTCGATCGTCGTGACGTTCGCGCCTTGCACCGCGCCGACCGGCGTGATGCACGAGCGTGTCGGCCTGCCGCCCACGTGCACCGTGCACGCGCCGCACATGCCGATCCCGCAGCCGAACTTCGTACCCTTCAGGCCGATCTCGTCCCGGATCACCCACAGCAGCGGCGTGTGCTGCTCTTCGCCGGCGGCGACCTCGCGGCCGTTGATGCGGAAGTTCGTCATGGCCGTTCTCCTTGCGCCTGGGCGCGAATCTGCGCGACCCGTGCCGGGAGGTCCGGCCAGGGTGCCTGGTGGGTGCGGGTGGATCGCAGGTAGGCCGCGATCAGCGCGACGTCGTCGTTCGTCATGCCGCGCGCGAAGGCGGGCATGACGACGCCCGGCGCGCCGTCCTTCGCGTCGATGCCGTCCAGGATCACGTGGATCAGGTTCGACGGGTCGTCCAGGTGGACGGCGCTGTTCAGGCCGAGATCCGGCCGGATCGCGTTGACGTCGGCGCCGCCGTTGTAGTGGCAGGAGGCGCAGGCGGACATGAAGAGGCGGCCGCCCGCGTCGTCGGTGCGAGCGTGGTCGGTCGCGTCGGCCTCGAGCGCGGTCGCCACGGCCGCGGGAATGCGGCCGGCGCGGCCGTCGCCGTCGCCGAGCGACTCGATGTAGGTCGTGAGCGCGCGCTGGTCCTCCGGCGAGAGGCCGGCCAGCCCCCGGGTGACCTCCGCCATGGGCCCGGCGGCGGTGCCGTGGTACTTGCTGAGGCCGGTCGCGAGGTAGGCAGCCAGTTCGTCGGAGGTCCAGGGCACGGGCGACGGATTCGATGCCGTCAGCGCCGGCGCGAACCAGCCGTCGACCGCGGCGCCCTGGTAGCGCCGCCCGTCGGATTCCTCGCCCAGCGGCCCGCGCGGCGTGTGGCACGCGGCGCAGTGGGACAGGCTCTCCGCGAGGTACGCACCGCGATTCCATGCGGGCGACCGGGCCGGGTCGAGCACGAATCGGCCCGGGTGGAAGAACAGCAGCTTCCAGCCCGCCTGGAGCGACCGGATGCCGAAGGGGAAGGGCATCTCGTCGGGATGGTTGGGCTGCGACACCGGTGGCCGCGTCATGATGAAGGCGTACAGCGCGCGGACATCCTCGTCCGACAACTTGGTGAAGTGGTCGTACGGGAGCGCCGGGAACAGGTGCGAGCCGTCGCGCGCGACGCCCTCGTGCATCGCGCGGCGGAACGCGGCTTCGGACCAGGCGCCGATGCCCGCGGCGCGGTCGGGCGAGATGTTCGTCGAGTAGATGGTGCCGAAGCCGGTCCGCATCGCATACCCACCGCCGAGGGGCTGGCCGCCCGCGACCGTGTGGCAGCTCACGCAGAAGCCGGCCGAGGCGAGGTGGGCGCCTTGTTCGACCAGGGCGGGCGGGAAGCTCGCGGCGCTCGGCGTCGCCACCTCGGCGATCGGGGGCTGCCACGCCAGCGCGGCGAAGCCGCCGAGCGCCGCCAGGCCCAGGCCGGCCAGGATCGCGGCGGCGCGCCGGATGCGGCCGATCGCTCGACTGGAAGATGCGGTGCCTGCCTTCGGCGGCCCCTCGTTGCTGCGTGTCATGGCCTTCGGGTTCCGGAAATGGGTGGGTGCGGGAATCGCCCTGCGGTGGTCGGTTCGATCGAGCGTTCGTGATGTGCGCAATCTCGACACCACGCCGTCACGTTAGCGGACAACCCCGAGCCGAGTCCATGTCGCAAAGACAGGGTTTTCAGGTCAGCGGGCGATGCGGCGGCGGCGGCTCGGCTTCCCGTTCGAGCCGGAACGCCGCGGCGAACTGGTCGGAGAAGATCTCCGACAGCGCGAGGCGCAGGGCTTGCGATCGGTCGAGGCCGTAGACCTCCTCGAAGCGCGTCTGCGCCTTCTTCCACAGCAGGTCGACCTCCGCCAGCTTGGCCCGGCCCGCCGGCGTCAGGCAGACACGTCGATGGCGCGTGCCGGCATCGTCCTGCGTTCGACGCAGATAGCCGTGGCGCTCGAGCGGCCTCAGGCAGCGGGCCAGCGCGGCGCGGTCGAGGATCATCGCGGACGCGAGTTCCGACGTCGTCGACGAGCCGGCGCGCAGGACGTGCCAGAGGATCGATCGCTGCGAGATCGTCAACCCGCACGGGGCCAGGACGCTGTCGTACAGCTGCGCGAGCCGGCGACCGGCCTTGCGCAGTGCCGCGCCGCTGCAGACGAGCGGATCCTTCGCATCGGGCCTCGTCGATGTGCGCCGGCGAGACGGGCCCGCGGCCGCGTCGGGGGCGACGTCTCCCATGCGCTCAGGCCTCGCCTTCCGACCACTCCGGGCTGAAACCGCCGAGCGTCGGGTGGTACATCTCGTCGCCCGAGTGCTGGGTGAACTCGACGTTCAGGCGATCCTCGCGCACGCCCAGGATCTCGATGCAATCCGCGCAGAGCGCCTTGGCGACCTGCATGCGCAGTTCCGCGGGCCGCCCTCGACGGATGTCGCACATCAGGACGGAGACGGGCACCGGCTCGCCGTCGACCGTTCGCCACACGCCGCCCAGGCCCACCTCGCGGATCGCGATGCTGATGCGGCGAATGTCGACCGTCATCAGGTCGGCGTAGGTGTGGGCCATCTTCCCGGCGAGTCGTTGCTTGAGTTCGACCGGATAGTGGTCGTTGACGTCCAGTTGCAGGTAGGGCATGGGGTACTCCCGAAGGGTTGAGGGTTCTCGAAACGGTGCGGGCTCGCGATGAACGAGCCATGGCACGCGAGCCGCGAGGCCGGCGCGCGGCAGGCATGCGCACTCAGGTGCATGCGTGCATATGCAAACAATTCCGAGTGGAGGGCATACGCGAGGCGATGTCAACGGGCCTCGAAATGGCAGTCCTGGCGTGATGGCAGAAATCATTGCGGAAACGACATTGATGCCGCGGGCCTGCGTCCCTACCATCGATTCATCGCCGCAAGTGACGGCAGGAAGCCGGCCGAGCCGGTTCCTCGCCTCGGATGCCGCAACTGCGCAATACCCACGGGGCCTCGCGCCCGGTGGAAGTCGACGATAGTCGGGCTCACGTGCGGGAGGTCTCGCGCGCTGCGCGCAGGTCTTCACTTCGAGGGAATGAATATGCAAGCAACTGCCGTGGTCGTGGGCGTCGGGGCCGAGGAAGGGCTCGGTGCCGCCGTGGCGCGCCGCTTCGCCCGGGGCGGATTCCACGTGGTCGTCGCCGGCCGGACCGCCGAAAGGATCGAGCGGGTCGCCGCGAGCCTCGGCGCCGGCAACGGCACGGCGGTGCGGGTCGACGCGACCCGCGAGGAAGACGTCGTCGGCCTGTTCGACTCGCTCGCCTTCGCGACGGAGGGCCTGGCGCCGCCGAGCGTCGTCGTCTTCAATGCCGGCAACAACCGGCGCATCCCGCTCCTCGACGTCTCGGGCGCGCAGTTCGAGGAGTTCTGGCGCGTCGGGTGCCTCGCCGGCTTCCTCGTGGGCCGCGAGGCGGCGAAGCTGATGCTGCCCCGGGGCGGCGGGACGATCCTGTTCACGGGCGCCTCCGCCAGCCTGCGCGGGCGCCCGGCCTTCGCGCACTTCTCCGCCGCGAAGGCCGGGCTGCGGATGCTGAGCCAGAGCATGGCCCGGGAGTTCGGGCCGCAGGGGCTGCACGTGGCGCACGTGGTGATCGACGGCGGCATCGACGGGGAACGCATCAAGTCGCTGCGCCCGGAGATCGTCGAGGAGCGCGGGCCGAACGGCCTGCTGGACATCGACGCCATCGCCGAGACCTACTGGCAACTGCATGCGCAGCATCCGAGCGCCTGGACGCAGGAGATCGATCTCCGGCCGTTCAAGGAACCGTTCTGACTCGCCGCCCGGGCGACGCGGAAAAACGAGCATCCCATGGAAAACCTCGACCTGATCGTCCTGCGGGACTTGCTCGAATGGCGACGAGCCGGCCATCGCACGCTGCTGGTGACCGTCATCCGCACCTGGGGATCGTCGCCGCGGCCGATCGGGTCCGTGCTCGCGATGTCGGACACGGGCCGCATGTCGGGCTCGGTGAGCGGCGGCTGCATCGAGGACGACCTGGCGTACCGCTACCAGGAGATCTGGCGGCAGCAGCCGGCCGCGCGCGTCGCGCCGCCGCGGGCGCCCGACCTGCTCACGTATGGCGTGTCGGCCGACGAAGCCCATCGCTTCGGCCTGCCGTGCGGCGGCACGCTCGAGCTGCTGGTGGAGCACGACCCCGACCCGTCGGAGCTGGAGCAACTGCTGCAGACGCTGTCGACGGGGCGGCTGGTGCGCCGGCGCGTCGACCTGGCTGACGGACGGGCGACGCACGCGCCCGCGCTGCAGCCCGAGGAGCTTCGCAGGGACGACGCGTGCGTGCTGACCACCTTCGGCCCCAGCTACCGGATGCTCCTGATCGGCGCGGGCCAGCTGACCGAGTACCTCGCGACGATGGCGCTCTTCAGCGGCTTCGACGTGACGGTCTGCGACCCGCGCGAGGAGGTGCGCGCCACGTGGCGCGTGCCGGGTGCCAAGGTGATCGCCGACATGCCCGACGACGCCGTGCTCGCGTTCCGCGCCGACAAGCGCAGCGTCGTGATCGCCCTGACCCACGACCCGAAGCTGGACGATCTCGCGTTGCTCGAGGCGCTCAGGTCGCAGGCGTTCTTCGTCGGCGCCATCGGAAGCCGCCGCAACAACGACGCCCGCCGGCGCAGGCTGGGCGAGCACTTCGACGTCACGCCCGAGGAGCTGGCGCGCCTGCACGGGCCGGTCGGGGTCTACATCGGAAGCAAGACGCCTTCGGAGATCGCGGTGAGCATCCTCGCCGAGGTCATCGCCGCGAAGAACGGCGTCGCCGTCCCGGACGAGATGCGCGTCGCGCCGGCCAAGAACCTGCGCGCCGCGTCGCCGGCGCCTGCGGGGTTCGGCAACGTGTCCGCGGCGTCCGTCCTGTCGTAGCACCGGCCTGCCGTCCTACCGCGCAGCGAGGCTCGCCAGGCCGTCCGGCAGGATGGCCCGGGCGCTCGCGATCGCGTTGAAGTACTCGCGGACGACCTTGATCCTGCCGTCCTCGACGGCGAAGAACGTCGCGTAGTCCTGGTGATAGGCCTGGCCGCTCTCTGCGATCCGGCCTTCCGAGTGGTACTCGATGAAGAGCTCGTTGGCGGCCTTCATGTCGTGGATCGTGACCTGGCCGACGGCCGTCGGCGGAATCCTCGCGCGGATCAGCGCGAGCAGCCCGCGGATCTGCGCGCGGCCCTCGTGCCTGGGCGGCAAGCCGAGCGCCGGGGCGTAGGGGAACTCGAACACGGCGTCGTCCGCGAACAGGGCGAGGCAGTGTTCGACGCCCGCGTCCAGGTGGAGCAGCGCGTCGGTGAACCGGTGGAAGACTTCATGTGCGTCGGGCATGTTCGAGGGGCTCCATGTTGATCTTCGTGCCGCCGGGTCGGGCGTCGCCGGCCGTGGCCGAAACCGGGCCGGCGACACCCCGGCGGGTATCGCGCCGACGGCGCCGTCAGACCTGCGCGACGCCGCCGTCGACGAACATCTCGCTGCCCGTCACGAAGCTGCTTTCGTCGGAGGCCAGGAAGGAGATGACGTTGGCCACCTCGTCGTCGCGGCCGGTGCGCCCCAGCGGCGCGATCGATCCGGCGAACTGGAAGAAGCCCTGCAGCTGGTCGTGGCTCGCGCCGGTCTTGTCGTGGCCCGGGGTCACGATGACGCCGGGGCTCACCGCGTTGACGCGGATGTCGCGCCCCTTGAGGTCGGACGCCCACGTGCGCGCGAACGATCGCACGGCGGCCTTGGTGGCGCTGTAGATGCTCCAGTTGCCGAAGCCCTTGCTGCCCACGATCGACGCGACGAGGACGATCGAGCCGCCGGCCCGGATCAGCGGCAACGCCTTCTGGACCGTCCAGATGACGCCCTTGACGTTCGTGTCGAAGAGCCCGTCGACGTGCTCCTCGCTCAGGTCGCCCAGGGGCGCGAAGGCGGCATAGCCGGCGTTCGCCACGACGACGTCCAGATGGCCGGATTCGGCCTTGATCCGTGCATAGAGGCGATCGAGATCCGCGGGCTTCGTGACGTCCCCGACGACGCCGACCGCGCGCTCGCCGAGCGCGGCGACGGCCTCGTCCAGTTCCTTCTGGCGGCGGCCGGTGACGTACACCCGCGCGGCGCCTTCGCCGATCAGCTTCCTGGCCGTGGCCAGGCCGAGACCCGAGTTCGCGCCGGTGACGAGGGCGACTTTTCCTGTGAGCTTCATGTGCATTCCTAACGAGAAGGGCAGGTCTCGACGGGACGGGTGTCGACGGCCTGAATTGCGGATGTCGCGGTCGGCCTGTCTCGGCGCGGAGGCGTCGAGCCGGAGGCTTCATGCGACTCTGTTTCCATCAAGCATGATAGACATCATGTTTGATGTGGCGAAGCATGATGCTTGTCATGTTCGGAGTCAACCATCTCCCTTTTCAGGGCAGGGCCGGTGCGCCGCGATCGAGTCCTTGCGTGCGCGACGAGTCCGCTTTCGGTGGCGGCCGATGCCGCGGCGGCGGCGACCGGTGTCGTGCCTCGGAGGGGGTGGCGAAGCGCCGCGGGCCCGTCACGCGAGCCCGCGGCCGTCGCACGGGGGCGACCTACTCGATCGCCTTCAGCATGTCCTCGACCACCTTCTTGGCGTCGCCGAACACCATCATCGTCTTGTCCATGTAGAACAGCTCGTTGTCGAGGCCCGCGTAGCCCGCGGCCATCGAGCGCTTGTTCACGATGATGGTCTTGGCCTTGTAGGCCTCCAGGATCGGCATGCCG
>JASLEM010000122.1 GCA_030151165.1 Burkholderiaceae bacterium
CCACGCCGCGCACGACGGCCGCGCCGGTGTACGCGAGGTACCACGCGGCGGGCGACAGCGGCGTCACGAGCAGAAACACGAGGTTGCCGGTGACCTTGCTCTGGATCAGCGACGACGAGCTGTTGGCGAACGCGTTCTGCAGCACGCTCATCATCACCAGGCCGGGGATGAGGAACTGCACGTAGCTCACGCCGTCGTAGACGCTGACGCGCCCGGTCAGCGCGTGCCCGAAGACGAGCAGGTACATGATCGCCGTGAGCACCGGCGCGGCGACGGTCTGGAAGGCGACCTTCCAGAAGCGCAGGACTTCCTTGCGGAACAGCGGCCGGGCGCCGGCGAGGACGATGCGGGCGCTCATTTGGATGCCTCCGTCCTGTGGACTGCGGCGCGAGCGCCCTTCGGAACGGCCGTGCGGGCGCTCATGGGCGGGCCTCGTTGGTCATGATGTCCAGGAACACGTCTTCCAGGTCCGAGCGGCCGATCTCCAGATCCTCGACCGGCACGCCGGCTTCGCGCAGCTGCGCGAGCACGGCCTCGACGTCGGCGGCGTCGCGCGCGCTCACCTGCGCGAAGCGGCCGGTCACGCGCGCGCGTTCCGCGAGGCTCGCGGGCAGCGCGTGGTCGGTCTTGAAGCGCAGCATCGTCGTCGCGGTGCCGGCGAGCAGCTCGGACGTGCGCTCCAGCGCGACGACCCTGCCCAGCTTCATCATGGCGATGCGCTGGCACAGCGCCTCGGCTTCCTCGAGGTAGTGCGTGGTCAGCAGCACGGTGTGGCCTTCGCGGTTGAGGCGGGCGATGAACTGCCACAGCGTCTGGCGCAGCTCGACGTCCACCCCGGCGGTCGGCTCGTCGAGCACGATCACCGGCGGGCGGTGCACCAGCGCCTGCGCGACGAGCACGCGGCGCTTCATGCCGCCCGAGAGCTGGCGCATGTTGGCATTGGCCTTGTCGGCCAGGCCGAGGCTGGCCAGCAGCTCGTCGATCCACGCGTCGTTGTTGCGCACGCCGAAGTAGCCGCTCTGGATGCGCAGCGTCTCGCGCACCGAGAAGAACGGGTCGAACACCAGCTCCTGCGGCACGATGCCGAGCGACTTGCGCGCGGCCGCGTAGTCGTCGACGACGTCGTGGCCCATCACCGTGACCTTGCCGCGCGTGGCGCGCGCGAGGCCGGCGAGGATGCTGATCAGCGAGGTCTTGCCGGCGCCGTTGGGCCCGAGCAGGCCGAAGAACTCGCCGGGCTGGACGTCGAACGAGACGCCGGCCAGCGCCTTGACGCCGCTGGCATAGGTCTTCTCGACCTGTTGGAAGGAAATCGCGGACATAAGCACGGGATTGTAGGAAGCAATCGGGAAGTGCCTCTACAACACGGGAATGCCGATCTGTGCATCGCCGTGGCGGGGTGCTAGATTGCGCGGAGTCCGGAGAAGAAGAACGCATGGAAGCCAAGAAACCAAGACGCACCGCCGAACGCATCCTCGAAGTCACCCTCGACCTGTTCAACCGCTTCGGTGAGCCGAACGTGTCGACGACGCTGATCTCGGCGGAGCTGCACATCAGCCCGGGCAACCTGTACTACCACTACCCGGCGAAGGACGAGCTGATCAACGCGCTGTTCGACCGCTACGAAAAGGGGTTGAACGAGCTGCTGCAGGCCGCCGACCACGTCTCCAACGTGGAGGACGCGTGGCTGTTCTTCCACATGCTGTTCGAGCTGATCTGGCAATACCGCTTCCTGTACCGCGACCTGAACGACCTGCTGTCGAAGAACCGCCGGCTCGAGACGCACTTCCAGTTCGTGCTGAAGCACAAGTCGCGCGCGGTCGAGGCCATCCTCGACGGCCTGAACCGCCACAGCGCCGTGCGCCTCGACCGGCGCGACGTGCCGGCGGTCGCGACGTCGATGGTGGTCGTCCTCACCTACTGGCTCAGCTACGAGTACGTGCGCGACCCGCGCAAGGCGCTCGAGCCCGAAGCCGCCGGCGCGACGCTCGCCCGCGGCGCCTGGCACGTGCTGAGCCTGCTCACGCCCTACCTCGAACCCGCCGCGCGCGAGCACCTGCTGACGCTCGCGGGCGCGTACAAGTCCTGAAACATCAACGAACCTCGCGAGACACGCCATGGCCAAATGGACCGCCTTCCCCTATGACGCCGACGACTACACCTACGACGCCGCGGCGCTGAAGAAGCACTGGGCACGCCTGCACAAGGGCGACGCCGAGCCGTTCCCGAAGGACGAGGCCGTGCTCGCGGCCTGGGCGCTGTACCACGCGGGCCAGTTCCAGAAGGCGCACGACGCCGGCCTGAAGGCGGGCGGCGCGGGCATCAATGTGGCGAACAAGGCGCAGGCGATCTACGCGAACTACCTCGAGACCAGCGAGAAGACCAAGCTCGCGATGTTCATGGAGGTCGCCGACCGCGCCGAGGCGCTCGCCAAGGCCGAACCGAAGAACGCCGCCGCCCACTACTGGATGGCCTACGCGCTCGGCCGCTACAGCCAGGGCATCAGCGTCGCGAAGGCGCTGACGCAGGGCCTCGGGGCCAAGGTCAAGAACGCGCTCGAGACCACCATCGCCCTGGCGCCCAAGCACGCCGACGCCCACATCGCGCTCGGCGCCTTCCACGCGGAGGTCATCGACAAGGTCGGCAAGCTGCTGGGCAAGACGCAGGGCGCGGACACCGCGACCGGCCTGAAGATGTTCAAGGAAGCGCTCGCGCTGAACCCCGACTCGGCGATCGCCCGCGTCGAGTACGCGAACGGCCTCGTCATGCTCGAGGGCGACAAGCGCATGAAGGAAGCCGAGGCGCTCTACGCCGAGGCCGCCGAGTGCAAGCCGCTGGACGCGATGGAGCGCCTGGACGTCGAGATGGCGAAGGCGGAACTCGAGGACGAATAGGCCGAATAGGCCGCGACGAACCCCCACGTTCGAACGCGGCGTCCCCCCAGGACGACTCTGGACGCGCGACCGGACGCGGCGGCATGCTCGAACTCCAAATCAAACGGGGGTTCCCATGCGTCAATCCGTCTTTCGCCGCTCCATGATCCTGGCCGCCGCCGTCGGCGCCTTCGCCCTGCCGGCGCTGTCCGGTGCGGCCACCCTGCCCAAGGCCGCGACCACCGCGGGCTACGACGACCTCGCGCCGTTCTCGCAGCGCCTGGACATCGTCCTGAGCGGCGGCTTCGGCCAGGGCACGTTCACCGTCCCCGCCGGCGTGCGACTGGTCATCGACTACATCTCGGCCGACCTCGCGTGCAACCCGGGCGGCAGCATGCTGTTCGACGTCGCGACCTACCTCAACGGCGCCGAGGTGGAGTCTCATCTGCCGGTGTTCAACAACGGCGTCATCCTCGGCCAGCAGGTCTTCTCCGTCAGCGCGACGACGCACATCTACGCCGACCCGAACACCGTCGTGACGATCGCCCTGCTCGGGCCCTCGACCGGCAGCGGCGGCTCGATCACCGGCGTCTACGGCCACCTCGTGCCGGTGAACTGACCGCCGAGCCGATGCACGGACCCTGGGCGGCGCGTCAGCGCTCCCAGGGCAGCATCATCGCGAGCCACAGCAGCTTGTCGAACTCCGGCCGGAAGCGCTGGACGATCTCGTCGGGGTCGGGGCACATCACCGCGTCGGTGATCAGGCCGAACTGCACGCCGCCGCCGTAGCTGAGGATGCTGACGCCCATGCCGATGTCGCCCGACGCCGGCACCCAGAACATCACCTGCTTCAGCGTGCGGCCGCACAGCTGCAGCGGCGTCGCCGGGCCGGGCACGTTGGTCATCACCGCGGTGGCCTTCTTCGCGAACAGGTTCAACAGTGCGGCCTGCACCGGCTTGATCAGCACGCCCGCCACCGACAGCAGCGCGAACGCGAGCAGCGGCTGGTAGCCACCCTTCAGCTCGTTCATGCGCCTGCGCACCTCGGCGAGACGGTCGACGGGGTTGGCGATGCCGATCGGCAGCACCAGCGGCACGAGGCCGAAGCGGTTGCCGAGCTGCCACGCCTTCTCGAGCGGACGCAGGTTCACCGGCACCATCGCGCGGATCTCCATGCCGTCGGTGTCGTCGCCCTTGTCGCGCAGGTAGCTGCCGATCGCGCCCGCGACGCTCGCGAGCAGCACGTCGTTGATCGAGCCGCCCATCGCCTGGCCGACGGCCTTCACCTCCGACAGCGGCAGCGGCTCGCCCCATGCCACGCGTTTGCCCGGCGTCGCCTTGCCCTTGAGACGCGTCGGCGAGTCGTCGGGCATCAGCGCCATCGCGGCAAGGTCGCTGACGACCTGCCCGCCGATGCGCGCCATCTCCATGCTGCCGGACAAAGGTGCCGTCGGGTCGGCCATCATCTCGACGCCCTTGCCCAGCCCCGCGCCGTACACGCCGATCGCCTTCACCGCGAGGTCGGCCGCGGGCTTGAGCAGGTAGTCGGCGACCCAGTCGTGCTCGCCTTCCGCGTCCGCTTCGCGCTTGCGGCGCGCGGGCGGCTCCTTGCCGCCGTCGGTGATCGACAGCATCACCGAGATCAGCGCGATGCCGTCGGCGATGCAGTGGTGGATGCGCGCGACGAGCGCGCTGCGGCCGGTCTCGAAGTCCTCGAACAGGTGGAACTGCCACAGCGGCCGGCTCGGGTTCAGCGGCGACGTGCAGAGGTCGCCAACGTAGGTCTTCAGCGCGTCGAGCGGCGCCTGCCCGCGCGCGAGCTCGAGCTTCTCGGGCACGACGTGGGCGGCGATGTCGAAGTGGTCGTCGTCGACCCACTGCGCGCCGAGCGCGTCCTCGACGACCTTCTGGCGGAACCGGTGGTACTTCAGCAGGCCGGTCTCGACGCGCTCGCGCAGGTCGGCCATCGAGATCTGCGGTTCGAGCAGCCAGACCCCGACGATCATCATCAGGTTGGCCTCGGTATCCATCCTCAGCCAGGCCGTGTCGACCCGCGACATGCGTTCAGCGTTTGCGCTCAAGAAAACTCCGGTAACGTTATAGAGTGATGTCTCGGCACTCTTCAGCTCGGCTTGCGAGATTGGTGTTTAACATCCGCCCCGTCAAGCCAGACTTTCACCCACAGCGACCACCACGGAACCGCAGCCATGAGCACTTTGAACGAGCAATTCGAACAAGCCGTCGCCGACAGCAAGAACCTGCCCGAGCGCCCGGACAACATGACGATGCTGAAGATCTACGCGCTGTACAAGCAGGCGAGCAGCGGCGACGTCGACGGCAAGCGCCCGGGCTTCACCGACATGGTCGGCCGCGCGAAGTGGGACGCGTGGAACGAAGTCAAGGGCCAGTCGCCGGACGAAGCCAAGCAGGCCTACATCGACCTGATCGAAGACCTGAAGTAAGCCCCATCGCGCGGCGACGCCCCGGCGCGCCGCGTCACTTCTTCTTCGGCGCCGCCTTGGCCTTGGCAGGCGCCCTGGCCTCGTCCTTCGGGGCCTTCTTCGCGGCCTCCTTCGCGAGCACCTCGTCGAGCTGCTTGCTCGCCTCGGCCTCGATCGTGCCGGCGAACGGCCGCAGCAGGAAGCCGAGCTTGGCCTCGAGATCGAAGTAGTCGCCCGCGACGATCATGCGGCCGTCGACGCCCGAGCGCGTGAACTCGAGGACGTCGTGCTCGTCGCCCTCGATCAGCGTGCATTCCATCTCGAGCTTCTTCTCGACGTACTCGGCCCATTTGATCGCGACCTTGCGGGCGCGCGCGATGCCGAGATCGTGATCCCGGTGCAGCTTCAGGTCAGCCATTCGTGGTCTCCTCTGGCCGCGATTCTCGGCGAGAAAGCACCGCGGTTCGCGGCGCGCGGCTCAGAGCGGCGCGGATGCAACAGCGGCCGCGGACGCCGGCGACGCGGCCGATGTCGCGGCGACCGCGGGCGCGCCACCCGGGTTGTCGCCGGGGTTGTCCCGGTAGGGCGCGAGCGCGGCGTCGCGCTCCGGCTTCGGCAGCGCGGCCAGCCGGCGCACCTCGGCGTAGAAGCGGTCGAAATCGCTACCCTGCGCGGCGAACAGCTTGATGAACGCGCCGACCTGGTCGTCGTACGCGGCCTGCGCGCCCATCGCGGCGTTGTTGGCCTCCTTGAACCACGTGTCGTAGCCCTTGTAGCCGCCCCACTGGTCGCGCTTCGTCGCGGCGTAGTCGGCGCGCATCGCGGCGTAGAGCTCGGCCTTTTTCGCGCGCTTGTCGGCGTCGGGCAGGTCGCTCGCGTACATCGCGTCGAGCTTCGCGCGCCAGGTGCGCACGAGCGCGTGGAAGTCGTTGCGCCGCCGCTCGGTCAGCGCCTGCTGCTGGCGCACGTCCTCCGTCGCGAAGGCGGCCAGCCAGCGCTGGCTGCCGATCACCTCGACGGAGGTGGCGAACGACTCGTTGAACGTCGTGTCGCCCGGCGCGTACGCGACCTGGTGCGCGAGCTCGTGGAAGATCAGCCGCGCGACCTCGCCCTCCGGCCACTGCACGAAGGTGTTGAGCAGCGGGTCGCCGCCGATCCAGTTCATCCAGCCCAGCGTCGAGTACGCGGGAACGGCGTAGACGTCGACGTCCAGCCCCTGCGCGCGCAGCGGGTCGGCGGCGCTCTCGGCGGTCGCGTGGTCGTAGTAGCCGCGGTAGCCGACGCAACCGACGATCGGGAAGCACCACGTCTCGAGCTTCAGCGACAACTCCGGCGCCGCCACCACGTTCCACACCGCGGCCGAGCGCTTCAGGTCGGCGTACGAGCGGTAGCTGCCGTTGTCGGGCAGCTTCAGCTCCTTGACCGCGTAGTCGCGCATCTGCTGCGTCAGCTGCAGGCGCATGCGCAGCGGCTCGGGCAGCAGCGGATCGGCGATCGCTTCCTGCACCGGCCGCGCCGCGGCGAGCAGGTGGAAGTGCCCCGACGCCGACTGCCCGAGGTAGTCGACCGACGCGCAGCCCGACGTCGCGCACAGCGTCGCCAGCGCGGCGCCGGCCAGGCCCGCGACGCTCAACGCGCTCGCGAGGCCCCAGCGGGCGGCCCGGCGACGCGGCCAGAGGCGCGACAGCAGCATCGTTCTCAGGCCTTGGCCACTTCGACCAGGCAGTCGTAGAACGACGGCGCCCGGCCCATGTCGGTGAGCCGCTGGTGCGTCAGCTCGTTGACGTTGGTGCCGGCGAGGCCGAACTTGCGCCACCAGACGCCCAGCCCGTGCACGACACCGGGCCGCGCGCGGTCGCTCACGCGCGCGACGCAGCGGTACTCGCCGCGGTCGTTGAACACGCGCACCTCGTCGCCCGACGCGATGCCGCGCGCGGCGGCGTCGACGGCCTCGATCTCGAGCACCGGCTCGTGCTCGATGTCGCGCAGGCTCTTCACGTTGACGAACGTCGAGTTGAGGAAGTTGCGCGCCGGCGGCGAGATCATCGCGAGCGGGAAGCGCTTCGCGAGCTCGGGCGTGCTGCGCGCGCTTTCGTACGGCGGCAGGTAGTCGGGCAGGCCCAGGCCGGGCAGGTCGGCCTGCGCGCGGCCGCCGGGCGTCGGGAACCGGCCTTCGGCGAAGGGCGCGTCGGGCAGCGGCAGCTTGGCCCAGCCCGTCGCGCGCAGTTCGTCGAACGGCACCGGGCCCTTCAGCGCCTGCTGTGCGAGCGCCAGGTCGTCGTCCTGGAAGCACGGGTCGTCGAAGCCCATGCGCGCGGCCAGCGCGCGGAAGATCGCCGCGTTCGAGCGCGACTCGCCACGCGGCGTCAGCGCCGGCTCGTTGAGGATCACGTAGGTGTGACCGTAGCTGGCGTGGATGTCCCAGTGCTCGAGCTGCGTCGTCGCGGGCAGGACGTAGTCGGCGTGGTCGGCGGTGTCGGTGAGGAAGTGCTCCAGCACGACGGTGAACAGATCCTCGCGCTGGAAGCCGGCCGCGACCTTGCGCGACTCCGGCGCCACCGCCACCGGGTTGCTGTTGTAGACGACCAGCGCCTCGATCTTCGGTCCGAACGCGCGGCCGTCGGGCAGCGCCTCGCCGGTCTCGCGCAGCAGGTCGTCGCCGATCGTGCTCATGTTGATAGTGCGCGGCGTGCGGCCGGCGAGCAGGTCGGGCCGCGTCAGCGCCGGGTTGCGCACCGACGCGAACCACCCGCCCGACGACAGCAGCATCCCGCCCGCGCGGTGCCGCCACGCGCCGGTCAGGCACGGCAGCAGCGCGATCAGCCGCGTGGCGTTGCCGCCGCCGCGCACGCGCTGCATCCCGTAGTTGAGGCGGATCGCGCTCGGCGCCGTGGTGCCGTACAGCCGCGCGAAGTCGCGGATCTGCTGCGCGTCCAGGCCGCACTCGACGGCCGCGCGCTCCGGCGTCCATTCGAGCGCGCGCTCGCGCAGGCCGGCCCAGCCGTCGACGGCCTGGTCGATGTAGGCCTGGTCGAGCCAGTCGTTGGCGATGAGCTCGTGCATCACCGCCAGCGCGAGCGCGCCGTCGCTGCCCGGCGTGAGCGCGAGGTGGTGGTGGCACTTCTCGGCCGTCTCGGTGCGGCGCGGGTCGATGCAGACGAGCGTCGCGCCCGCGCGCTTCGCGGCCAGCGCGATCGGCCAGAAGTGCAGGTTCGACGCGATCGAGTTGCTGCCCCAGATGACGATCAACCGGCTCTCGGCGAAGTGCTCGACATGCATGCCGACCTTCGCGCCGTACGTCGCCGCGAGCGCGTCGCCGCCGGCGTTCGAGCAGATCGTGCGGTCGAGCCTCGATGCGCCGAGCTGGTTGAAGAATCGCTGCGCCATGCCTTCGCCCTGCACCATGCCCATCGTGCCGGCGTAGCTGTACGGCAGGATCGCCTCGGGCGCGCGCGCCGCGATCTCGCCCAGGCGCGCGGCGATGTGGCCGAGCGCCTCGTCCCACGACACCGGCACGAACTGCCCGCTGCCCTTCGGCCCGACCCGCTTGAGCGGTCGCAGCACGCGCTCGGCGTGCTCGGTGCGCTCGGCGTAGCGCGACACCTTGGTGCACAGCGCGCCGTTGGTGGTCGGATGGTCGGGGTCGCCTTGCAGCCTGACGACCTTGTCGCCCTGGACGGTGACGCGCATCGCGCAGGTGTCCGGGCAGTCATGCGGGCAGGCCGCCTGGACGATGCGGATCGGAGCGTCGGCCGGGGTGCCGACGCCCGTTTCGGACTCGGGCGTGGAAAGGATCGCGTTCATGCCCAAATCATGTCACATCGGCTTGTCCGACCAAGGGAAAAGGCCGCTGGTAAAGCGCACTGCCCAAGAGGCGTCGGCAGGCATAAGATGCAATGCAACGACTGTCGAGAACCTCGCCCATGAACGTCATCGAATCGCTGCTGGCCGACGCGGCCACCATCACCGCGCTGCGACGGGAGATCCACGCGCATCCCGAGCTGTGCTTCAAGGAAGAGCGCACCAGCGAGCTGGTCGCGGCCAAGCTGACCGAATGGGGCATCCCGATCCGGCGCGGCCTGGGCAAGACGAGCGTGGTCGGCATCATCAAGGGCGCCAAGGGCGACGGCGCCCGCGCGATCGGCCTGCGTGCCGACATGGACGCGCTGCCGATGGCCGAGTCCAACACCTTCGAGCACGCCAGCCGCAACCCCGGCCGCATGCACGCCTGCGGCCACGACGGCCACACCGCAATGCTGCTCGCCGCCGCGCAGCATCTCGCGAAGCACCGCGACTTCGACGGCACCGTCTACCTGCTGTTCCAGCCGGCCGAGGAAGGCGGCGGCGGCGCGCGCGAGATGGTCAAGGACGGCCTGTTCACCGAGTTCCCGATGGACGCCGTCTTCGG
>JASLEM010000135.1 GCA_030151165.1 Burkholderiaceae bacterium
AGATCCGCCAGTCGCACATGGAAGGCGACGACCGCGTGCAGGATCCGTACTGCCTGCGCTGCCAGCCGCAGGTCGTCGGCGCCTGCCTCGACCAGCTGCGCCACGCCGCGCTGATCCTCGTGCGCGAGGCCAACGCCGTCACCGACAACCCGCTCGTCTTCGCGGAGGATGGCGTGCTCGTCTCGGGCGGCAACTTCCACGCGGAGCCGGTCGCGCTGGCCGCGGACGCGATGGCCGTCGCGATCGCGGAAGTGGGCGCGATCGCCGAGCGCCGCATCGCGATGATGATCGACGCCAGCGTGTCGCAACTGCCGCCGTTCCTGTCGTCGGACGCCGGCCTGAACTCGGGCTTCATGATCGCGCACGTGACGGCGGCGTCGCTCGCGAGCGAGAACAAGTCGCTCGCGCACCCGGCCAGCGTCGACTCGTTGCCGACGTCGGCGAACCAGGAGGATCACGTGTCGATGGCGACCTTCGCCGCGCGCCGCCTGCAGCCGATGATCTCCAACGTGTCGGTGATCCTGGGCATCGAGTGGCTGGCCGCGGCGCAGGGCGTCGAGTTCCTGCGCCCGCTGCGCAGCTCCACGGCGCTCGAGCAGGCGCACGCGCTGCTGCGCGAGCAGTGCGCGCCGATGCCGACCGACCGCTACCTCGCGCCCGACATCGAGCGCGCGACGGCGCTGGTGGCAGGCGGCTCGCTGTCCAAGGTGTTCCGCGACCTCGACGGCCTGCCCACGCTCTGGACGCCCGCCTGACGCCCCGGCCGGGCCGCGCCGCGGCCTGGCGTCCCCCTCGTTGACAAGAGTGCCTTCGCGGCACGACGCCCCCGGATCGACCGTTCATCGGCCGCCGGGCGCGGGAATCCTTCACTCATTCGATGCTTCACGACCGCCAGCGCCCGGCCACAATGGCGCATGCGTCCGACGCCCTTCACCGGTCGACTCCCTTCGCCATGCCCGGCCGGGTCGGGGCGGGCGCGTTGAAGCGCATGAAGCGCTGGCTGCTGTCGCCCGCCGCGGGCCGCGACGTGCTGGGCGCCTACCGCGACCGCATCATGCTGCCGATGGCCGCGGCGTCGACGCTGCTGCTGCTGCCGTTCGCGCTGATCGACTTCTTCGCCGGCCAGCGCCTGCTCGCCGGCATGGCCGCGGCCGTGATGCTGCCGCTGGCGATCGACGCCTTCGCGCTCTGGAAGAAACGCAAGCCGCCGGTCGCCTACGGCTGGATCCTGCTGCCGATCGGCGTGGCGATCGCCGTGGCGCTGCTGCGCGAGGGCGTCTTCGGCGCGATGTGGTGCTACCCGGCGATCCTGTTCTGCTACTTCGTGCTGCCCGCCTGGCAGGCCACGGCCGGCGCGCTGGGCCTGCTGGCGCTGACCTCCGCGCTCGTGCTGCACGTGCTGGGCGTGCCGACGATGTGGCGCTTCGCGGTCACGTCCGGGCTGTCGATCATCATCCTGAACATCATCCTCGGCGTGGTCGGCGAGCTGCAGCGCAAGCTGGTGGAGCAGGCGACGACCGACCCGCTCACCGGCGCGCTGAACCGGCGCCAGCTCACGTCGACGCTGGCCGACGCGATCGAGCACTCGCGCCGCAGCGAGAGCCCGGTGTCGCTGCTCGCGTTCGACCTCGACCATTTCAAGCGCATCAACGACGGCCACGGCCACGCCGCGGGCGACGAGGTGCTGCAGCGCGTCGTCACGCTCGTGCGCGAGCGCGCGCGGCGCATCGACCGCCTGTTCCGCATGGGCGGCGAGGAGTTCGCGCTGCTGCTGCCGGACAACAACGTGGCCGACGCGATGCGCGTGGCCACGATGCTGCGCGAGCGCATCCAGAACGCGGGCTGGCCGATGGGCGTCGAGGTGACGATCAGCGTCGGCGTGGCGCAGCTGCACCGCAAGCACAACGTCGACAGCTGGCTCAAGGCCGCCGACGACGCGCTCTATCGCGCGAAGGCCGACGGCCGCAACTGCGTGCGCATCGCTTCGCGCGGGCGCGGCATCGTCGCCGACCTCGCCGATGCCGGCCCGACGCGGCCGAGCGAGCTGTCCGGCCTGTCGGGGCTGATGCCGCTGCGCGACTGAGCCCGCGACGTCAGTTGCCGGGGACGGTGTAGCCGGTGAGAACCACGGTGGCGTCCTCGGTGGTCGAGGTGTCCGAGCGGAACAGGTTGAACTCCACGGCGGTGTTCGGATCCTGCGAGAAGCTCAGGGCGGTGGCGCTCGTCGGATAGGGCGAGCCGTCCGAGATCGCCGAGGGGATGCCGACGGTGTTGAAGGCGCCGCCGGTGGTCGAGAAGACGAACCCGTGCATCGCGCTGCCGACGGGCAATCCCGTCGCGTGATAGAGCGTGACGGTCTGAATGTAGATGCGTTGGGGGATGCTGTCCGAGAAGGTGACGTCCGCCCGGTTGTAGCCCTGCACGAAATGGATCGTGTAGGTCTTCGTGTAGGGGACGGCGTTCGAGACGACGGTGACGAGCAGCGGATTGGACGTCGCGGCCGAGGCGACGGCCGCGGCGCCCGCGAGGGCGGCGGCGAGGATGCTGCGGGTGAGGACATTCATTGCGGGGAACTCCGATGGCATGACGCGGGATTGCGGCCATCGAGTTTGCGAGGCGATCGATTCTTCGTCGCGTGCCGGGCTCCCTTGTTCAGGGTAGGCCCCCCTAGACGGAGCTGACGGCAAGCTTGCCGCGCGGCGCGCCGAGCGCGCCGCGGCGCGTCCGCTCAGGGCGTGTTGACGAAGTAGCCGACCATCGACGCGTGGCCCGTGTTGCCCGTGATCACCGAGCTGCCCGTGATGAAGATGTACGGCGTCTGGCCCGCCTCGAAGTAGAACGTGATCGGGCTGCTGGCCACGTAGCGGTTGTTGCCGACGTTGACCGGCGCCGGCAGGTCCATGGTGTCGAACAGGCCGCTGCCGATCGACACGATGGCTTCGGTGGCGCCCGCGTTCAGCGTGTACGTGCCCGAGGCGTGCGTGACGACCAGCCGCTTGCCGGCCGGCACCGGCGGGAACGCGATCTGGCAGTAGAACTGGTTCGGGCAGATGGCGGCGGACGGGTTGTAGAGCTGGTTGCTCTGGTACGGCGTGCGTCCCGGTCCGTAGGCCTCCTGCACGAGGGCGGCCCGCTGCGCGCTGGCGGCGGTGCAGGCGAGCGCCGCGAGGAGCGCGAGCGCGAAACGGGAAGCGATGGGGCCTTGGCGTTGGGGCATGGGTGTCTCCAGGTCGTTGTGGACGAGCCGCGTCGTGCGGGCGCGCGACGCCGGCCCGGGCCGCACGAAGAAGGCCTTCGCGGCCCGGGCTGCGGGCAGCATGGCCCCGTTCGCGGGCACGACCTATCCCTATCCCGGGAGGCCCCCCACGATCCGGGCGCGCGTCTTGCCGAGCGGATCGACCATGCCGTTCCTGCTCCAAGCCGACACCGCCCACGCCATCCAGCTGGCCATCGCCCCGGCCTTCGTGCTCGCCGCGATCGGCTCGACGCTGACCGTGCTCACGAACCGCCTCGCGCGCATCGACGACCACTCCGAGAAGCTGCGCAACGCGATGAAGGCCAAGGGCGAACCGTTGAGCCAGGAGGACAAGGCGCTCGCCGGCACCTCCGCGCGGGCGCTCGCGCTGCTCGATCGGCGCGCGCGGCTGATCCACGTCAGCATCAGCTGCGCGGTCGCGTGCGGGCTGCTGGTCTGCGCGATGGTGATGGCGACCTTCACCGGCGACGAGTTCGGCCTCGCCGCCGACCGCGTGATCGCCGTGCTGTTCGGCAGCGCGATGGCCAGCCTGGGCGTGACATACGCGGTGTTCCTCGTCGAGGTCTACCTCGGCGCGCACATGCTCAAGCCGGATCGGCCGCTGAGCGCGAAGTAGCTCGAAGGAGGGCGCCGAGCGCGCCGGCTGTTCAGCGCTCCAGCTGGAACACCTGCACGATGGTCGCGAGCTGGCGCGCCTGTTCCTTCAGGCTCTCGGCCGCGGCGGCGGATTCCTCGACGAGCGCGGCGTTCTGCTGCGTCATCTGGTCGAGCTGCGAGACGTTGGTGTTGATCTGCCCGATGCCGCTCGCCTGCTCGGCGCTGGCGCGGGTGATCTCCTGGATGATGTCGCTCACGCGGTGCACGCCCGAGACGATGCCCTGCATCGTGCCGCCCGCTTCCCCGACCAGCTGGCCGCCGGCCTCGACGCGGTCGACCGACGCGCCGATCAGCGACTTGATCTCGCGCGCGGCGTTCGCAGAGCGCTGCGCGAGCGAGCGCACTTCCGACGCGACGACCGCGAAGCCGCGGCCCTGCTCGCCGGCACGCGCCGCCTCGACCGCGGCATTGAGCGCGAGGATGTTGGTCTGGAACGCGATGCCGTCGATCACGCCGATGATGTCGTGGATCTTCTTCGACGCGGCGTTGATCTCGTCCATCGTGGTGACGACGCGCGCGACGACGTCGCCGCCGCTCGTGGCGTGCTGCGCGGCGGCCGACGCGAGCGAGTTGGCCTCGACCGCGGAGCCCGACGTGTGGCGCACCGTCTGCGTGAGCTGCTCCATCGCCGCCGCGGCCTGCTGCAGGCTGGCCGCGGTCTGCTCGGTGCGGCTCGCGAGGCTGTTGTTGCCGATCGCGATCTCGCCCGAGGCGATGGCGATGCTGTCGGTCGAGCGGCGGATCTGCGTGACGGTGCTGCGCAGCGATTCGATCATCGTCGCGAGGCCGGCCATCAGGCTGCCCGGCACCGGCCGGCGCAGGTTGACGGCCAGGTTGCCGCGCGCGACCTCGTTCATCGCGGTCATCGCCTCGACCGGCTCGCCGCCGATCTGGCGCATGACGCTGCGGTAGATCGTCAGGCCGATCGCGCCGATCGCGACCAGCAGCGCGGCGGCGAACGCGAGGCTCTTGAGCAGCGCGCCGATGACGACCTCGTTCACGTCGTCCATGTAGAGGCCGGCGCCGACGAGCCAGTTCCAGTCGGGGATCGCGCTCACGTACTGCAGCTTGGGCACCGAGTCCTTCACGTCCTTGCCCGGGCGCGGGTACTTGGTGTCGACGAAGCCGTTGCCGTCGTGCCCCTGCTTCGTGCCGGCGATCAGCGCCTCGAGCACGTTGTTGCCGTCGCCGTCCTTGACCTGGCCCAGCATCGACTTGCCGGCCCACTCGGGCTTCATCGGGTGCATCACGCTGGTGCCGTCCAGGCCCCAGATGTAGAAGTAGTTCGCGTTGCCGTCCGCGCCACCGAAGCGCGAGCGGCGGATGGCCTCGGCCGCGGCCTTCTGCGCATCGGCGACGGGCATCTCGCCCTTGGCCGCGCTCGCCTGGTACGACGCGATGATGCCGCGCACCGACTGCACCGCCATCACGAGGCCGGCCTTGCGCCCCTCGACGATCTGGTTGCGGATCTCGTAGGCCGCGCCGGCGGTCAGCAGCGTGACGCCGACGATGGACACGCCCGCGAGCAGCGCGATCTTGTTCTTGAAACTCAGGGAATGGGAAGTCGGCGAGGAGCTGTGCATGGAAACCGGACGGGTTGGATGACGGACGAAGCGACGCGAGGCGGCACGCGACGACGTGCATCGCGACGCGTTGGCCTGCGGCCGCATGAATTTATCCGTCCCGGTCGAGCGCCGATCCGCGGAAAAGAGCCGCGGTTCACGGCCGATTCGCGGCTGTGCCGGCACCGTGTAGGGGGCTCTTGATGCGCTGGCGCGCCCCTCAGCCGGCGCTCGCGGCGACGCCCGTGGCGGCGAGCCGGCCGACCTCGCGGCCGTTCCAGTTGCGCAGCCGGACGTCCTTCAACGGCGCGACGATCGCGCGGTCGGCGTCGTCGAGCGGCAGCAGCGTCGCGAGCAGCGCGACGACCGCGACCTCCGCCGCGCGCGCCGTGTTGCCGTCGTCCATCTTCAGCGCGAGCCCCACGCCGAGCTCGGGCAGCGCGGCGCAGTAGACGCCCTCGGCGCCCACCTTGCAGAAGACGCGAGCGCCGAAGTGGCGCATCAGCACGGTGTCGAGCCGGCCGGTGCCCGCCACCATGAACGGCGCGGCCGCGACCGCCGCGCGCAGGCGCGTGGCCGCGCGCGCGTGGTCGGGCGCGAGCCCCGCGCCGGT
>JASLEM010000177.1 GCA_030151165.1 Burkholderiaceae bacterium
CGGCTACGGCAACCTGGTCATCGTGAAGCACAACGCCAATTACCTCACGGCGTATGCGCACAACCAGACGCTGCTGGTCAAGGAAGACCAGATCGTCAAGCGCGGCCAGAAGATCGCCGAGATGGGCTCGACCGACACCGATCGCGTGCAGCTCCACTTCGAGATCCGCAAGCAGGGCAAGCCGATCGACCCGGCGAAGCTGCTGCCGGCGCGCTGAGCGCCCGTCCGGCCCCGGCCTTCCGAAGAACGCGCCCTCGAGGCGCGTTTTTTTTCGCCTGTCGCGGCCGTCGGCCTGCGCGGCGGCGGGCGAAAACGCGCCCGGTTTCGGCGCATGCGGCCGCGTGGATGAGGGTTTCCACGCACCGCCGGCGTGCCTGCGTGGGCGAGCCCGGTGCACGGCGTGATCTAAGGCCGCTTTTGGCCGCTGATCTGTCGATAGGCCCGGTCGATGGCCCTCAAGAATGCCTCGTGCAGGTCGAAATCGGGCCATGACCCCGGTCGACATTTCCCTACAGCGGGAACCGTCGGGCGGGGAATCGAAAGCCTTTGTTTTTCAGATCTGCTGGAAGGAGCCCCCTCATGAATGCCCATCTCATCTCGATTCGCAGCGCCCTCGTCGCCTCGATGCTCGCCGTGTGCGGCGCGACCGCCTTCGCCGGCGACGCGCACTGGGTGCAAGACGTCAAGAGCTGCTCGCCGCCGGAATATCCGCGTGACTCGCTGACCAAGGGCGAGCAGGGCACGACCGGCCTGCGCATCCTCGTCGGCGTCGACGGCAAGGCCATCGACAGCGAGATCGAGACCTCCAGCCACTCGCGCAAGCTCGACAGCGCCGCCCAGCGCGCGCTGATGGAGTGCTCGTTCAAGCCGCAGCCGGCCGACGCGAAGCCCGCGCAGCAGTGGGTGAAGACCGAATTCGTCTGGAAGCTGAACTGATCCCCGACCGATGACCCGCGGCGCGCGTGCGCCGCGGTCGTCCCGACCCCGAAGCCGGCGGGCAACGAGCCGGCCTCGGGCGAGTGCCTCGCTGCAACGCCGTGCCCGGAGGGGCGGACGGCGCGCCCTGACAGACCAACAAATCCACAGCCAACCTTCGGAACCCCCATGCGTCTGACCAACCTGAAAATCGGCCTGCGACTCGCGCTCGCCTTCGGCATCGTGCTGGCGTTGCTGGCGACGTTGTCGATCATCGCGCTGGCGCGAACCAGCAGCATGCGCAACGACATGAACGCCGTGACCGGCGGCATCGCCGTCGAGTCCGCGCTGGCCGACCAGCTTCGCGTCACCGCCACCCAGCAGGCCGTGCGCGTGCGCAACATCCTGATGGTCTCGGAGCCGGAGGAGATGGCCGCCGAGAACGAGCTGCTGAAGGCCGACATCAAGGCATACGACGTCTCGAAGGCGAAGCTCTCGAAGATGATCGCCGCCGAGAACAACGCCGCGAAGAAGACGATCCTGGGCCACATCGACGCGACCGAGAAGGAAGCGCGCGATTTGTCCGACCAGGTCGTGCAGATGGCGCTCGACAACCACAAGTTCCCGGCGCGCGGCCTGCTCGGCGACAAGGCCAACCCGGCCCAGGCCAAGTGGATGGCGGCGGTCGACGAGATGGTCGCCCTCAACGAGAAGATGACCGCCCAGGCCGTGACCAACGCCGAAGACGCGTACGGCAACACCCGCAACCTCGTGCTCGCGATCTCGATCCTCGCGCTCGTGTTCGCCTCGGCGATCGGCTACGCGGTGACCCGCTCGATCACGGTGCCGATCTCGCAGGCCGTCGACATCGCCCGCCGCGTCGCCAACCGCGACCTGAGCGTGAACGTGCACTCGGACGCCAACGACGAGACCGGCCAGCTGCTGAAGGCGCTGAAGGCGATGACGGAAAGCCTCGTCACGGTCGTCTCCAGCGTGCGCAACGGCAGCGACAGCCTGGCGAGCGCCGCCAGCGAGATCGCGTCCGGCAACGCCGACCTGTCCAACCGCACCGAACGCCAGGCCGCGAGCATCCAGCAGACGGCGTCGTCGATGGACGAGCTCTCGAGCACCGTCAAGATGAGCGCGAGCAACTCGACGCACGCGCGCCAGCTGTCCAACGACGCGGCCGCCAAGGCCCAGGAAGGCGGCGAGGCCGTCACCAAGGTCGTGCGCACGATGGGCGACATCGCCACGTCGTCTAAGAAGATCGCCGACATCATCAGCGTGATCGACGGCATCGCGTTCCAGACCAACATCCTCGCGCTGAACGCCGCGGTGGAAGCGGCGCGCGCCGGCGAGCAGGGCCGCGGCTTCGCGGTCGTGGCGACCGAGGTGCGCACGCTGGCCCAGCGCAGCGCGACGGCTGCCAAGGAGATCAAGACGCTGATCGCCGAGTCGGTCGACAAGGTCGACGAAGGCACGCACCTGGTCGACGTCGCGGCCGGCACGATCGCGCAGATCGTCCAGTCGGTGCAGCACGTGGCCGGCATCGTGTCGGAGATCACGTCGGCCACGGTGGAACAGAGCGCCGGCATCGACCTCGTCAACACCGCCGTCACCGAGATGGACCAGGTCACGCAGCAGAACGCGGCGCTGGTCGAAGAGGTGGCCGCGGCCGCCGACTCGATGCGCTCGCAGGTGCAGCGCCTGGTCAGCGACGTCAGCGTGTTCCGTTTGGCCGCGCACTGATCGCCTGATTCATTTCCCTTCGGCCCCGGCCCGCCAAGCGCGTGCCGGGGCCGGATTCATTCGGGCACCGATAATCGCGGCATGAGTACCGAACAACAACAACCCGCGGGCGGCAAGGGCCGCCGCGGACGCAACAATCGCCGCGCCGAGCCGGCGCCGGGCGTCTCCGACGCCGAGTGGCTGAAGATCACGTCGATCGACCTCGACGCGCAAGGCATCGCGCACAACAGCGAGGGCAAGGTCGTCTTCATCGACGGCGCGTTGCCGGGCGAGGAGGCGCGCGTCAAGGTCGTCAAGCGCAAGAAGCAGTGGGAGCAGGCCGACCTGGTGTCGCTGCGGCGCGAGAGCTCGCAGCGCGTGAAGCCGCGCTGCCCGCATTTCGGCCTGCACGCCGGCGCGTGCGGCGGCTGCAAGATGCAGCACCTGGATCCGGCCGCGCAGGTCGCGATGAAGCAGCGCGTGCTGGAGGACAACCTCTGGCACCTGGGCAAGGTCAAGCCCGAGCTCGTGATGCGGCCGATCGAAGGCCCGCCGTGGGGCTACCGGCTGCGCGCCCGGCTGTCGGTGCGCTGGGTCGCGAAGAAGGGCACGATGCTGGTCGGCTTCCACGAACGCAAGTCGAGCTACGTCGCCGACATGCGCGAGTGCCACGTGCTGCCGAAGCGCATCTCCGACATGCTGATGCCGCTGCGCGAGCTGATCGGCGGCATGCACGCGCGCGAGCGCCTGCCGCAGGTGGAGGTCGCGATCGGCGACCAGGTCACCGCGCTGGTGCTGCGCAACCTCGAGCCGGTCGACGAGCACGACATGGCGCGGCTGCGCGCGTTCGGGCTCGAGCACGACGTGCAGTGGTGGCTTCAGCCCAAGGGCCCGGACACCATCTTCCGCATTGATGAAGGCGGCCCGGAACTCGCCTACACGCTGCCCGAGTTCGGCGTGCGCATGCCGTTCAAGCCGACCGACTTCACGCAGGTCAACCACCAGATCAACACGGTGCTGGTCGGCCGCGCGCTGCGGCTGCTGGACGTGCGCAAGGACGAGACCGTCAACGACTGGTTCTGCGGCCTCGGCAACTTCACGCTGCCGCTGGCGACGCAGGCGAAGTCGGTGCTGGGCGTCGAGGGCAGCCAGACGCTGGTCGACCGGGCGCTCGACAACGCGAAGCTCAACGGCGTCTCCGAGCACACGCGCTTCGACGCGCGCAACCTGTTCGAGCTGACGGCCGACGACCTCGTCGCGCTCGGCACGGTCGACAAGTGGCTCGTCGACCCGCCGCGCGAAGGCGCGTTCGCGCTCTGCAAGGCGCTGGCCGAGATCAAGGCCGCGCCGCGCGACGGCTGGCAGGCGCCGAAGCGCATCGTCTACGTCAGCTGCAACCCGGCCACGCTCGCGCGCGACACGGGCCTGCTGGTGCATCAGGCGGGCTACCGCTGCGTCGCGGCCGGCGCGGTGAACATGTTCCCGCACACGGCGCACGTGGAGAGCATGGCGGTGTTCGAGTGGGATCCGGAGTGGCAGCCGAAGGCGGACGCGCCCGTCATCGAGGAAGGCGTGGGCGCGGATGCGCCGGCGGCGACCGAAGGCGAGGGCGACGTCGAGACCGGCGCGGCGTGAGCCGGCAAGCCGCGGGCGATCGCCCTGCGGCCCTCCCATGAAAAACGGCGCCCGAGGGCGCCGTTGTCGTGTCGAGCCGGGGCCCGGTCAGCGACGATCGCCGCTGACCGAGGTCAGCAGGATCAGCAGCGACTGGAACACGTTGTACAGGTCGAGGTAGATGTTCAGCGTGGCCATGACGTAGTTGGTCTCGCCGCCGTCGATGATGCGCTTGATGTCGATCATCACGAACAGCGAGAAGATCACCATCACGGCGGTCGAGATCGCGAGCATCGCGGCGGTCGACTGCACGAACATGTTGATCAGGCTCGCCACGATCGCGATGATCGCGCCGATCATCAGGAAGCGGGCCAGGCCCGACAGGTCGCGCTTGACCACGGTGGCCAGCGTCGCCATGCCGAAGAACACACCCGCGGTGCCGGCGAACGACGTCATGATCAGGCTGGCGCCGTTGCTGTAGCCGCCGAGCACGAAGCCCAGCAGGCGCGACATCATCAGGCCCATGAAGAACGTGAAGCCGAGCAGCAGGAACACGCCGGCCGACGAGTTCTTCGTCGCGTTGATGCCGAACATCAGGCCGTAGGCGCCGACGAGGAACAGGATCGTCGACATGCCGGGCGACATGTGCATGACGATCCCGGTCGACACGCCGATCCAGGCGCCGAGCACGGTGGGCAGCATCGACAGCGCGAGCAGCCAGTAGGTATTGCGCAGCACGCGATGCTGGCTGGCGACGCCGTAGGCGGATCCGCCCTCCAGGACTTCTAGCCGTTGCACGTTGCGATCCATTCGAGACACTCCATTCTTGGGAAAGACCCCGCCTGTTGGAGACGGTTGAGTCATTCTAGTTCCGTACACGGGCCGCGAAGACCCTTGCACGACAGGTGGGTACGCGCCGGAGCGATGACAAGGGGGTGACAAACACGGTTCGGCGAGCTACAATTTACAGGTTTACCCGCAATCAGCCCAGACACCACGAGCGCCTGAACAGCGACGCTTCTCCGGTCACGTCTACCGCAGTCCGAATTCCCGCCCCAAGCCTGCCCGAGCCCGCCTCGGCAGCCACGCGCCGGGAGTCTCGCGAAACTGGGCACCGCTACTCCGGAGTTCCCTTTGCTGCCTGTCCTGCCCCCCGCAATCCTTGCACTCGCAGACGGCACGGTCTTCTCCGGCACCTCGATCGGCGC
>JASLEM010000192.1 GCA_030151165.1 Burkholderiaceae bacterium
CGCGGTAAAGCACCTCGGCGACCGCGGGCCAGACGCTGTCGGGTTCGACGTCCGCCGCGACGGCCACCGCATGCTGGCCGTACGTGAGCAGGTTGCCGCACACCAGCACGCGCTCGCGCAGGCGGCTCGCGAACGCGGCGCGCGCGGGGCGCGAGAGCTTGTCGACGAGGCGGCGCAGCGGGTTGAGCTCGTCGTCCTCTTCCTTGGGCACGGGCCGCAGCCGCGTGCCGTCGACCTCGGCCCACTGCAGCACCACGGCCGCGACCGGGCCGAGGTCGTCCGAGATCAGCGCGTAGCGCGGCTCGACCACCGACGGCGGCACGCGCTCGAGCATCTCGAGGTAGTCGCGGCTGAAGAACCACGATTCGCCGTCGACCACCTCGTCCCACTGGTCGCGATCGAGTTGCGACACGCGGTCGGCGATGGCGATGCGAAAGCCCGAGGGCTGGCGCAGCTGCCGCCGCTGGGACAGGTGGGCGCGGGCACGCGTGCCGATGCGAACGCGGGGAAGCTTCAGGGCCATGTCTCGGGGCGCGAACGCCGGGTGGGTCGTGCGGGCATGCTACGCCACGGCCCGGCGCGGCCGGCGAGCGACAATCGCGCCATGACGATCCTCTACGGCATCCCCAACTGCGACACCGTGAAGCGCGCCCGCGACTGGCTCGCCGCGCACGACGTCGGCTACGCGTTCCACGACTTCAAGACGGCCGGCGTGCCCGCCGACCGTCTCGCCGCGTGGGTCGACGCGGCGGGCTGGGAGCGCGTGCTCAATCGCAAGGGCACGACGTGGCGCAAGCTCGACCCGGCGCTGCAGGCGTCGGTGACGGATGCCGCGTCGGCGCAGGCCGTGATGCGCGAGCAGGCCAGCGTCATCAAGCGGCCGGTGGTCGAGTGGGACGACGGCCGGATCACCGTCGGCTTCGACGAGGACGACTGGGCCGGCCGCATCGCCTGACCCGCCGGCGAGCGTCTCAGCTCGCCATGCTCGCGACCAGCCACACGTTCGCGGCCGTGATGACGGCGAACAGGCCCCACGCGGACACCTTCAACCCCGGCCCGTTGGCGAACGCGCCCATCACCGCGCGGTCGCTCGTGAGGCGCACCAGCGGCCAGATCGCGAACGGCAGCTGCAGGCTCAGCACGACCTGGCTGCCGACCAGCAGCGTGCCGACGCCGCCGTCGCCCAGCCACAGCACGCCCACCATCGCCGGCACCAGCGCGAGGCCGCGCGTGATCACGCGCCGCTGCCAGCACGGGATCTTGAGCTTCATGAAGCCTTCCATCATCACCTGGCCCGCGATCGTGCCGGTGAAGGTGGAGCTCTGCCCGGACGCGAGCAGCGCGACGCCGAACAGGATCGACGCCACGCCGGTGCCGACGATCGGGTCGAGCAGGTGGTACGCGTCCTGGATCTCGGTGACGCCCGTGTGGCCGGTGCCGTGGAACGCGCGCGCCGCGAGCGTCAGGATCGCCGCGTTGACCAGCAGCGCGAGCAGCAGCGAGCCGACGGTGTCGACGGTCGACAGCCGCAGCGCGTTGCGCGTCGACGCCGCATCCTTCGCGACCTCGCGCGTCTGCACGATCGACGAGTGCAGGTACAGGTTGTGCGGCATCACGGTCGCGCCGAGGATGCCGATCGCGATGTAGAGCGCGTGCGGATCGCGCAGCGCGTCGAGGTGCGGCACGAAGCTGGTGGCCACGGCGTGCCAGTCGGGGCCGACGAGCGCGAGCTCGATCGCGAAGCAGACGCTGATCGTCGTCACCAGCCCCAGCACGATGGCCTCGACCTGGCGGAAGCCCTTGCCCTTGAGGCCGAGGACGAGCAGGGTGTCGAACGCCGTGACGACGATGCCCCAGGGGAGCGACATCCCGAACAGCAGGTGCAGCGCGAGCGCGCTGCCCAGCACTTCCGCCACGTCGCAGGCGACGATCGCGACCTCGGCCATCAGCCACAGCGCGACGCGCACGTTGCGGCCGTAGCGCTCGCGGCAGGCGCGCGCGAGATCCATCCGCGCGACGATGCCGAGCCTGAGTGCCAGCACCTGCAGCAGGATCGCGGCGACGCTGGAAAGCAGCACCACGAACAGCAGCGAGTAGCCGAAGACGGAGCCGGCCTCGATGTCGGTCGCCCAGTTGCCTGGATCCATGTAGCCGACGGCCACGAGCAGGCCGGGCCCGGCGAAGCGCAGGATGCGCTGCCACAGCGGCGCGCCCGCGGGCACTGCGACGCTGCCGCGCACCTCCGACGGGCAGAACGGGGCGGTCGCGAAACGGGGCAGGGTCCAGGGCATGGCTCGATTGTCGGCGAGCATCGGCCCGTGCGCGACCGCGCGGCGATTGATCCGCCCAATGGCGGCGTTAGCCCTCGGCCGGAAGGCGCGGGCGGATAACCGCGACGGCGCGCGGCCCGCGCCGACCGGCGACAATACGGGCCTCGTCCATCGAAGCCTTCGCGTGCCCTCCGGGCCCGCGGCCATCCAGGAATCCCGACCATGTTCACCGGCATCGTCCAGGCCGTCGCCACCGTCTCCGCCCTCGTCGACAAGCCGGGCCTGCGCAGCTTCACGCTCGCGTTCCCGCAGGGCTTCACCGAAGGCCTGGAGATCGGCGCGAGCGTGTCGTGCGACGGCGTGTGCCTGACCGTCACGGAGCGCGTCGGCGCGGATGCCGCGAACTTCGACGTGATGCAGCAGAGCCTCGCGCTGACGACGCTGGGCACGCTGGCGGTCGGCAGCGCGATCAACGTCGAGCGCGCCGCGCGCGACGGCGCCGAGATCGGCGGCCATCCGCTCTCCGGCCACGTCGACTTCCAGGCCACGCTCGCCAGCGTGCGCCAGCCCGAGAACAACCACGTGCTGCGCTTCTCGGTGCCGCCGCAGTGGATGAAGTACATCTTCGCCAAGGGCTACATCGCGGTGAACGGCGCGAGCCTCACGGTGTCGGACGCGAACCGTGCCGAGGGCTGGTTCGAGGTCTGGCTGATCCCCGAGACCCTGCGCGCGACGACCTTCGCCGACAAGCGCGCCGGCGACGCGCTCAACATCGAGATCGAGCGCAGCACGCAGGTGATGGTCGACACCGTGCGCGACGCCGTCGACGAGCGCCTGGGCGCGCTGCTGCCGGCGCTGACCGCGCTGCTGCGCGAGCGCGGCGTCGACGTCGACGCGCTGTTGAAGTGATGCCCGGCCCGACGCCGCGCAGCGTCCCCGACGCCGACCCGTACCTGCCGCCGCCCGACCTCGGCCTCGAGATCGTCCACCTCGAGCCGGCCTTCGTCGTGCTGGTGAAGCCGCCGGGCCTGCTGTCCGAACCCGGCCGCGGCCCCGGGAAGCGCGACAGCCTGCTCGTGCGCGCGCAAGCCGAGTTCCCCGACGCCCGCATCGTCCACCGGCTCGACATGATGACCAGCGGCCTGATCGTGCTCGCGCGCGAGACGCTCGCGCACGCGTCGCTCAGCGAGGCCTTCCGCGAGCGCGAGGTGCACAAGCACTACGAGGCCGTCGTCCACGGCCGGCCCGAGGTCGAACAGGGCGAGATCGCGCTGCCGCTGATCGTCGACTGGCCCAACCGCCCGCGCCAGGTCGTCTGCCACGAGACCGGCAAGCCCTCGCTGACGCGCTACCGCGTGGTCGGCGACGAGCCCGGCGGCCGGTCGCGCATCGCGCTCGAGCCCGTCACCGGCCGCACGCACCAGCTGCGCGTGCACCTCGCCGCGCTCGGCCACCCGATCGTCGGCGACCCGTTCTACGGCCTCGCCGGCGAGACGCCCGCGCAGGCGCCGCGCATGCTGCTGCACGCCCGCGCACTCGCGTTCGCGCATCCGTTGACGGGCGAGGCGATGCGGTTCGAGAGCCGCGTGCCGTTCTGACGCGGGGGAGGGCCTCCGGGCCCTGGTCGCGTCGAGCCGGTCCTCGTCGGCAACTCCCCCTAGGATCGAGCCGTCGCAGCCGTTGACGCGCCGCAAGGCGCATTCGAATACTCGAAGCTTCACTCCAGGAGCTCCGATGCAATCGCTTGCCATGTTCCGTCTCCCCGTCGAACGTCTCGCCCTGGCCGGCGTGCTGGCCGTCGCCAGCGCGCAGGCCGCCGCGGTGGGGCCCGTGCCGCCGGCCACGCACACCCTGAGCCGGGCCCTGCTGCAGGCGACGCCCGCCGCCACGGCCGCGGCCACGGCGGCGAAGCCCGTGCTGATGGAAGACGTCTCCGGCGCGATGCTCGCGCCGTACAAGGAGAACATCACGGGCACCTGCCAGACGATCGCCTGCACCATCAACGGCACGCCCGTGCCGGCCGGCCATCGCCGCATCGTCGAGAGCGTCAACTGCATGATGTACCTCAACGGCGCGAACCAGCAGGTCGGCAGCATGATCCTCTACTCGGGCCAGGATCCGACCCGCCTGTTCCTGCCCTTCGCGCTCGCGGGCTCGCTCTGGGTCGCCAACGTGCCGACCTCGCTGAGCTTCGAGGCCGGCGACATCCCCTACGTCTACTTCTACTTCCCGGCGGGCACCGCGATCCAGACTGAATGCAATCTCGTCGGGCGAGAGATGGCCGTGAATTGAGGTGAAGGAGATCCCGCCATGCTGAAAGCGATGTACTTCCATCCGTTCCTCGATCCGAATCACAACACCGGCTCCTTCCTGGGCAGTTGGCCGTCGGCGTTGTCGCTCCATTTCGTGGCGCCCACCATCTCCCGGCGTGGCACTGACTTCTGCTACCTGCGCACGATGGGCAACGCGTCCACGACCTTCCAGGCCTACACCAAGCCATCGCACCGCATCTACGTGATGGGCCATGGCGCCGCCGGCAGCAACTCGCTGTCCACCGAGACCGGCAGCTACGAGACCTGCACCGCCAATGAACTCGCCCGGCATTTCTTCAACCACGGGCTGCTGCAGGGTTCCCAGGTGCAGATCCGCATCCACGCCTGCCACAGCGGCGCGCCCAGCGCGCCCAACGCCCACGACAGTTTTGCAGAGCAGTTTCGCGACGCGATGCGCAACCTGGGCGCCGCCATGCCGTACATCCCGGCCGTCGCCGGCGTGCAATATCCCAACGTCACCGTGCGCGGCTACACCGAGGCGGTCGGCATGTACCTGGGCCAGCGCTGGGCCGGGTGGGAGCCGGCCAACAATGTGGGTGTCGATTTTTGATAGCGGGATCGGGTCCGGCCAGGGTCGATCGGGGTCAGGTCTTGCCAGGCCGCGCCGGGATCGACGCCAGCGACCTTTTTGCCAGGCAAGACCTGGCTCCGAATGCAGGGAGGAGAACGACATGGGGCTGTTCAGGATCGCGTTGATGTCCGTCGCCGTCGTGCTGTCCAGCGGCGAGGCGCTCGCGGCCGGTGCGCCGGCGGGTGCGGGCGAGGGAGTGGCCCGAAGCTCGCGCGCCGCGCCGCCGACGTTCACCGACTGCCCGGACGAACATCGCTGCCCGCGGCTCGTCCGCTTGCCGGGCGCCACCTTCACGATGGGCTCGCCGAAGAACGAGCCCGGCCGCGCCGACGACGAGGACCAGCACCGGGTCGCCGTGAAGCCGTTCGCGATCGCCGCCACGCCGGTGACGCGCGCCCAGTGGGCGCAGTTCGTCCAGGCCACTGGGCGCGTCGCGCCGAAGCAGCCGTGCGCCTACGCGCTGAGCAAGACGCCATCGTGGGACGATCCCGGCTTCCCGCAGGGCGACGACCATCCCGTGGTGTGCGTCACCTGGGACGATGCGCAGGCCTACGTGCAGTGGCTGAGCCGGCGCACGGGGCATCGCTACCGCCTGCCGACCGACGCGGAATGGGAATACGCGGCGCGAGGCGGGACGACCACCGCCTTCCCCTGGGGAGACGAGGCGAGCCACGAGTTCGCGAACTACGGCCTGGACACCTGCTGCGGACCGGCGGTGAAAGGGCGCGACCAGTGGCAGTTCACGTCGCCCGTCGGCGCGTTTCCGCCCAATGCGTTCGGGCTGTTCGACATGAACGGGAACGTGACCCAGTGGGTGCAGACCTGTGCCGATGCGTTCGAGAAGCTGCCGCTTCGCAAGGATGCGCGAAAGTGCACGTATCGCTACGGCCGCGGCGGCGTGTTCGCGGACGAGCCGGCCCAGATCCGATCGGCCGCGAAGAACTACGCGCCGCCCGACGACAAGACCGCGATCGAGGACTATCGCAGCGCGGGCTTCGGGTTCAGGGTCGCGCGCGACCTGTGAGGCTCGGCGCCCGCGCCTCGTCTGCAGGACGTCACGCAGCGCCCCGCGCCTCCCCGTGGTTCCCCGGGGTCGCCAAGCCGGCGAAACGGGCGCCCGCCCGGTAAAATTGGGGGGTAACCAGGAATCTCCATGCCCCAAGCCGTCATCAGCGGAACCGGCCTCTACCAGCCGCCGCACATCATCACCAATGCCGAACTCGTCGAGGCGTTCAACGCCTACGCGGCGGCGCAGAACACGAAGCATGCCGAGGCGATCGCGCGGGGCGACCGGATGGAGATGGTCGGCTCGAGCGTGGAGTTCATCGAGAAGGCGTCGGGCATCAAGCAGCGCTACGTGATCGAGAAGGAGGGCGTGCTAGACCCGGCGCGCATGCGGCCGAAGTTCGAGGCGCGCGGCGACGACCAGCTGTCGCTGATGGCCGAGATCGCCGCCGACGCCTGCAACAAGGCGCTGGCCGCCGCGGGCCGCACGGGCGCGGACGTCGACGCGATCTTCTGCGCCGCGTCGAACATGCAGCGCGCGTACCCGGCGATGGCGGTCGAGATCCAGCAGGCGATCGGCGCCGGCGGCTACGGCTTCGACATGAACGTGGCGTGCTCGTCGGCCACGTTCGCCATCGAGCAGGCGGTCAACGCGGTGCGCTCGGGCAGCGTGAAGTGCGCGATCGTCGTGAACCCCGAGATCACGTCCGCCCACATCGAGTGGAAGGATCGCGACTGCCACTTCATCTTCGGCGACGTCTGCACGGCCACGGTGATCGAGAGCGCCGACACGGCCGTCGCGACCGAGCAGTGGGAAGTGCTCGGCACGAAGCTCGCGACGCAGTTCTCGAACGCGATCCGCAACAACTTCGGTTTCATGAACCGCAGCGAGGACTCCGACCCCGACGCGCGCGACAAGACCTTCCGCCAGGAAGGCCGCAAGGTGTTCAAGGAGGTCGTGCCGATGGCGGCCGCGCACATCGAGGGCCACCTCGCCGCGATGGCGTTCGAGCCGACGCAGGTGCGCCGCTTCTGGCTGCACCAGGCCAACCTCGGCATGAACCAGCTGATCCTGAAGAAGCTGGTCGGCGGCGAGGCCGGCGGCGACCTCGCGCCGCTGGTGCTCGACACCTACGCCAACACCTCGTCCGCCGGCTCCGTGCTCGCGTTCCACGAGTACCGCGGCGACCTGAAGTCGGGCGATCTCGGCGTGATCTGCTCGTTCGGCGCGGGCTACTCGATCGGCAGCGTGATCGTCCGCAAGAAGTAGCGCGGGCAGGCCGAAGCGGCGCGGCTCAGTCGGACGGCGCGTCGTCCGCTCCCGCGGCGACCGCCGCCGCGCGCCGGAAGCGGCCCGGCGTGGCGCCCGCGTGGCGCGTGAAGGCGCGGTTGAACGCGGCCTCGGAGCGGTAGCCGACGGCCTCGCCGATGCTCGCGGTGTCCTGCGTGCCGTGCGTGAGCAGGCGCGCCGCGAGCTCCATGCGCAGCGTCGTCAGCAGTTCCAACGGCGAGCCGCCGGCGTGCTGCGCGAACAGCCGCGCGAAGCTGGCGCGTGAGAGGTGGCAGCGCTCGGCCAGCGACGCGACCGTCCACGGCTGCCCCGGCTCGCCCAGCATCGCCTTGAGCGCCGGCGCAAGGCGCTCGCTGCGCATCAGGCCGAGCACGCCGCGCTGCTCGGGGTGGACGTCGAGGTGCGCGCGCACCGCGAGCGTGAACAGCGCCCCCGACAGCTCCGCCACGATCGCCGCCGCGCCGGCGCGCTGCTGGTCGATCTCGTGCGCCATCATGCGCACCAGGCCCTCGAGCCAGCCGAACTCGGGGCGGTCGCCGAACTCGATGACCAGGCCCTCCGGCAACGCCTCGAGCAGCGCGCTGCGGCGGCGCCCGCGGAACTCGAACTCGCCGCAGAGGATCTCGATGTCGGCGTGCGCCGCGTCCGGCTGCGCGAGGTTGGTCTTCACCTCGAGCACGTCGCCGGGCACGCTGCGGATGCCCGCCGTGCGCCGGCGCGCGGCCTCGCTGCGCAGCGTGTGCTCCGCGCCGCGCGGCAGGATCGCGAGGCTGCCCGGGCGCAGCGCGATCGTCTCCTGCGTGCCGGGCAGCCACAGCTCGCACTCGCCGCGCAGCACGATGTGGAAGGGCGCGCGCCACGGGCCGGCGCCGTCGTGCGGCGCGGCGAACGAGGGGCCGAACAGGCAGCGCAGTTCCATGCGGCCGCGCGGGTCGAGCAGGGAGACGAGTTGGCTCAGGGCATCCATGCGATATGAGACGTTGAAGCAATTTTTTGGGATTGACCGGCATTCATCATCCCGGATTCCCGCCCTAAAGTCACCCCAACGATCCGACATCGCACCTTCGCGACGCGATCGAGACGAAAGGGTTCCATCATGGACAGCCGTCGTTCCCAGATTCCTGCCTCGTTCTTCGGCATCGCCGTCGGCATGCTCGCGCTCGCGAACGCGTGGCGCGTCGGCGACCGGCTGTGGGCGCTGCCGCCCGAGGTCGCTCACGGCCTGACGCTGGCCGCGCTCGCCACCTGGCTGGTGGTGACCGGCTTCTACGCGCGCAAATGGCTGCAGGACGCGGCCGCCGCGAAGGCCGAGCTGCAGCACCCGGTGCAGTCGGCCTTCGTGGCGCTGCTGCCGGTCTCGAGCCTGCTCGCCTCGATGGCGCTGATCCCCTATTCGCACGAGCTCGCGCTGGGCGTGTTCGTGGTCGCCGCCGTCGGCCAGGTCGCGTTGAGCGTCTGGCTGCAGGGCCGCTTCTGGCAGGGCGACCGCGCACCGGAGACCGTGACGCCGGCCGCCTACCTGCCGACCGTCGGCCAGAATTTCGTCGCCGCCACGGCCGCGTCGACCTTCGGCTTCCATGACCTCGGGCTGCTGTTCTTCGGCGTCGCGGCGCTCTCGTGGCTGGCGCTCGAGTCCGTCATCCTGAACCGCGCCGCCGTGCACGACGCCATGGCCCCCGCGCTGCGCCCGACGCTCGGCGTGCAGCTCGCGCCCCCGGTGGTCGGCGGCGTCGCCTGGATGAGCCTGAACGGCGGCACGCCCGACGTGGTCGCGCTGGCCCTGCTCGGCTACGGCGCGTACCAGGCGCTGATGCTCGCCCGCCTGCTGCCGTGGATCGCCGACCACAACGGCCGCCGCTTCTCGCCGTCGTACTGGGCCTTCAGCTTCGGCGTGGGCGCGCTGCCGACGCTCGCGATGCGCGTCGCCGAGGCGCACAAGTCCGCGCTGGTCGACGGCCTCGCGCCCGTGCTGTTCGGCGTGTCGAACCTCGTGTTCGCGGTGCTGATCGTCAAGACGCTCGTGCTGCTGGTGCAAGGTCGCCTGCTGCCCGCGTCGGCGCCGGTGGCGGTCAGCGTGCCTGCCGCGGCGGCCGTCGCGGCCAAGTAAGCCGGCCGCGGGCGAGAGCGGGCCAAAACCCCGGGAAATACGCGCTGGCGCGCCGGGCGTCGGCCCGTTTCTCGGGTATCTTGACGCCCATGACCGCTTTCAGCTTCTACTGGCACGACTACGAGACCTTCGGACGCGTGCCGCGCCGGGACCGCCCGGCGCAATTCGCCGGCATCCGCACCGATGCCGACCTCAACGAGATCGGCAAGCCGGCGATGCACTACTGCCGCCCCTCGCCCGACTCGCTGCCCGACCCCGAGTCCTGCCTGCTCACCGGCATCGTGCCGCAGACCTGCCTCGAGCAGGGCCTGCCCGAGCACCAGTTCGCCGCCGAGATCGAGGGCGCGCTCGCGGCGCCCGGCACGATCGGCGTCGGGTACAACACGATCCGGTTCGACGACGAGGTCACGCGCTTCCTGTTCTGGCGCAACCTGATCGACCCGTACGCGCGCGAGTGGCAGAACGAATGCGGCCGCTGGGATCTCGTCGACACCGTGCGCGCGATGTGGGCGCTGCGCCCCGACGGCATCGAGTGGCCGTTCCACGACGACGGCCGCCCGTCGTTCAAGCTCGAGCACCTTACCCAGGCCAACGGCATCGCGCACGAGGCCGCGCACGACGCGCTGTCGGACGTCCGCGCCACGATCGCGCTCGCGCGCCTCATCAAGTCGCGCCAGCCGCGCCTGTGGGACTTCTGCCTCAAGCTGCGCCGCAAGGAAGCCGTCTGGGCCGAGATCGGCGCCGCGCGACCGTTCCTGCACCTCTCGGGCATGTACGGGCTCGACCAGGGCAGCATGGCCGTCGTCTATCCGCTCGCGCCGCACCCGACGAACAAGAACGAGCTGCTGGTGTGGGACCTGTCGCAGGATCCTCAGGAACTCGCCGGCCTGGACTCGGCGACGCTGCGCCAGCGCATGTTCACGCGCACGGCCGACCTGCCGGAAGGCGTCACGCGGCTGCCGATCAAGAGCATCCACGTCAACAAGTCGCCGATCGTCGTCGGCAACCTGAAGACGTTGACGCCCGCGGTGCTCGAACGCTTCTCGCTCGACCTCGACCGCGCGCACCGCCACGCGCAGGCCGCGCCCGACATCGCCTCGCTGATGCAGGGCGCCTGGCGCGACGTCTACGCGCGACCCGCGGCCGACGCGCCGCCCGACGTCGACGAGGACCTGTACGGCGGCTTCGTCGGCAACGAGGACCGGCGCCGCCTCGAGAAGCTGCGCCGGCTCGGCGGCGAGCAGCTCGCCGGCCAGCGCGTCGCGTTCGACGACGAGCGCCTGGAAGAGATCTTCTTCCGCTATCGCGCGCGCAACTTCCCCGACACGCTGTCCGCCGAGGACAACGCGCGCTGGATCGACCACTGCAGCGCGCGCCTGCACGAAGGCGAGGGCGGCTCCACCACGCTGCAGCAGTTCTTCGACCGCATCGACCAGCTCAACGAGGAGGCCGACGAGCGCGGCCAGGAGATCCTCGGCGCGTTGTACGACTACGCGGAGCAGATCGCGCCGCCGCACCGCGAGCACGCGTGATGGCCGCGGCGCCCGACATCGACCTGCCGCGCGTCGCCGTCGTCGGTGCGGGCGCGGTCGGCTGCTGGTATGGCGGCATGCTCGCGCGCGCCGGCGTGCCGGTGACGCTGGTCGGACGCGCATCGCACGTCGACGCGATGAAGCGCGACGGGCTGCGGTTGACGTCGACCGCGTTCGACGAGCACATCCCGGTGCAGGCCAGCACCGACGTCGCCGCGATCGCCGGCGCGCGGGTCGTGCTGGTCTGCGTGAAGTCCACCGACACCGCCGCCACGGGCGCGAGCCTCGCGCCGCACCTGGCCGCCGACGCGGTGGTGCTGAGCCTGCAGAACGGCGTCGACAATGCGGCCCGGCTGCAGGCGATCCTCGGCCGGCCGGTCGCGCCGGCGGTGGTCTACGTCGCAAGCGAGATGGGCGGCCCGGGGCACGTGCGGCACATGGGTCGCGGCGAACTGGTGATTCCGGCGGACATCGACTCGGCCGGCATGGGCGGCGTCGGCGGCGCCCACCGCAGCGCGCTCACGTCGGCCGATCTCGTCGCGCTGTTCGCGCGCGGCGGCGTGCCGGTCGAACGCTCCGACAACGTCCTCGGCGCGCTGTGGGGCAAGCTGGTGCTGAACTGCGGCTACAACGCGCTGTCCGCGATCACCGACATCCCGTACGGCCGGCTCGTCGAGCAGCCCGGCGTGAAGGAGACGATCCGCAGCGCGGTGCTCGAATGCCTGGCTGTGGCCGAGGCCTTGCACGTCACGATCCCGGGCGACGTCTTCGCCGCCGTCGACCGCATCGCCGCGACGATGCCGAACCAGGTCTCGTCGACCTGCCAGGACCTGCGCCGCGGCAAGCCCAGCGAGATCGACCACCTCAACGGCTTCGTCGCCGGCGAGGGCGAGCGGCTGGGCATCGCGACGCCGGTGAATCGGGCGTTGCATGCGATCGTGAAGGCGATCGAGGCGCGGCAGGTGGGCGCGCCGTGAGGCGGCGGCCGCGGGTCGGGTCTTCGGGCCTGTCGGCCGTTCACCCCCACAACGCCGGCTTGTTCACCATCAGCACGTAGATCCCGACCATCGCCGCGAACGCGGGGTAGCCGAGCCGCTCCCACAGGCGCGCGTCCCGCGCGTACGACGCGCCCAGCGGGCGGCCCGCGGCGTGGTCCGCGGCGGCGGTGCGCGCCATGCGCAACTGCAGGACGAGCACCGGCAGCCAGCATGCGCCGGCCAGCGCGTAGAGCGCGAGCGACAGCACGATCCACGGCGTGCCGAGCGGCCAGCCCGCGAGGTGCGCGAGCGCGAAGCCGGACAGCGGCTGCACGATGACCGCGGGCGTCGTGAACCAGGTGTCGGCGCGCACGACGAGGCGGCTGACGACGACCTGCGTCTCGAGGCTGCCGCTGCGGTTCGCGAAGAACAGGTAGAACGCCGTGCCGAAGCCGGTGCCGACCAGCAGCACGCTCGAGAGGATGTGGACGGTCTTGAGGACCAGGTAGGTGTTCATGACGACGATCTCCGCAACACGACCAGCGCTGCTGCGATGGGCAGGTTCTTCAGCAGCGGCCCCAGTGGATCGAGCCACATCGCGGGCAGCAGCGTCGTCGTGACGACGGTCATCAGCAGCGTGGCGAACAGCGCGAGGCCGTGGCTCGCGCGGCCGGGGCGCAGCCACAGCAGCAGCCCGACCGCCACGTCGAACGCGACGCCCGACCACAGCGCCGCGGCCGCGAGGGCGGGGGACGCGATGCCGGCCTGCGCCAGCAGGACGGCGCCTCGGCCGTGGGCCTCGAGCACGCTGGCGAGCGCGGTGAGCAGCCAGACCAGCACGAGGCTGGCGCGCAGCAGCGCCGCGTCGCGTGGCGCGAGCGTCGACGTGCGAGGCGTGAGGGATGGGCTCATGCGACGACGCCCCGAAGCAGCTGGTCGTAGCGGGTGGCCGGCCGGCCGAGCAGGCGTTCGAACGCGAGCGGCGGCGCGACGTTGTCGGTGCCGAGCAGGGCCAGCGTCTCGCTGCACCATGGCGAGACGGGCAGCGCGTCGCCCGCGCGGGCGCTCCAGCGCGTGACGAGGTCGGGCAGCGACAGCACCCGCGCGGGCGCGCGTCCCGCCTGCGCGCGCAGGCTCGCGATGAACGCGGCCAGCGTGAGGGGCTCGGGGCCGACGGCGTCGACGATGGCCGGCGATGCGGGCAGCGTCGCGGTGTCGGTGCCCGGGTTCTCGACCAGGGCCACGATGCCTTGCGCGAGCTCGTCGACCGCGATCGGCTGCACCATCGCTCGGCGCACCGGCCGCGGCAGCGCGAGCACCGGCAGCCGCGAGAGCGCGAGGAACAGGCGGCTGCTCTCGCCTCTCGCGCCGAACACGACGCTCGGGCGCACGACGACGCCGTCGAGCCGTCCGGCCGACGTCAGCGCGGCGAGCCGTTCTTCCGCGTCGCGTTTCGTGCGCGTGTACGCCGTCTGCGATCCCGCGATGCCGAGCGCGGACACCTGGACGACGCGGCGCACGCCCGCCCGCGCGCAGGCCTCGAACAGGGCGGCGGGCGTCTGCGCGTGGACGGCCGCGATCGGACGACGCCGGCTGTCGCGCAGCACGCCGACGGCGTTCACGACGGCATCGACATCGCGCAGGCGCGGCAGCCAGAGGGCTGGCTCCGTGTCGCGGGCGAAGTCCATCGCGACCGCGTCGCCGACATCGGACGGGTGCCGCTCGGACACGCCCTCGATCGCGCGATGACCCCGCCGTCGCAGCGCCTCGACCACCGCGCGGCCGACGAACCCGCGCGCACCGCAGACGAGGACGTTCATCGATCCGCTCCCGCCGCCGTGGCCACCGTGGCCACCGTGGCCGGCTGGATCGACGCAGGCACGCCCCCGCGTTGCCGGTCGGCGAGCCAGCGGTTCACCTGCGACCACACGTTCGCCGAGACGATCGCCACCGTGGCGAAGACCCCGGCCAGCGCGAGCCACAGCGCGCGCCGCAACGCGTCGACGAGCGTCGCGCCGGCGTCGAAGTTGCCGAAGGTCAGCGTCAGCAGCAGCGTGCCGCTGACGACCATCAGCGTGGCGCAGCGTATCCAGAATTCCGAGCCGCCGTCCGCATCGCACAGCCCGCGCAGCACGCGTTCGAGGATGGGGCGGAGATGGCGGATCGCCAGCATCGGGCCGGCGGCACCGAGCAGCAGGGAGGTGACGAAGAGGGTGGTGTCCATGGCAGCTTTTCCTTCAGTGGTCGGACGACGGGCAGGTGGCGCCGGTGCAGCGCGCGCGCCGCGCGGCGAGCTCGGCTTCGCGTTGCAGCGCCTCGCGCCGGCGTTCGCCGCGCAGCAGGGCAAGCGACGTGAAGGCCGGCCCGAGCCAGCCTGGGAACCGGTGGCGATGGCGCGCGACCCAGCGATACGCACGCTCGGCCGGTTCGCGCAGCCAGGGCCACGCCGTCGGCGCGGCGAGCCAGCCGAGGCCGACCGCGGCGTAGGCGAGGCGCAGCGTCTCGACGCCGATCACCCAGCGACCGTCCGCGGTGAGGCCGTGGATCGCTTCCATCATCGCCTCGCGGGTGGCGCCCGCCGGGGCCACGAAGTCGGGCGGCGTGACATCGACGAAGCGCAGCCGCCCGAAGGTGTCGCGCTGGCGCAGCGACGTCATTTCGGCGTTGCACATCGGGCAGCCGGATTCGTGGAAGAGCGTGAGCGGATAGGTGGCGTTGTTCATGGCGTTCGATATTTCAGTAAAAACAGAAATTGACGCTCAAAAAAAGGGGCGAACCCCGGTCAGAACGTCGGCGGGACGAAAGGGCGCAGGTCCGGCTTCGCGGCCGGCTCCGGGGGCGCATCGGCCGGCGAGGGCGACGCCTCGCCGCCGCCGCGCACGAAGCGCTGGACGCTGGCGCCGAGGCGCAGCACCTTCTCGAGGGTCGCGGGCGACAGCCGCAGCATCTCGTCCGACCACGTGGCGAGCGTCGTCATCAGGCGCAGCGTGTCGCGCACGCGGTCCTGCACGTCGGGGCGCTCCTGCTCGAAGCCGGGCATGGCGATCATCGCGTCGAGCGCGCGCGCCGTCGGGTCGAACTCGCGCTCCTTGCGCTCGCGCACGATGGTGCGCAGGAGTGCCCAGACATCGAGCGAGGTCTCGAAATAATCGCGCCGGTCGCCGAGCTGGTGCGCGGTGCGGATCAGGTCCCAGTTCTGCAGTTCCTTCAGGCTGGTGCTGACGTTGGAGCGCGCGATGCCCAGCGTCTCCGAGATCTCCTCGGCGTGCAGCGGCTGCCCGTGGAAGAACAGCAGGGCGTGGATCTGCGCGACGGAGCGGTTCACGCCCCAGGCGCTGCCCATCTCGCCCCAGTGAAGGACGAACTTGCGGGCGACATCGGAGAGTTCCATGGCGCCGAGTCTAGGCTTTCCATTATTTCTGTCAAGACAGAAATTTAGACTCGGGCGATTTGTTCACCGCAGGTTCGGCGCCAGCCGCTGGAACGGGTCTGGCGTCGACGGCGCCGGCCGCGGCGGGGCGGGCGGCACGTTGCCGGAGCGCAGCGGGGGCAGCAGCGTCGCGTCCGGGCTCGAGGGCTGGTTCAGGCCGGCGGGCGGCGGCGGGGTGTTGGCGTCGGCGGGTTCGGACGCCTGCTCCCCGGGCTTGGGCGCGTAGGCGATCGACGGCGGGTTGCCCGGCTCCAGGCCCAGCTGCGAGATGTAGCCGCCGTCGGCGAACTCGTCGTACAGCCAGTCGCCGCGTGACTCCTGCACGCCGGCCGGCGTGGGGAGGACGGCCACGGCCTGGCCCTTGATCGCCTGGCGCATGTAGTCGATCCAGATCGGCAGCGCGAGCGTCGCGCCGAACTCGCGCGAGCCCATGCTGGTGTTGTCGTCGCGGCCCATCCAGACCACGGTCGCGATCTTCGGCTGGAAGCCGGCGAACCAGGTGTCGACGGAGTCGTTGGTGGTGCCGGTCTTGCCGTAGACGTCCGTGCGCTTGAGCGAGGCCTGCGCCTTCGCGCCGGTGCCGGTGCGCGTGACCTCGTTGAGCAGGCTCGCGACGACGAACGCGTTGCGCGCCGGGATGATGCGCTGGTCCTCGGTGGGCGTGGCGGGCAGGGCGGGCGCCTGGAACAGCACCTTGCCCTGCGCGTCGGTGATCTTTTCGATGTAGCGCGGCATCACGCCGTAGCCGCCGTTGGCGAACGCCGCGTAGGCGCGCGCCATCTGCATCGGCGTGACGCTGCCGGCGCCGAGGGCGAGGGTGAGGTTGTCGGGGTGCTTGTCGGGCGCGAAGCCGAACTGGCTCGCCCACTGCCGCACGGTGTTCGTGCCGAGGAACTGCACCATGCGGATGCTGACGAGGTTCTTCGAGCGCGCGAGCGCCTCGCGCAGCGTCATCGGGCCGTCGAAGTGGTTGTCGTCGTCCTTCGGATCCCAGTGCTTGCCGCCGGTGAGCGCGTCGTCGATCTCGATCGGCGCGTCGTTGACGAGCGAGGCCGGCTGCAGGCCGTGCTCGAGCGCGGCCGAGTAGATGAACGGCTTGAAGCTCGAGCCCGGCTGGCGCCACGCGCTGGTCACGTGGTTGAACTGGCTGTGCGAGAAGTCGAAGCCGCCGACGAGCGCGCGGATCTGGCCGGTCGCGGTGTCGAGCGAGACGAGCGCGCTCTCGGCGTCGGGCCACTGCGCGATACGCCACTCGGACTTGTAGCCCTGGTCGGCCGTCGTCTTCGCCACGCGGATGATGGCGCCGCGCTCGATCGCGAGGTCTTCCGACGCGCTGGCCTTCAGCGCGGCCTGCGCGCCGCGCAGCCCGTCGCCGGTGAGGTGCAGCGTCTCGCCGCTGGCGAGGATCGCGACGACTTCTTTCGGGCTCGCGTGCGTGACGACGGCCACGCGCAGGTCGTCGTCGTCCGGGTGGTCGTGCAGCGCGGCGGCGGCGGCGGTGGCGATGTCGGAGTCGTCGGCGGGCAGCTCCTCGTTGTCTTCCGGGCCGCGGTAGGGCTGGCGGCGGTCGAAGTCGATCACGCCGCGGCGCACGGCGGCGCGGGCGGCGTCCTGGTCGGCGGCGATGAGCGAGGTCGTCACGCGCAGGCCTTGCGAGTACGCGGCTTCGCCGAAGCGCTGCACCACGGTCTGGCGCACCATCTCGGCGAGGTATTCGGCGCTGACCGGCGGCGACCACTTGCCGACGATCTTCAGCGGCTGCGCCTTGGCGGCGGCGTACTGGGCGTCGTCGAGGGCGCCGGTGTCGTGCATGCGCGAGAGCACGAACTGCTGGCGCGTGTGCGCGAGCTCGAAGTGCGACACCGGATCCGCGCCGCCCGGGTTCTTCGGCAGGCCGGCGAGCATCGCGGCCTCGGCGGGCGTCAGCTGCTTCGACGGCTTGCCGAAGTAGGTCAGCGACGCCGCCTCGAAGCCGTACGCGTGCTGGCCCAGGTAGATCTGGTTCATGTACAGCTCGAGGATCTGGTCCTTCGAGAGCGCGCGCTCGATCTTCATCGCGAGCAGGACTTC
>JASLEM010000290.1 GCA_030151165.1 Burkholderiaceae bacterium
CCGAGCTACGCGATCGCGCTGGCCAAGCTGGTGAACGCCACGCCGCTCGACACCTGGAAAGCCTACCTGCGCCTGCAGCTGATCAGCGCGGTGGCGACCGAGCTGCCGGCCGAGTTCCGAGACGCCCGCTTCGCGTTCCGCGGCACCGCGCTGCAAGGCCTGACGCAGGACCAGGCGCGCTGGCAGAAGGCCGTCACCGTGCTCAACGGCGCGATGGGCGAGGCCGTCGGCCAGATCTACGTCCAGCAGTACTTCCCGCCGGCATACAAGGCGCGGATGGTCGAGCTGGTCAACAACCTGCTGAAGACGTATTCGACGTCGATCGACAACCTCACCTGGATGACGCCGACGACCAAGGCCGCGGCGCACGAGAAGCTCGCCAAGTACGGCGTGAAGATCGGCTACCCGGACGTCTGGCGCGACTACAGCGCGCTCGAGGTCAAGGCCGGCGACCCGGTCGGCAACGACGTGCGCGCGTCGCGCTTCGAATACCACCGCGAAGTGGTGCGCAACGGCAAGCCGGTCGACCGCACCGAGTGGGACATCACGCCGCAGACGGTCAACGCCTACTACGACCCGACCAAGAACGAGATCGTCTTCCCGGCCGCCATCCTGCAGCCGCCGTTCTTCGACATGCGCGCCGACGACGCCGCCAACTACGGCGCGATCGGCGCCATCATCGGCCACGAGATCAGCCACGGCTTCGACGACCAGGGCAGCCAGTACGACGGCGACGGCAAGCTGCGCAACTGGTGGACGGCGGCCGACCTGAAGGCCTTCCAGGGCATCACGAGCAAGCTGGTCGCGCAGTACGACGGCTACTCGCCGATCCCCGGCCAGCACGTCAACGGCAAGCAGACGCTGGGCGAGAACATCGCCGACCTGTCCGGCCTGCAGATCGCGTTCAAGACCTACGAGGGCACGCTCGACGGCAAGCCGTCGCCGGTGATCGACGGCCTGACGGGCGAGCAGCGCTTCTACCTCGGCTGGTCGCAGGCCTGGCGCGAGAAGGTGCGCGAGGCGCGCGCGCTGCAGCTCGTCACGATCGACCCGCACTCGCCGCCGGAATTCCGCGCGAACGGCGCCGCCATCAACAGCGACGGCTTCCACGCCGCGTTCGGCACCAAGCCGGGCGACGCCATGTACAAGGCGCCGGCGGACCGCCTGCGCCTCTGGTAAGCCGGAGGGGCGCGCCGCCGGCGGCGCGCCTTCTTCGACGAGGGCCTGCGCCTTGCCGGCCCTTTTTCGTTTCCGGATCTCCCTCTTTCCAGCCACTCCGCCCGAGGACTTGTCGATGACTCCCACCCCCTTCCGTGCCGCCACGCTGGCGGCCGCCGTCGCGCTGGCCTGCAACGCCGCGCTGGCGCAAGGCGCGACGACCACCACGACGTCGACCGCGACCACCACCACCGTCACCCGCATCTCCGGCCCGGGCAGCAACGCGGCCTCCATCGCGACCAGCCTGCCGACCGCCGGCAGCGGCATCGACCGCCACGGCATGGATCCGAAGGTGCGCCCGCAGGACGACCTGTACCTCGCGATGAACGGCACCTGGGCGCGCGACACCCCGATCCCCGCCGACAAGTCGCGCTGGGGCACCTTCCTCGAGCTGCGCGACCGCAGCGACGAACAGGTCAGGACGGTCGTCGAGGCGCTGCACGGCACGCATCCCGCGGCCGGCTCGAACGCGCAGAAGATCGACGACTTCTACTCGGCCTTCGTCGACGTCGACGCGATCGACAAGGCCGGCCTCGCGCCGATCCTGCCGGCGCTGAAGGAGGTCGACGCCGTCGCCGACACGAAGGCGCTGGTCGCGCTGATGGGCCGCTGGGAAGGCTTCGTGCGCCCGCGCGACGTCGCGCTCGTGCCGATCTACGTCGACACCGACGCCGACGCGCTCGACCCGACGCTGGAGGTCGCCACGCTGCGCCAGTCCGGCCTGGGCCTGCCCGACCGCGACTACTACCTGAAGGACGACGCCCGCTTCGCCGCGGCGCGCGCGGCCTACGTGGCCTACCTCGTCAAGCTGTTCACGCTGTCGGGCGACGCCGACGCCGCCGCGCACGCCGCCCAGGTGATGGCGCTCGAGACGAAGATCGCGCAGGTGCAGTGGCCGCGCGCCGACTCGCGCGACCCGCAGAAGACCTACAACCCGAAGACGCCCGACCAGCTCGCCACGCTCGCGCCCGGCGTCGACTGGCCGGCGTTCGCGGCACAGGCGCAGCTGCCGGCGGGCTCCAGCGTGGTCGTCGCGCAGCCGACGTACGTGACGGCGATCGCCGGGCTCGTGCAGTCGGAGCCGCTCGCGTCGTGGCGCCTGTACCTGAAGGCGCGCCGCCTCGACAGCGACGCCAACGTGCTGCCGGCGCCGTTCCGCGACGCGAGCTTCGCGTTCCACGGCGCGGCCATCGAAGGCCTGAAGCAGCCGCTGCCGCGCTGGCAGCAGGCCGTGCTGGCGATGAACGCGCCGCTCGGCGAGGCGACGGGCCAGCTCTACGTGGCGCGCTACTTCCCGCCCGCGTACCGCGCGCGCATGCAGGCGCTGGTCGCGAACCTGCTGAAGGCGTACTCGACGTCGATCGACGGGCTGACTTGGATGTCGCCGTCGACGAAGGCCGCGGCGCACGAGAAGCTGTCGAAGTACACCGTCAAGATCGGCTACCCCGACCAGTGGCGCGACTACTCGGCGCTCGAGATCCGCCCCGGCGACGCCGTCGGCAACACCGACCGCGGCGCGGCGTTCCACTACCACCGCGACATCGTGCGCGTCGGCGGCAAGGTCGACCGCACCGAGTGGGGCATGACGCCGCAGACGGTCAACGCGTACTACAACTCGAACTTCAACGAGATCGTCTTCCCGGCCGCGATCCTGCAGCCGCCGTTCTTCAACGCGAACGCGGACGACGCGGTCAACTACGGCGCGATCGGCGCGGTCATCGGCCACGAGATCAGCCACGGCTTCGACGACCACGGCAGCCAGTTCGACGGCGACGGCAAGCTGCGCAACTGGTGGACCGACGACGACCGCAAGGCCTTCGACGCGATCACGTCGCGCCTGGTCGCGCAGTACGAGGGCTACTCGCCGATCCCGGGCCAGCACCTCAACGGCAAGCTGACGCTGGGCGAGAACATCGCCGACCTGTCGGGCCTGCAGATCTCGTACAAGGCGTGGCAGATCTCGCTCGCCGGCAAGCCGTCGCCGGTCATCGACGGGCTCAGCGGCCCGCAGCGCTTCTTCTACGGCTTCGCGCAGGTCTGGCGCACGAAGACGCGCCCGGAGCAGTCGCTGAACCTGCTGACGACCGATCCGCACTCGCCCGGCGAGTTCCGCGCCGACGGCACGGTGATCAACGCGGATGCGTTCCACGACGCGTTCGGCACCAAGCCGGGCGACGGCATGTGGAAGGCGCCGGCGGATCGCATCCGCCTCTGGTGATCGATCGCGCGACGCCCCCGTGCGCGTCACGCGCGCGAGGGCGGCCGAAACGAAAAAGCCTCCGCATGCGGAGGCTTTTTTACGGGCGCGGTGGACGCGTCAGGCGCGGCGACGGCGCGCCGCGAGCAGCCCCACGAGCGCGAGCCCGGCGCCCATCAGCGCGAGGTTGGCCGGCTCGGGCACGGGCGCGCCGATCAGCTGGAACATCTGGTCGCCCGGGATGTATTCGCCGTGCGCGCCGTTCGCGATGACCTGGAAGTTGTCGCCCAGCAGCTGGCCCATCGAGTTGTCCTGGTCGCCGAGGACGGAGACCATGTCCGCGTCGAAACCGTTGCCCGACAGCCCGATCCAGAAGGTCTGGCCGGCCTGCACCTTGATCGGCGCGAACGTGAAGGTGAGCGCGTAAGCGTCCCACTCGGGGATCAACGGGCTCGCCGGATCGCCGGGGTCGGCCTGGCCCAGCACGCAGGCGCTGCAGACCTGCGTGATGCTGGTGAAGCCGACGCCGATCGACGTCAGCATCCGGTACGGCTCGTTCTCGTACTGGTTGCCGTTGGCCGGGATCGTGTAGCGGTTGCTGAGCAGCTTCAGCTGGAAGTCGTGGCTGCCGGTGTCGCTGCTCAGGTCCGACGCCGTGTAGAAGGTGTAGCCGGTGATGTATGTCGACTGGCCCAGCGTCACCGAGTCGGTCATGTTCTGGCCGTTCGACTGGTCGCTCCAGTCGAGGCCGGTGGAACCGGTACCGAAACCCTGGTTCCACACGACGGACGCCGCGTGGGCGGCACCGCCGGCGAGGGCGGCAACGAGCGCGAGCGCGCTGGACAGCTTTTTCAAGGGAACGACTCCTTCGATGGCGGGCACCGCGGGCGCGACGACTGGCCGGGCCTGCGACGCACTCCGGGAGGCGCAGTGTAGCGTCGCGGGCTGTCGCCTGGGGGGACTCCCGCCGGGCAGTGCGTCGAAATGAGGCAAGGTTGACAATCCGGGCCTGTGCCGCGGATCGCCGTCCCGCACCTCCGGCACCGACCTCCGACACGAAAGCCCACCCGCCATGACGACCACGCTCCCGCCCGCCGCTCCCGAACCCGCCCTCGCGCGCCTGCGCTCGCTGCTGGCCGGCGACCGGCGCGTGCTGCTGGGGCTGGTCGGCGCGCCGGGGGCCGGCAAGTCGACGCTCGCGGCCGCGCTGCAGCAGGCGTTCCCGGACGTGTCGCAGGTCGTGCCGATGGACGGCTTCCACCTCGCGAACGTCGAACTGGCCCGGCTCGGCCGCGGCGCGCGCAAGGGCGCGCCCGACACCTTCGACAGCGCCGGCTATGTCGCGCTGCTCGATCGCCTGCGCCACCAGGGCGACGACATCGTCTACGCGCCCGAGTTCCGCCGCGAGATCGAGGAACCCATCGCCGGCGCGATCCCCGTCTTCCCGCAGACGCGCCTCGTGATCACGGAAGGCAACTACCTGCTGCTCGACGACGGCCCGTGGGCCCGCGTCGCCGCGCTGCTCGACGAATCCTGGTACGTCGACGTCGACGACACCCTGCGCGTCGACCGCCTCACCCGCCGCCACGAACACTTCGGCCGCAGCCGCGCGGACGCCGAGGCGTGGGTGGCGGGGACGGACGAGCCGAATGCGCGGCGGATCGAAGCGACGCGGGGGAAGGCGAGCTGGGTGTTCGGCTGGGGCGGAAGCTGAAACTTCGGGGCTTGAGCCGGCTATTTATCGTAGCTACAATAAATAGTGCTCATCGAATTCGACCCTGCGAAGGACGCCGCCAACATCGCCAAGCACGGGGTATCGTTGGCACTGGCCGACCAGCTCGATTGGGATGCCGCGCTGGTGTGGATCGATGAGCGTTTCGAGTACGAGGAGTTGCGGATGATCGCGTTGGCTCCTCGCACTCACACCCTTTACTACGTGGCGTTCGTGGAGCGCGGCGAGATCAGGCGAATCATCAGCCTGCGCCGCGCGGAGCGCCGAGAGGTGAAGCACTATGTCGAAAACTGCTAAGCGACCGAAGATCCTGGTCCCGACGCCCGAAGAAGATGCGGCGATTCGTTCCGCGGCACTGTCCGATCCGGACGCCCAACCCCTGACCGACGAACAACTTCAGGCGATGGTTCCGCTGCGAGCGCTGCGGGGGCGTCCTAAGATCGACAACAGGAAGCAGCTGGTGTCCGTCCGCTACAGCCCCGAGGTGCTGGCCTTCTTTCGCTCGACCGGCGAAGGTTGGCAAGCGCGCATGGACAGCGTACTGCGCGACTACGTCGCGAGGCAGTCCCGTTAACCGAGTCTGATCCTCTCGCCGATTCAGGCTCGGCGCCTGGATCGCGCGCTCACGCCACGCTGATCGGAATCACCCGCCCCCGCTCCGCCGCCGTCGGCTTCGACGCGCCGTCGCCGCCGCGGCCGTGCCATTGGTCGAGGAGCACGCGCCATTGCGCGCGGCCGGTCGCGAGGTTGCCCAGCTTCACGTGGCCGTAGCCGCGGATCCGTTCGGGCACGCGGGCGATCTGTTGCGCGAGGGCGTGGTTGTCGGCGGTGAGCATCGGCAGGATCTGGTCGCGCAGCATCGCCTCGTAGTCGCGCGCGAGTTCGCGTTCGAGCCGGCGTTCTTTCGTGTGGCCGAACGGGTCGAGGACGCTGCCGCGCAGGCCCTTGAACTTCGCGAGCACGCGCAGCGCCGGCATCAGCCACGGGCCGATCTTCATCTTCCGCGGACGGCCGTTCGGGCCCGGGCGCGCGAGCAGCGGCGGGGCCATGTGGAATTCCATCCTGCCGACCGTGTCGAACTGCTCGGCGAGCGACTTCGCGAAACTGCCGTCGGTGTAGAGGCGCGCGACCTCGTACTCGTCCTTGATCGCGAGCAGCCGCGAGAACTGCTGCGCGACGATCATCGTCAGCGGCGCGCCCGCGACGCCGATGGCCTGCTCGCGCGCATGCACGGCCTCGACCAGTGCGCGGAACCGCGCGGCGAGCGGCGCGCCCTGGTAGGCGGTCAGGAACTCGACGCGGCGCTCGACCAGCCCGGTCGGGCCGAACAGCGACTGCTTGGCCGACAGGTCTTCCGGCGGCTGGTCGGCGCCCATGATGCGCTTGAACGACGTCGGATCGGTCACGGCCAGGCGGCCGATCGCGAAGGCGGTCTTGTTGGCGTCGACCGCCACGTTGTTCAGCTCGATCGCGCGCATCAGCGACTGATGCGACACCGGCACCAGCCCGCGCTGCCAGCACGCGCCGAGCATGATGATGTTGGACGGCATCGTGTCGCCCATCAGCTCCTGCGCGAGCGACTGCGCGTCGACGAGCTGCACGCGCTCGTCGCCGGCCGCGTGGCGCAGCTTCTCGATCAGCTGCGGCGAGTGCATCGTCGCGTCCGGGTTGCGGACGAAGGCGGCGGTGGCGATCTCGTGCGTGTTCGCGAGGATCGTGGTGCGGCCGTTCTTGACGGTCGCGAGCGCATCGTCGGACGCGCCGACCACCATGTCGCAGGCGAGCAGCACGTCGGCCTGCTGGGTGTCGATGCGCACCTGGTTCAGCTGGTCGGCCGTCGGCGCCACGCGCACGAACGACAGCACCGCGCCGCCCTTCTGCGCGAAGCCCATGAAGTCCAGCACCGAGGCCTGCTTGCCCTCGAGGTGCGCGGCCATCGTGATCAGCGCGCCGACCGTGACGACGCCCGTGCCGCCGACGCCGGTGACGAGCATGTCGAACGGCCCCGTCCAGTTCCAGCGCGCGGGGCGGCCGATGCGCTCGATCTCGGCGGCGAGGCGCGCCTGGTCGAAGCCCGAGCCGACGCGCTTCTTCAGCGTCGCACCCGTCACCGTGACGAAGCTCGGGCAGAAGCCGTTGACGCAGGAATAATCCTTGTTGCAGGAGCTCTGCTCGATGTGGCGCTTGCGGCCCCAGTCGGTCTCGACCGGGATCACGCTGAGGCAGTTCGACGCCTGGCCGCAGTCGCCGCAGCCTTCGCAGACGGCCTCGTTGATGAAGATGCGCTGCGGCGGATCCGGATATTCCTTCTTCTTGCGGCGCCGGCGCTTCTCGGCGGCGCAGGTCTGGTCGTAGATCAGCACGGTGACGCCCGCGACCTCGCGCAACTCGCGCTGGACGGCGTCCATCTCCTCGCGCGGGTGGAACGTCGTGCCTTGCGGGAACAGCGTCGCGTGCTCGCGGTGCGGGCGGATGTCGTCGCTGACGATGACCACGCGCTTCGCGCCCTCCGCCTCGACCTGGCGCGCGATCTCGGGCACCGACAGCGAGCCGTCGACCGGCTGGCCGCCCGTCATCGCGACGGCGTCGTTGTAGAGGATCTTGTAGGTGATCGTCGCCTTCGCCGCGATCGCCTGGCGGATCGCCAGATACCCCGAGTGGTAGTACGTGCCGTCGCCCAGGTTCTGGAAGACGTGCTTCTCGTTGGTGAAGCGCGAATGCGCGGCCCAGTCGACGCCCTCGGCGCCCATCTGGATCAGGCCGCTGGTGTCGCGCTCCATCCAGCTCGCCATGAAGTGGCAGCCGATGCCGGCCAGCGCGCGCGAGCCCTCGGGCACCTTCGTCGACGTGTTGTGCGGGCAGCCGGAGCAGAAGTACGGCTGGCGCTTCACGGCGTCGGCCGCGTTGTGCAGCAGGCAGGGCATCGTGAAGTCGGTGACGAGGTGGCGGCGGTCGAGCGCCGGGTTCAGGCGCGCAAGCCAGTCGGCGATCACCTGCATCATGCGCGACGGCCGCAGCTCGCCGAGCGCCGACAGCAGCGGCGTGCCGTCCGGCCGCGTCTTGCCGGCGATGCGCGGGCGTTGCGAGTCGGGCAGGCCGTACAGCTGGTCCTTCAGCTGGCGCTCGACGACCGGCGCCTTCTCCTCGATCACGAGGATTTCCTCGAGACCGCGCGCGAACTCGGCGATGCGCGTCGGCTCGAGCGGGAACACGAGGCCGACCTTGTAGATGCGCACGCCCGCCGCGGCGAGCGCGTTCGGGTCGAGCTCGAGGCGCCGCAGCACCTCGAGGAAATCGTAGTGCGCCTTGCCGACGGTGATGATGCCCAGCGTCGCATTCGGGTTCGAGACGATGTGCTTGTCGACCGAGTTGACCTTCGCGAACGCGCGCACGGCGTCCATCTTCTCGGCCAGGCGCGATTCGAGCACCAGCGACGGCAGGTCGACCGAACGGACATGCAGATCCTGCGTCGGCGTGAAGTCGACCGGCAGCGTGAAGTCGATCGGCACGGCGTCGAGGTCGACCGTCATGCCCGACTCGACCACTTCCGAGATCGCCTTGAAGCCGACCCACGCGCCCGAGAAGCGCGACAGCGCCCAGCCGTACAGGCCGAATTCGAGGTATTCCGCGACGTTGGCCGGGTGCAGCGCCGGCATGTTCCACGCCTGCATCGCGAGGTCGCTCTGGTGCGGCATCGACGACGACACG
>JASLEM010000302.1 GCA_030151165.1 Burkholderiaceae bacterium
GAGGCCGCGATGCTGACCGGCTCGATCGGCATGCTGCCGTCGGCGTCGTTGGACGCGAACAACAAGGGGCTCTACGAACCGAGCCACGGCAGCGCGCCGGACATCGCGGGCAAGGGGATTGCGAACCCTCTGGCTACAATATTGTCTGCCGCCATGATGCTCCGCTACTCACTCCAGCAAGCCGAAGCCGCCGACCGCATCGAGTCGGCGGTGAGCGCGGTGCTGGGCGCGGGGCTGCGCACGGTGGACATCGCGTCCGCTGGCACGCGCACGGTGGGCACGCGCGAGATGGGCGACGCCGTCGTCGCGGCGATCTCGACCGCGAAAACCACCACGATCACCAAAACCACGAGCTGACGCTCCGTCCCGTTTCGCCCCTGCTTCCTCCAAGACAGACCCCGGCGACGCGAGTCGCGGGGCGGGAAGCAGGACAGGCGAAGACTCCGCGAGGAGTCCTCTTTTCCAGGCAGTTGACGCGTGCTCGGTCACGCAAGAGGCGAATCGAAATGGCATTGGTAGGACTCGTAGGCTGGCGCGGCATGGTCGGCTCCGTGCTGATGGATCGGATGCAGGAAGAGGGCGACTTCGACCTGATCGAGCCGCTGTTCTTCTCGACCAGCGCGGTCGGCGGCCAGGCGCCGGCGCAGGCGAAGAACGAGACGACGCTGCAGGACGCGTTCGACATCGGCGCGCTCAAGCGCTGCGACATCGTCATCACCTGCCAGGGCGGCGACTACACGACCGAGGTCTACCCGAAGCTGCGCGCGGCGGGCTGGAACGGCCACTGGATCGACGCGGCGTCCACGCTGCGCATGAAGGACGACGCGGTCATCATCCTCGACCCCGTCAACATGCCGGTGATCCAGGACGCGCTCGCCAAGGGCGGCCGCACCTGGGCCGGCGGCAACTGCACCGTCAGCTGCATGCTGATGGGCGTCGGCGCGCTCTACAAGGCGGGGCTCGTCGAATGGATGAGCACGCAGACCTACCAGGCGGCGTCCGGCGGCGGCGCGCAGCACATGCGCGAGCTGTTGACGCAGTACGGCACGCTGAACGCGTCCGTGCGCGCGCTGCTCGACGACCCGAAGAGCTCGATCCTCGAGATCGACCGCCTGGTCGCGGCCACCCAGCGTTCGCTGTCGGCCGAGGAAACGAAGAATTTCGGCGTGCCGCTCGGTGGTTCGCTGATTCCCTGGATCGACAAGGATCTCGGGAACGGCATGACCAAGGAAGAATGGAAGGGCATGGCCGAAACCAACAAGATTCTCGGCCGCGGCGAGGGTTTCGGGACGGCGGCTACGCCGGTCGACGGTTTCTGCGTGCGCGTGGGCGCGATGCGCTGCCACAGCCAGGCGCTGACTTTCAAGCTGAAGAAGGACGTGCCGCTCGCCGACATCGAGGCGATGATTGCCGCCGACAACGCGTGGGTGAAGGTCGTCCCGAATAATCGCGAGGCGACGCTGGCCGGCCTGACGCCGGTCGCCGTTACCGGCACGATGACCATTCCCGTGGGGCGCCTGCGCAAACTCGCGATGGGGCCGGAGTATCTCGGCGCTTTCACGATCGGCGACCAATTGCTGTGGGGCGCCGCCGAGCCGCTGCGCCGCATGTTGCGGATTCTGCTCGACAAGTAACTCGCTGAAACGCCGCGCCGCCCGGCGCGGCCGCATCGGTGCCGGACGACGGGAGTCGTCCGGGCGCATGCGCGGCGCGTCGAAATACTTTGTTACCACTCTGCGGGGCTTTGGCCTCGCCGGATTTGGCCCGTGCGTGGCTTATTCGAGTATTTCGGGGTAACTCTCCACGCGCGGAGGGGCGGGACGCAGGCAAAATGCGCGCCTGCGCGGGTCTAAACCCGGCGCAGCAGTGCGAGAATATTCGAACTGTTCCGCTGTTCCAGTCGCTGCAGAAGCGCCACACTTGACTCTTTGCTTGAGCTTGTCAGCGTATCTGCGTGATGCTATGGTCTTTTCCCTGATGCGCGCAGGCCTTTATTGGGCGCATCGGATACCGATGAACAGGTCGAAGGACTTGTCATTCAAGGCGATCTCCACGAGATCGCCGATTTGCGTTCGGGAGACGAATTGAAGAATCGCTCGTTGGTCGCCAAAGGGCGCGCGCTGAACCTCATGGCCGCTGCCGCCATGATCCTCCTGTCCACCGGTGCGTCCGCGCTGGGGCTGGGGCGCGTGAACGTGCAATCCGTGCTCGGCGAAGCCCTGCGCGCTGAAATCGAAGTGACGAGCCTCAACGCCGAAGAATCCTCTTCGCTGCGCGTGAGCCTCGCTTCGGCCGACGCTTTCAAGGCTTCCGGCGTCGAATACAACCCGGTGCTGAGCGGCGCCACGATCGCGCTGCAGCGTCGCGCGGACGGCCGGCCCGTCCTCGTGCTCACCAGCGACAAGATCGTGCAGGAGCCGTTCGTCGACGTCATCGTCGACTTCCAGTGGAACACCGGCCGCCTGACGCGCTCGTACACGCTGCTGATCGACCCGCCGGGCCGCAACACCGCCGCCCAGCCGGGCTCGACCGCGGTCGCCCCCGTCTTCTCCGCCCCGGCGCCCGCGCCGCGCCCCGCCGCTCCGGCCCCGCCACCTGCGGCGCCGGGG
>JASLEM010000413.1 GCA_030151165.1 Burkholderiaceae bacterium
CTTGAACTCGTCGACGCCTTCCTTCATCGAGATCGAGTTGACGATGCCCTTGCCCTGCAGGCACTTCAGGCCGGCCTCGATCACGCTCCACTTCGACGAGTCGACCATCACCGGCACGCGCGCGATCTCGGGCTCGCTGGCCACGAGGTTCAGGAAGCGCACCATCGCCGCCTGGCTGTCGAGCATCGCCTCGTCCATGTTGACGTCGATGATCTGCGCGCCGTTCTCGACCTGCTGGCGCGCGACCGCGAGCGCCTTCTCGAATTCGCCCGCCAGGATCATCCGCGCGAACGCCTTCGAGCCGGTGACGTTGGTGCGTTCGCCGATGTTGACGAACAGGTGGCCGGGATCGAGGCTGACCGGCTCGAGGCCGGACAGCTTCATCGGCGGCGGATTGCCGGCCGACGTGACGGATTCGACGGATTTGACAGAGGGCATGTGCCAAATTGTAGGTTCGGGGCCTCAAGGCGAGGCTTCGTAAGGCCGATATTCCGGATCTGACAGTCTCTTTAGTGCCACCACGTCACATGAAGGTCGTTCCTCTCTCTTCCGAAGGCTTGCGCATCGGCCGCCCGCTCCCGTTCTCGGTGCGCGACGGCTCGGGCGCCGTCCTGCTCGCGCGCGGGGCGATGATCCAGACGGAAAAGCAGCTCCAGATCCTGCGCACGCGCCAGCTGTACATCGACACCTCCGAGTCGGAGTCGGTGCGCCGCGCCTTCACCGGCCAGCTCGACCAGATGCTGCGCCAGGACGTCGCGCTCGGGCGCATCGCGAGCGCCGCGCCGGACTACACGTCGATGGCCAACCCGTCCGCGGCGCCCCGCGCCATCGACCACCCGCTCGACTGGCCCAACCTGCAGATGCGCCTGCGCCTGCTGCTGGTCGACCCGCGCGGTGCCGACTGGGTGACGCGCCTGCGCGCCTTGCGCGACGACGTGGTCACGCTGGTCGAGCGCAGCCCCGACCGCGCGCTGATGCGGCTGATGCACGACGCGAGCAACGAATTCCAGGACTACAGCGCCAACCACAGCCTGTTCGTCTGCGTGCTGGCCTCGATGGCCTGCGGCGTGCTGCCCGGCTGGAACGCCGACTGGCACGACCCGCTGACGCTCGCCGCGCTGACGATGAACGTCTCGTTCACGACCACGCAGGACGAGATGGCGCGCCAGAGCGCCGCGCTCAGCGACAGCCAGAAGGGCGCGTTGCGGGATCACGCCGAGCGCTCGGCCGAACTGCTGGCCGCGATCGGCGTCGAGGACGCGTTGTGGCTGCACGCCGTGCGCCATCACCACGACGCACCCGCCGGCCCGGTCGCCGGCCGCTCGCCCGGCGAGCTGATCGCGCGCCTGATCCGCCGCGCCGACCGCTACGCGGCGCGCCTGAGCCCGCGCAAGAGCCGCCCGGCGTCGTCCGCGACGGCGGCCGCCCAGGTCGCGCTGCTGGACGAAGGCGGCATGACCGACGAGGCCGGCCAGGCCCTGATCCGCACGCTGGGCCTCTATCCGCCGGGCGTCTGGGTCAAGCTGCACTGCGGCGAGATCGCGCTGGTGCTGCGCCGCACGCCGGTCGCGAAGACGCCGATCGTCGCCAGCCTCGTCAGCCGCAGCGGCATGCCGCTCGCGGTGCCCGCGCTGCGCAACACCAAGCTGCCCGACTTCGCCGTCACCGGCGCGGTGCCGCCGGCGCAGGTGAAGGTGCGGCCGAACCTGGATGCGCTGGAGAAGATGGCCTGAGCTTCAGGCCGCGACGAGCCCGCTGAACAGCGGATCCCGCACCCCACGCGGCCGGTACGCGCTCACGCGGCGCGCGATCTCGCCGATGTGGTCGGGCGTCGTGCCGCAGCAGCCACCGGCGATGTTGAGGAAGCCGGACTTCGCGAACTCCTCGATCAGCGCGCCGGTGACTTCAGGCGTCTCGTCGAAGCCGGTGTCGCTCATCGGGTTGGGCAGGCCGGCGTTCGGGTAGCAGCTGACGAACGTGTCGCCCGCGACCTTGGCGAGCTCCTCGATGTACGGCCGCATCAGCGCGGCGCCGAGCGCGCAGTTCAGGCCGATCGCGATCGGGCGCGCGTGGCGCACCGAGTGCCAGAACGCGGTCACGGTCTGGCCCGACAGGATGCGGCCGGAGGCGTCGGTGACGGTGCCCGAGATGATCACCGGCAGGCGCACGCCCGTCTCGTCCATCAGTTCGTCGAGCGCGAAGATCGCGGCCTTGGCGTTGAGCGTGTCGAAGATCGTCTCGACGAGGAACAGGTCGGCGCCGCCCTCGATCAGGCCTTCGGCCTGCTCGCGGTACGAGGCGCGCAGCTCGTCGAAGTGGACGTTGCGCGCGCCGGGGTCGTTGACGTCCGGGCTGATGCTGGCGGTGCGCGGCGTCGGGCCCAGCGCGCCGGCGACGAAGCGGGGCTTGTCGGGCGTCGAGTACTGGTCGGCGCATTCGCGGGCGAGGCGCGCGGCGGCGACGTTCATCTCGCGCGCGAGGTGCGCGAGGCCGTAGTCCTCCTGCGCGACCGAGGTGGCGCCGAAGGTGTTCGTCTCGATGATGTCCGCGCCGGCGGCCAGGTACTGCGAGTGGATCTCGCGCAGCACGTCGGGCCGCGTCAGCTGCAGCATCTCGTTGTTGCCCTTCACGTCCTTCGGATGATCGGGCAGGCGGTCGCCGCGATAGTCGGCTTCCTGCAGCTTGTAGCGCTGGATCATCGTGCCCATCGCGCCGTCGATGATCACGATGCGCTTCTTCAGCAGCTCGGGCAGCGCGGCGCCGCGCGTGTAGGCGATGGGATGGCTCATGCGCGCATTTTAAGGACGCGGGCGGCCGCCTGCGTTCGCGGTGCGGCAAGGCCCGCCGGCGAGCGCCGTCTTCAGCGCAGCGCGCCGGCGTGGGTGTCGCCCGCGGCGTCCACGTCGACATCCATGAACAGCGACGAGCGGAAGTCCGCGCGGCTCTGCGGTGCCTGGTCCGCGGCGTGCGGCGCGGGGTGCGACTCGCCCATCGCCCACAGCGTCAACATGCGCGCCGCCATCGGGCGCGCGAACAGGTAGCCCTGCAGCTCGTCGCAGTGCAGGCTCAGGAGGATGTCGCGCTGGCGCACGGTCTCGACACCCTCGGCCACCACGCGCAGTCCGAGCGCGTGCGCGAGCCGGATGACGGCGTCGACCACGGCCAGCGCGTCCTGGCTCGAGCCGAGGTCCTGCACGAAGCTCTGGTCGATCTTGAGCTGCTTGGCGGGCAGCTTGCGCAGGTAGGCGAGGCTCGAGTAGCCGGTGCCGAAGTCGTCGATCGACAGGCTCACGCCGACGCTCGAGAGCTGCGCGAAGGCGCGCATCGTCTCCTGCGTGTCCTCCATCGCGACGGATTCGGTGATCTCGAAGGTGAGCAGCTGCGGGTCGACGCCGAAGTGCTCGACCGCCAGCCGCACGCGCTGCACGAGGTCTTCCTGGCGCAGCTGGTGCACCGAGAGGTTGACGGCCACGCGCATGCGCAGGCCCTGGCGGTTCCACTCGCGCAACTGGCGGCAGGCCTCGTCGATGACCCAGTTGCCGATCGTGCCGATCAGGCCGAAGCGCTCGGCGATCGGGATGAACAGGCCCGGCGGCACGAACCCGCGCACGGCGTGCTGCCAGCGCAGCAGCGACTCGACGCCGGTGATCTGGCCCGACTTGCCGTCGATCTTGGGCTGGTAGTAGAGCTGCAGCTCGTGGCGGTCGATCGCCAGCCGCAGGTCGGCCTGCAGCGCGAGCTGCTCGCGCGCGTCGAGCTCCATGCGCGGCTCGAAGAACGCGTAGGTCGAGCCGCCGGCGCGCTTGGCGGCGTACATCGCGGCGTCGGCGTTGGCGATCAGCTTCGAGGCCGGCCCGTGCTCCGGGTACATCACGATGCCGATCGAGCCGGACAGGTTGACCGTCACCGCGTTGGGCAGCGTCATCGGCTCGCCGAGCGTCGCCAGCACGCGCTACGCGATCGACGCCGCCACCGCCTCGTGGCCGGGCTTGACCAGCATCATCAGGAACTCGTCGCCGCCGACGCGCGCGACCGTGTCCTCGGGCCGGGCGACGGCCTGCAGCCGCCGGCCGATCTCGCGCAGCACGGCGTCGCCGGCGACGTGGCCGAAGGAATCGTTGACCGGCTTGAAGCCGTCGAGGTCGATGAACAGCACCGCGAGCGCGCACGGCTCGGGCCGCGCCCCGGCGCGCGCCAGCGCCTTCTTCATCCGATCCTCGAACATCAGCCGGTTGGGCATGCGCGTCAGCGGGTCGGAGTGCGCCTGGTCGTGCAGCTTGCGGTTGGCGTCGCTGAGCGAGGATGCGAGCAGCCGGTTGCGTTCGTGCGCGCGCGAGTCGAGCCACGAGCAGACGAGGCCGATGACGACGACCATCGCCATCACGCCGCAGATCATCATCAGCGTGCCCGCGCTCACGCCGGCGCGGACGGCCGTGGCGGCGAGCTCGGGCGAGGGCAGCGCGATGCGCAGCGCGTGCAGCGCCATCAGTGTCGCGGTTGAATGCGTGGCCGACATCACCGCCGCGCTCACCCACAGGCGCGCCAGCGGCCGGTCGCGGCCGCGCCAGAAGCGGCCGAAGACGAACCAGAGCGACGCCGCGCAGCCCGCGGCCACCAGCAGCAGCGCCGCGGCGATCGTCGGCAGGCCGTCGGCCAGCGCGGGCGTGGCGACCACCGGCACGAAGCGGCCGGCGTCGGCGTTGCCGATCGCGAGGCTGCGCCGCGCGAACTCGAACATCGCGCCCCAGCCGGCGGCGAGCAGCGCGGCGTGGGCGGCGATGCGCAGGCGTTCCTGGCGGTCGAGCCGGCCGACCAGGTGCAGCGCCGCGACCAGCACGCCACCCACCGCCGCCATCGCGCCGAGCGGCGCGGGCGCCATCTGCAGCGCGAGCGACGCGTCGTCGGGCACCAGCGCCGCGAGGCCGAACGTCCACGACACCCACAGCCCGCTGCCGACCGCGCAGACCCCGCCGATCCACCACGCCCACACCGTCACGCGGTCGCGCGAGCGCATGCGGCGCAGGGAGCAGCCCAGCATCGCGAACGTCAGCATGCCGGTGAGCACCGTGAGGGCGCAGAGAGGCCAGGCCAGGTTGAAGGACACGTCGATTCCGGTGATCGTCGCCAAGGACGGGAAGACACTGAATCCTGTTTCGGTGATCGCGGACCAAACCTGAGCGGAAAGTTGACGATCCGGACACATTGCGCGCCCGCGAACGCCGAAAACGCGCGGATGGATTACCACGACAGGTCGGCCGTCACGGAAAGCGGCGATAATTCATGAGTCGATCCTCATGAAAGTTGCAATCTCGTGACCGCGCCGCTGTCCGATCCCGGCTCCGCCGCCGCGCTGCCCCCGCCGGGCATCGTCGGCCGGGCCTCGTTGCGGCAGGCCGTCGCGCTGCTGGCGCTGTCGATCGCGGGCGTCGCGGTGCTGAAGTCGCTGCACGTGTCGGCGGCGTTGCTGCTCGGGCCGATCGCCGCGGCGATCCTGTTCGCGGTGCGCGGGACGGCGATCCGCGTCCCGCCGGTGGCGTTCGTCTTCGCGCAGGCGATCGTCGGCTGCATGATCGCGCGCACCATCCCGACGGCGATCCTGGGCGAGATCGGGCGCTCGTGGCCGCTCTTCCTCGCGTCGGTCGGCTCCGTGGTCGCGGCCAGCGCGGTGCTGGGCTGGGCGATGGCACGCCTGCGGCTGCTGCCCGGCACGACGGCCGTCTGGGGCTCGTTCCCCGGTGCCGCCACGGCGATGGTGCTGATGGCCGAATCCTTCGGCGCCGACGTGCGGCTCGTCGCGTTGATGCAGTACCTGCGCGTGCTGATGGTGGGCGTGGTCGCGACCACCGTCACGCGCCTGTGGGTGCCGGTGCACGCCGACGCGCCGCTGCACCTGATCCCGGTGTCCGCGCCGATCGACCCGGCGGCGCTGGCCGGCACGCTGGTGCTGGCGGTCGGCGGCGCGTGGGTCGCGCTCAAGGCGCGCATCCCCGCCGGGCCCTTCCTGCTGCCGATGTTCGTCGGCATGGCCCTGCAGGACACCGGCCTGATGCGCATCGAGCTGCCCTGGTGGCTGCTCGCGGCCTGCTATGCGATCGTCGGCTGGAGCATCGGGCTGCGCTTCACGCGCGAGATCGTGCGCCATGCGGCGTCGTTGCTGCCGCGCGTGCTGGCCGGCATCGCGGCGCTGATCGCCATCTGCGGCCTGTTCGCCTGCGTGCTGGCGAAGCTGGCGCACGTCGACGCGCTGACCGCCTACCTCGCCACCAGCCCCGGCGGCGCGGACACCGTCGCCATCATCGCGAGCTCGAGCCCGGTGGACGTGCCCTTCGTGATGGCGATGCAGTCGGCGCGCTTCATCCTCGTCGCGTTCTGCGGGCCGCTCATCGCGCGCTTCGTCGCGCGCCGCATCCCGCGCTGAACGCGCGCGGGATCAGTGCAGCACGAGCGGCTGCTGTGGCAGGCCGGTGTAGCCGCCGATGAACTCGTCGACCTGGTCGGGCGTCGGGTCGTTGCGCGCGAGTTCCTCCACGCCTTCGCGGAACAACTGCGCCATCGCGCCTTCGAGGTAGATCTCCTTGCGCGCGAACTTGTCGACGATCTCGTAGCCGCCCCGCGACAGCGGCGCGTCGCTCGCTTCGAGCGTGTCGCCGGCGCCGGGCGCGACGGGGACGTCGAGCTCGACGACGACGAACGTATCGGAGTTGTAGACCATGGTTGTCATGACGGGGATCCTTCTGAATTGAGACTCAGTTGGGCGTGCGCGACGGGAAATCAAGGGTCGGCGCCGTCGGCCGCGGGCCACAGCGCGACCGACCAGCTCCCCGGCGGCGTGCTCATGCGCAGGCCGACGGGCAGGTGGTGCAGCGCGGGCGACAGCCAGGCCTCGATGCGCAGGTCGTACGGTCTTTCGGGTTCACGCAGCAGATGAAGCAAGGCAGGGGCCCGCGCCTCTTCATCTGACGAATCGTTACGCTGCGGCCCGGCCTCGGGCGGCAGCGTGGCGTCGGGCAGCACGCGGAACACCCAGCGCGCCATCTCGCCGCGCAGCCCGGCCACGGCGATCGTCCACGTCGTCCCGGCGGGGATGCGCCGTGCTGGTGCGCGCGCGGCCGGGCGACGACGCGCGTCCGCCGTGCTGGCGGCTTCGGCGATCGCCGCCAATTGCGCGACCCAGCTCCAACGATCCTGCGTGCCCGGCGCGAGCGGCAGCGCCTGCGTCGTGCCGGAAAAGCGCACCCGGCCGGCGTCGCGGTCGAAGTTGACGGCGCGCTTGTCGCGGCCGCGCTCGCGCTCGGCCAGGCGCAGCGGCGCGACGCCCGCCGCGTCGAACCCGCCCGTGCTGACCCACTCGCGCGGCGGCGCGCGCAGGGCGTCGAACGCGACGCGCAGCGAGAAGCTCGTGGCGTGGTGCTGCCAGTCGAGCGTCGCCGTGCCGCGCGCCGGGGCGGGCGCGTGCGCGTCGGCCTGCACGAGCACGTAACGCATGCTCGTGGTCGGCGGCGCGCGGGTCGGGTAGGTCGCGAGCGGCGGCGCCAGCGCCTCGACGCGGCGCGCCGTGCCCCCGTCGCCCGCGCGCGGCGCCGCGGCGGTGCGCGTCCTTGCCGCCGGTGTCGACGGTGTCGAGGTTGTCGGCACGGCGGGCGATGCCGTCCGCGGCGTTGGCATTCGCGCCGGCACGGCGGCCTCGGCGAGCGCTTGCAACGAGGGCGGCGACGGCGGTGGCGCGGCGGCCGGAACGAGCGGCGGCCGCGTCGCCGGCACCGCCGCGGCTACGTCGCGCGGCACGGCCGCCCCCAGCACGATCCAGCGCACGCCGGCGCGCGCGAAGGCGAGCGGCACCCAGCCCGCGGCGGCGATCCGCCAGGCGATCAGGTGGGCCGTGACGACGGCCAGCGTCAACCCGCAGAGACGAAGCGCGCGCATCGGACAATACTGGCATCGACCGCTCCAGACTCCCCGGCGCCGAACCGGGCATTACATGAAACTCGCCACTTACAAAGACGGATCGCGCGACGGCCAGCTCGTCGTCGTCTCGCGCGACCTCTCGACCGCCCACTTCGCGACCGGCATCGCGACGCGCCTGCAGCAGGCGCTCGACGACTGGAACTTCATCGCGCCGCTGCTGCAGGACCTGTCCGTCGCCCTGAACCACGGCAAGACGCGCCATGCGTTCCCGTTCGACCCGCAGCAATGCATGGCGCCGCTGCCACGCGCCTACCAGTGGGCCGACGGCTCGGCCTACCTGAACCACGTCGAGCTGGTGCGCAAGGCGCGCGGCGCCGAGATGCCCGAGAGCTTCTTCGGCGATCCGCTGATGTACCAGGGCGGCAGCGACGACTTCATCGGCCCGTGCGACCCGGCGCACTTCGCGAGCACCGACTGGGGCATCGACTTCGAGGCCGAGGTCGCCGTCATCACCGGCGACGTCGCGATGGGGGCGCAGCCCGGCCAGGCGCTCGAAGGCGTGCGGCTCGTGATGCTGGCCAACGACTGGAGCCTGCGCAACCTCATTCCGCCCGAGCTCGCGAAGGGCTTCGGCTTCCTGCAAAGCAAGCCGGCGACGGCGTTCAGCCCGGTCGCGGTGACGCCGGACGAGCTCGGCGACGCGTGGCACGACGGCCGCCTGCACCTGCCGCTGCAATGCAGCTGGAACGGGCGCAAGGTCGGCGAGTGCGACGCCGGCCCCGAGATGACCTTCCACTTCGGCCAGCTGATTGCCCACCTCGCCAAGACGCGCAACGTGCGCGCCGGCTCGGTCGTCGGCAGCGGCACCGTCAGCAACAAGGACTGGGCGAAGGGCTACAGCTGCATCGCCGAGAAGCGCGCCATCGAGACGATCGAGCAGGGCGAGCCGAAGACGGGCTTCCTGCAGTACGGCGACGTGATCCGCATCGAGATGAAGCGCGACAACGTCTCCGTCTTCGGCGCGATCGAGCAGCAGGTGCTGGAATGCGAATGAGGCGCGCGCTCGCCGCGGCGCTGGCCTGGCTGCTGGCGGCATCGGCGCCGTTCGCGGTCGCGCGGGTCACCGCGGAGACGGCGGCCGCGTCGCCGGCGCAGCCCGCGTCCGCCGCCGTGGCGGACTGCCCGCCCGACCCGCCGCCGCTCACGCGCGACGAGTGGGTCGCCGGGCTGCGCGACGCCACCGACAGCGGCTTCCTGTGGAAGGCGACCCGCGACGGCCACACGAGCTACCTCTACGGCACGATCCACATCGCGCGCCGCGACTGGCAGTTCCCCGGCCCGCGCGTGCAGGCGGCGCTCGCGGCGAGCAACGTGCTCGCGCTGGAGCTCGACCTCACCGACCCCGACGTCATCACGCGCTACCAGCGGCTGGTCGCGCGCAAGCCCGGCGCGCCCGAGCTGCCGCCCGACCTCGCCGCGCGGCTGAACGTGCAGATGGCCGCGGCCTGCGTCAGCCCGGCGTCGGTCGCCGGCCTGCGCCCCGAGATGCGCGCCGTCACCGTCGAACTGATGGGCCAGCGCCGCGCCGGCCTGCTGCCGGTCTACGGCATCGACATGGCGCTCGCCGGCCTCGGCGTCGTGCAGCACATCCCGGTGCGCGCGCTCGAGACGCCCGAGTCGCAGCTCGCGCTGCTGGTGAGCGACGACCCCGCCGAGACGCGGCGCACCGTGCGCGACGTGCTGGACGAGCTCGAGCGCGGCGACGGCGCGCGGGTGCTCGATCGCCTCGCCGGCGACTGGCGCCGCGGCGACCTCGACGATCTCGCCGCCTATGCGCAGTGGTGCGACTGCCTGAAGACGGACGCGCAGCGCGCCGACTTCGTCCGGCTCGTCGACGAACGCAACCCGCTGATGGCTGACAAGATCGTGCAGTGGCATGCCGAGGGCAAGTCGCTGTTCGTGGCGGTCGGCAGCCTGCACATGACGGGCGACATCGGCCTGCCGCAGCTGCTGCGCAACAAGGGCTTCGTCGTCGAGCGCGTCGCGTTCTAGCGCCGCCGGCCCCTGGAAGCGTAGGATCGTCGGTCACGCGCCGACTGTTTCAACCACGAGGTCTCCATGTCCGACACTCCGAGTTTCGCGAAGCTGGTTCCCGGATTCGATTTCCTGCAAGGCCTCGTCAAGAACGCCGGCGCGGCGTTGCCGAGCATGGGCCAGTGGGTCGCGCCGACGCTCAATCCCGAGGAACTGCAGAAGCGCATCGACGAGTTGAAGACGGTGCAGTTCTGGCTCGAGCAGAACGCGAAGATGCTCGGCACGACGATCCAGGCGATGGAAGTGCAGCGCATGACGCTGTCGACGCTCAAGACGATGAACGTGCAGATGACCGACCTGCGCGACGCGATGAAGATCGCCCCGGTCGCGTCGGTCGGCTCGGCGGCGTCCGCGGCGGCCGGCTCGGTGGCGCAGAGCTTCGGCGCGGATGCGCTGATGCAGGCCGCGAAGAACGCGATGGGCGGCCTCGGCGCGATGGGCAAGGCGGCGGCGCCTTCGCCCGCGCCGGCCGTCGAACCGGCCCCCGAGCCGGAACCCGCGCCGGCGCCCGCCCCGGCGAAGGCCGCGAAGCCGAAGGCCGAGCCGGAGCCGGTCGCGGCCTCGGGCGTCGTCGACCCGATGCAGTGGTGGGGCGCGCTCACGAAGCAGTTCACGCAACTCGCCGCGAGCGCGATGAAGGACACCGCCACCGACGCCGCCAAGAACCTTGCCGGCGCGATGATGAAGCAGGGCATCGACGCCGCGGGCGAGACGCTGAAGAAGGCCGTCGCGATGCCCGCGGGCGTGGCGCAGAAGGCGATGAGCGCGGCGACGCAGGCGGCGACCGCGACGGCGGCGAAGAAGTCCGCGGCGAGCGCCAGGCCCGCCGCGAAGAAGGCCGCGGCCAAGGCGCCGGCGAAGACGCGGAGCACCGCCGGCGCGGCGGCGAAGACCCGTGCGCGTTGAGCCGAAGTTCGACGACGACGACGGCGACAGCGCCGGGCCGTCGACGATCCGCGACGCGCACGACGCGGGCCCGTCGACCGTCGCCGACCCGCGCGACGACGGCGGACCGTCCACGCTCGCCGAAGCCGCGTGGCCCAACACGCACCCGCAGATGACGGACGTGCCGGCCGAAGCGTCGCCCGTCGCGAAGATGCGGGC
>JASLEM010000453.1 GCA_030151165.1 Burkholderiaceae bacterium
CTCGGACTGTGTCGAGACCTGCGTCGGCGGCCAGTGGCTCGACGGCGTGATGGTGATCGGCGGCTGCGACAAGAACATGCCCGGCGGCATGATGGGCATGCTGCGCGCCAACGTGCCGGCGATCTACGTCTACGGCGGCACGATCATGCCGGGCCACTACAAGGGCCAGGATCTCAACATCGTCAGCGTGTTCGAGGCCGTCGGCCAGTTCTCGGCCGGCAAGATGAGCGAGGAGGACTTCTGCCAGATCGAGCGCCGCGCCATCCCCGGCCCGGGCTCGTGCGGCGGCATGTACACGGCCAACACGATGTCGTCGTCCTTCGAGGCGCTCGGCATGAGCCTGCCGTTCTCGTCGACGATGGCCAACGTCGAGGGCGAGAAGATCGAGAACACGCGCGAGTCGGCGCGAGTGCTGGTCGAGGCCGTCAAGGCCGACCTGAAGCCGCGCGACATCGTCACGAAGAAGGCGATCGAGAACGCGGTCGCCGTCATCATGGCCACCGGCGGCTCCACCAACGCGGTGCTGCACTTCCTGGCCATCGCGCACGCGGCCGAGGTCGACTGGACGATCGACGACTTCGAGCGCATCCGCAAGCGCACGCCGGTGCTGTGCGACCTCAAGCCCAGCGGCCAGTTCCTCGCGATCGATCTGCACCGCGCCGGCGGCATCCCGCAGGTCATGAAGCTGCTGCTCGACGCCGGCCTGCTGCACGGCGACTGCATCACGATCACCGGCAAGACCATTGCCGAGACGCTCGCCGACATCCCGTCCGTGCCGCGCGCCGACCAGAAGGTGATCCGCACGATCGCCAACGCGATGTACGCCGACGGCCACCTCGCGATCCTGCGCGGCAACCTCGCGACCGAAGGCTGCGTCGCGAAGATCACCGGCCTGAAGAGCCCCGTGATGACGGGCCCGGCGCGCGTGTTCGAGGACGAGCAGACCGCCCTCGCCGCGATCATGGCGAACCGGATCGTGGCCGGCGACGTGATGGTGCTGCGCTACCTCGGCCCCAAGGGCGGCCCCGGCATGCCGGAGATGCTCGCCCCGACCGGCGCGCTGATCGGCCAGGGCCTGGGCGAGTCGGTCGGCCTGATCACCGACGGCCGCTTCTCGGGCGGCACGTGGGGCATGGTCGTCGGCCACGTGGCGCCGGAGGCCTACGAAGGCGGCGCGATCGCGCTGGTGCAGGAAGGCGACACGATCACGATCGACGCGCACCGGCTGCTGCTCGAGCTGCACGTCGACGACGCCGAGCTCGCGAAGCGCCGCGCCGCCTGGACGAAGCCCGCGCCGCGCTACACGCGGGGCGTGCTCGCGAAGTTCGCGAAGAGCGCGGCCAGCGCGAGCTTCGGGGCGGTGCTGGACAAGTTCGACGAGTGAGCGGCCGGGGCGCGCGGCGAGGCCGCCTCGCGCCGCCCGCCCGCACCGGGCCGCGGCCGGGACGCTGCGGTCAGCGCGTCACTTCTTGCCGCGACGGCGCCCTTCCCGGTCGCGCTGCAGGTGGCCCAGGCCCATCGCGTCGACGTTGCGGTCGAGGCGATCCTGCTTGCGTTCGGCGTCCTTCTGCATCGCGCGGCGCTTGGACAGCCCGCTCGCGTCCGACCACGCCCACCAGGCGGCGGCGAGTCCGAACGGCACGGCGAACTTCCACAGGTCGCCCGAGAACTCCCAGTTCCAGGTCGACGTCGGGCCGATCTCGAACAGGTTGCCTGCGATCATCAACACACCGATCAGGACGAATGCCATGCCATGCACCTCGGCGGCCACGTCCGCTGCCGGGAAACGCGCCGCGCGGGCCGTTTCGTCGGGTCGGGGGTCGCGACCGCCCTCACGTTGAAGGGACGAATCGCATCAATGTAGCAGCAAGGCGCCGCGGCGGGCGCCCGGCGCGTGCCCCGCGATCGCTCGCCGGGCGCGCGATGCGTCAATTGTTCTCGGACAACTGGTCGAGGATGGCCGGGTTCTCGAGCGTGCTGGTGTCCTGCGTCACCTTCTGGCCCTTGGCGATGTCGCGCAGCAGGCGGCGCATGATCTTGCCGGAGCGCGTCTTGGGCAGGTTGTCGCCGAAGCGGATGTCCTTCGGCTTGGCGATCGGGCCGATCTCCTTGCCGACCCAGTCGCGCAGCTGCCTGGCGATCGCCTTGGCCTCGTCGCCGGTCGGGCGCGCGCGCTTGAGGACGACGAACGCGACCACGGCTTCGCCGGTGGTGTCGTCCGGGCGGCCGACGACCGCGGCCTCGGCGACGAGCTCCGTGCACGACACCAGCGCCGACTCGATCTCCATCGTGCCCATGCGATGGCCGGAGACGTTGAGCACGTCGTCGATGCGGCCGGTGATCGTGAAGTAGCCGGTCTTCGCGTCGCGGATCGAGCCGTCGCCCGCGAGGTAGTAGCCCTTGAGCTCGGCCGGGTAGTACGCCTTCTTGAAGCGCTCCGGGTCGCCCCAGATGTTGCGGATCATCGACGGCCACGGCTTCTTGACGACCAGCAGGCCGCCAGTGCCGTTGGGCACGTCGTTGCCCATCTCGTCGACGATCGCCGCCGTGATGCCCGGGAACGGCAGCGTGCACGAGCCCGGCACGAGCGGCGTCGCACCCGGCAGCGGCGTGATCATGTGGCCGCCGGTCTCGGTCTGCCAGAAGGTGTCGACGATCGGGCAGCGGCCGCCGCCCACGTGCTGGTGGTACCACTCCCACGCCGCCGGGTTGATCGGCTCGCCGACCGAGCCGAGGATCTTCAGGCTCGTCAGGTCGTAGGACTTCGGGTGCACCTTGTCGTTGGCCTCGGCGGCCTTGATCAGCGAGCGGATCGCGGTCGGCGCCGTGTAGAACTTGGTGACCTTGTGGTCCTGGATCATCTTCCAGAAACGGCCGGCGTCCGGGTACGTGGGCACGCCCTCGAAGACGACCTCGGTGCCGCCGAGCGCGAGCGGGCCGTAGGCGATGTAGGTGTGGCCGGTGACCCAGCCGATGTCGGCGGTGCACCAGAAGACGTCGTCGAACTGCAGGTCGAACGTCCACTTGGTGGTGAGCGCCGCGTGCAGCAGGTAGCCGCCGGTCGAATGCTGAACGCCCTTGGGCTTGCCGGTCGAGCCGGAGGTGTAGAGCAGGAACAGCGGGTGTTCCGCGCCGACCCACTCGGGCTCGCAGGTGTCGGCGCACGCGGCGGTGAGCTCGTGCATCCAGCGGTCGCGCGGCGTCCACGCGATGTCGCCGCCGGTGCGCTTGTAGACGATGACATCCTTGATCGAGTCACAGCCGCCGAGCGCGATCGCCTCGTCGACGATGGCCTTCAGCGGCAGCTGCTTGCCGCCGCGCTGCTGCTCGTCGGCGGTGATCACCATGACGGCGCCGGCGTCCTCGATGCGGTCGCGCAGGCTCTGCGCCGAGAAGCCGCCGAACACGACCGAGTGCGTGGCGCCGATGCGCGCGCAGGCCTGCATCGCGACGACGCCCTCGATCGACATCGACATGTAGATGACGACGCGGTCGCCCTTCTTCACACCGCGGATCCTGAGCGCGTTGGCCATGCGGCAGGTGCGCGCGAGCAGGTCCTTGTACGTGACGCGCGAGACGGTGCCGTCGTCCGCCTCGAAGATGATCGCGACCTTGTCGCCGAGGCCCGTCTCCACCTGGCGGTCGAGGCAGTTGTACGAGACGTTCAGCGTGCCGTCCTCGAACCACTTGAAGAACGGCGCCTCGCTGTCGTCCAGCGTCTTCGTGAACGGCGTCTTCCAGCTCAGCATGTCGCGCGCCTGGCGCGCCCAGAAGCCGACGTTGTCGGCGTCGGCTTCCGCGCACAGCGCGTCGTAGGCCTCCATGCCGCTGACCCAGGCGTTCGCCTTCAGGTCGGCCGGCGGGTCGTAGGTGACGGATTCTTGCGGGGTGTGCTCTGCGGCGCTCATGGACGTTGTCTCCTGGAAACTCGAATCTCGGATGATTCTCTTGGATTCTGGACTGTCGGAGCCATCGCATCCCCGGGTCGCGGAAAGCGCGTGCTCCTTTCTCTTCTGGCCACGGGCGCCCTGGCGGACGGGCGCTCGCGCGACACGGGACGTTAGGCTGCAGCTCTTACCCGACCCTGACTCCAAAGGGTCGTTCACGCTCCCTACAATCGGCCCATGACACCGCCACCGACTCCCCGCCTGCGCCCGCTCCCGCGCCTGATCTTCGCGAGCCGCTGGCTCCAGCTGCCACTGTACCTGGGGCTGATCCTGGCGCAGTGTGTCTATGTGGTGCACTTCTGGGCCGAACTGGTACATCTGCTGCAAGCCACGTTCGGTGACGGGCATGCACTGCAAATACTCGTCCAGAACATCGGCTACCACCCGGCGCCGAGCGATTCGTCGGCGCCGATGACGGACGTCAGCTCGCTCAACGAGACCGTCATCATGCTGGTGGTGCTGGGCCTGATCGACGTGGTGATGATCTCCAACCTGCTCGTGATGGTGATCATCGGCGGCTACGAGACCTTCGTGTCGCGCCTGGACCTCGACGGCCACCGCGACCAGCCCGAGTGGCTCGACCACGTCAACGCGTCGGTGCTGAAGGTCAAGCTCGCCACCGCGATCATCGGCATCAGCTCGATCCACCTGCTCAAGACCTTCATCAACGCGGGCGCCTACGACACCAAGGTGCTGCTGTGGCAGACGCTGATCCACGTCGCGTTCCTGTTGTCGGCGATGGCGATCGCGATGACCGACCGGCTGCTGCCGCACCACGCGCCGACGCACTGAACCTCCGCGACGGGCACACGGCGTGCTGTATCCGCCGCAGTCGAAACAGATGGAAACGTCGGCGTCGACTTCGGCACAGCAAACGCACAATACGTGACCGTCAGGAGACATCGTGGAACGAAACAAGATCGCGCGCACCGTCGCGCTCCTCGCCGTGTGCGCGCAGGCCGCGCTCTTCGCCACGGCGGCCCACGCCAGCGCCACCGTCGACGCGACGCTGTCGGGCTCGGGCACCTACTTCGACTATTTCAACCAGTGCACGCCGGCGCCCGATTCGCCGTATTGCCTGGTCAGCTGGTCGGGCGACGTGTCGGCCACGCTGAGCAGCAGCGCCGACGGCACCTACACCGGTGCATCGCTCCAGTCGCTGACGTTCGACTCCAACTGGACGGTCGAGAACTTCCACGCCGGCGACACCCAGACCTTCTACGACTTCGGCCCGGTGGGCGCGCAACCGGGCACCTCGGTGACGCTCTCCGGCGGCCGGATCACCGGCATCGAGTTCGCCTACGACGACGTCGACTCGCACCTGACCGTCGACGGCCTCTCGGCCCATGCCTGGAGCGACTGCCGCGACGAGGAATGCGAGGCGTTCAGCTCCTACGACGTCGCCGGCACGCTGACGTCCGGCAGCGCCCCGGCCGTGCCGGAGCCGTCGAACCTGTTCCTGCTGCTCGCGGGCCTCGGTCTCGCCGCGGCGCGCCGCCGCAGGTCCTGAAGCGCCGGGCGGCCACTCGCCGCGCCGTCGCTAGGCCACCGGGGCCGTCGGCGCGTCCTGCATCGCCGCCCACATCTGCGCGTCGAGCAGCAGCTGCGGGACGTACTTGCGCACGAACTCGTTGACCTTGGTCGCGATGAGCACCCGGTCGGCCGGGCTGTCGAGGTAGAGCGCCCGCACCTCGAACCATTTGACGAACTGGAACTGCGACAGGGCCGGCCGCCAGGTCCAGGTGCAGCCGGGCTGGGGACGCAGCGGCTCCTTCTTCCATTCCTTGAACGACAGGTGGAACGTGTTGACGCGCCGGCTGCGGTCGGGCGCCGTGTCCCATTTCTCGATGGTCAGGTGCGTGGTGAAGTTGTTCCAGCCGAACGGGGCGTTCGGCGACACCGTCAACCCCTGGGCGATGCCCCAGCCGGTGGGACTCTTTCCAACCGCATATTCCTTGCGAAGGTCAGGCATGTCGTGGCTCCCTGGCGATGCGTCGCCTGCAGGTCATGGGCGATCCGTCGGTGCCCGCCGGCCGGGGACCGTCGCGCGATCGCTGCGCGGATCGCCGGGCCGATGTCCGGGCTGCCCGGCGAGGTCGGATCGCATCCCGCGCCAGGGGCGCAACGAATGTGCGCTCGCGGCCCGGCATCGTCAAGACGCGGCGGGGCACGAACGCGGGGGGCCCGGGCGCCCGCCGGCGGCTGCCGGGCCGCGAAGCCGTGCGCGATGGTCGGCTATGCCCGTGCGGGCGGATAATCGCGCCTTCCCGAGACGGTGACCCCCCAGCCATGACGACCATCCTCAAAGCCAGCGACCTGATCGAATCGGTCGCGTCCGCGCTCCAGTACATCAGCTACTACCACCCGGCGGACTACATCGCCCACCTCGCCCGCGCCTACGCCCGCGAGGAAAGCCCGGCGGCGAAGGACGCGATCGCGCAGATCCTGACGAACTCGCGCATGAGCGCCGAGGGCAAGCGTCCGATCTGCCAGGACACCGGCATCGTCAACGTGTTCCTGAAGGTCGGCATGGACGTGCGCTTCGAGGGCTTCAAGGGCTCGATCGCCGACGCCGTGAACGAAGGCGTGCGCCAGGGCTACCTGAACCCGGACAACCTGCTGCGCGGCTCGGTGCTGGACGACCCGATCTTCGCGCGCAAGAACACCAGGGACAACACGCCGGCCGTCGTCCACATGGAGATCGTGCCGGGCGACAAGATCGACGTGACGGTCGCGGCCAAGGGCGGCGGCTCGGAGAACAAGAGCAAGTTCGCGATGATGAACCCGAGCGACAACCTGGTCGACTGGGTGCTGAAGACGGTGCCCACGATGGGCGCTGGCTGGTGCCCGCCGGGGATGCTGGGCATCGGCGTCGGCGGCACGGCCGAGAAGGCGATGATGATGGCCAAGGAAGTGTTGATGGAAGACATCGACATGTACGAGCTCCTCGAGCGCGGCCCGCAGAACAAGCTGGAGGAACTGCGCATCGAGCTGTACGAGAAGGTCAACGCGCTGGGCATCGGCGCGCAGGGCCTGGGCGGGCTGACGACGGTGCTGGACGTCAAGATCCGCACGTTCCCGACGCACGCGGCGTCGAAGCCGGTCGCGATGATCCCGAACTGCGCGGCGACGCGCCATGCGCACTTCGTTCTCGACGGCTCCGGTCCGGCGTACCTCGACGCCCCGAGCCTGGACCTGTGGCCGGACGTCCAGTGGGCGCCCGACTACAACAAGAGCAAGCGCGTCGACCTGAACACGCTGACGCCGGCGGAGGTCGCGACGTGGAAGCACGGCGACACGATCCTGCTGAACGGCAAGATGCTGACGGGCCGCGACGCTGCGCACAAGCGCATCCAGGACATGCTTGCCAAGGGCGAGCCCTTGCCGGTGGACTTCACGAACCGCGTCATCTACTACGTCGGGCCGGTGGATCCGGTGCGCGACGAGGTGGTCGGGCCGGCGGGGCCGACGACGGCGACGCGCATGGACAAGTTCACCGAGATGATGCTGGCCAAGACCGGGCTGATCGCGATGATCGGCAAGGCGGAGCGCGGCCCGGTCGCGATCGAGGCGATCAAGAACCACAAGTCGGCCTACCTGATGGCGGTCGGCGGCGCGGCCTATCTCGTGTCGAAGGCGATCAAGGCGGCGAAGGTCGTCGGCTTCGCGGATCTCGGCATGGAGGCGATCTACGAGTTCGACGTCGTCGACATGCCGGTCACCGTCGCGGTCGACTCCGGCGGGACGTCGGCGCACATCACGGGGCCGAAGGAGTGGCAGGCGCGGATCGGGAAGATCCCGGTTTCCGTGGCCTGAGCCCGGCTCGCTCCTCGAACAAGCCCGGCTGCTCATGCGGCCGGGCTTTTTTTCGGGTCATCGCCGAACTGCGGGGGGCGCCTTGGAAACATCGCGCCCGAAACGCTCATCGACCTGTGCGCGGTGGTCGTCGGAGATTCCCTGCCCGGCAGTCGCAGCCGTCACCCCTGTCATCCTGCGCGCAGTCGCAGGATCCACCCCCGCCAAGGTCTTGCGCCCGGAGCCGCGCGCTCGGCAGCGCGCCCGAACGCGCCCGTCCTCATCGCGGCATCGCGGCCTGCGTGGATCCTGCGTGGATCCTGCGACTGCGCGCAGGATGACAGGCAAAGACATGAGCCTGCGGATGTCGGAAAACCAGTTCTCGAGCGCCGCAGGGGCTGGACTCTTCCCCGCAATTCGGCGATGAACCTTTTTTTCGCCTGGGGCGCGGATGGAGGGCTGGCGAGCGGCGGCGCGGCGGCAGGGCCGCCGTTGTCGATGATTCGCGCCCGCTGAATCCCTAGTTAGGCAGGGGGTCGACCCGCCGCCGGCCGTTTCTCCCTAGGCCGCGCGTTGCGATACCCCGTGCTGTATCCGCAGAATCGCGCACCGCTGCGGCAAGGGGTCGCGGCGGACACCACCAAACCCAGGGACAACACCATGAACACCACCACGCTCGGCAACCGCATCTCGTTCGAGATCTCCGACGACGACCTCCACGCCGTGCAGGGCGCGCTGCAGGTCCTCCAGCAGAAACTCGTGCCGCTGCTCGTGAGCCTCGGCACCGAGGACCGCCGCGCCCTGCCCAAGATGGGCGCCAAGACCGTGGACTTCGTCTCCAAGACCCTCAGCTACGCGCGCAGCAACCCGCAATACCAGCCGACGTTCGTCGACCTCGACGAATACGGCATCGACCTCGCGGCGGTCGGGTTGTTGCGGGAGATCCAGCAGCCGCTGTCCATGATCGCGGACATGGTGGACGACACCTTGCTGCTCTCGGGCAGTGAAGCCTACGCCGCGGCGCTGGTCTGCTACCAGGCGTTCAAGTCCGCCGCCAAGGTGAACGCACCGGGCGCCTCCACGATCGCCACCGACCTCTCCAACCGCTTCCCCGGCCGCCCCTCGAAGGCCGCCACCAAGGCGCCGTCCGCCGACGCTCCGGCCCGACAGGCCGATCCCGCCGTCTGATATCGACCATTTGCATCTCGGAACTCCGACGCCGGACTTCCGAAGTCCATTGATCGGCCTCCACATTCCGGCGCCGCACCTCATAAGTGCGGCGCCGGAGCTTTTTTCTCCGGCGTCGCTGAAAATTTGAGCATCGATGGGGTTCGGAACTCCGGTGATGCTGAAATTTTGAGCATCGATCGAGTTCGGAACTCCGACGTCGATGAAAATTTGAGCAATGTCGGAGTTCCGAACGGCATTCCTGGCGCCGGGAATGCCCGGCGGCGAATCCGCAGGAAGCGCCCGGGCCGCCGCCGCCGCCCACGAAGCCGAGGCGCCTGCCCGGCCGGAAAGGATCAGGTAACAAGCCCTCGCGCACGATGGCGACCGGAACAACCCCTGCCCTCCGGAGCCCTCCTTGCCTTTCCTCTTCACACAACGCCCCGCGTTCGTCGGTTCCGCGCTGGCCGCCCTGCTGGCGCCCCTCGTCTCGTTCGCGCAGCAGCCCAACCCCGGCGCGACGCCGTGGACGCTGGGCATCGGCGTCGCCACCACGCAACGGCCATACGCCGGCGACAGCAACAAGACGATCCCGTTCCCGCTCGTCACCTACGAGAACGACTACTTCCGCATCGCCGGCCTCGGCGCCGACCTGAAGCTCGGTTCGGCGGGGGCGGTGACGTTCGCGTTGCGCGCCCGGTACGCGCTCGCCGACGGCTACAAGTCGAGCGACGCGCCGATCCTGGCGGGCATGGCGGACCGCAAGGGCAGCCTGTGGGTCGGGCCGGCGGTGCAGTGGAAGACGGAACTGGCCAAGGTCTCGTTCGAGGTGCTGGGTGACGCGCTCGGGAAGAGCCACGGCATCGAGGCGAAGCTCGGTGCCGAGCACGACTTCCGCGCCGGCTCGGTGATGTTCACGCCGCATGTCGCCGCGGAATTCGTGGATCGCAAGTATGTCGACTACTACTTTGGCGTGACGAGCTCCGAGGTCGCGGCCAACCGCCCTGCCTACGAAGGCCGGTCGACCGTGAACCTCGAGGCCGGCTTGCGCGTGGCGTTCCTGATCAACCCGACGAACTCGATCTTCGCGGACGCCGGCGCCAAGCGGCTGGGCAACGGCATCACGGACAGCCCGCTCGTCGACCGCAAGGTGACGTCGAGCTTCGCGCTGGGCTACAGCGTCCGCTTCTGACGCCGCCTGCGATGATGACGGCATGAACCGGATCGCGCTCGTCGAAGACCACGTCCGCCTCGCCCGTCTGATCGGGCAGGCGCTGACGGGCGCGGGCATCGAGGTCGACACCTTCGCGCGCGTCGAGTCCGCGTTGCCCGCCATCGCGCAGAAGCGCTACGCGACCGCGGTCATCGATCGCGGCCTGCCTGACGGCGACGGGATCGACCTCGTGCGGCGGCTCCGCGGCGCGGGCCACACCCTCCCGTGCATGCTGTTGACGGCGCGCGACTCGATCCACGACCGCGTGGTGGGCCTGGAGGCCGGCGCCGACGACTACCTGCCGAAGCCGTTCGCGATGGCGGAGATGGTGGCGCGCGTCCGGGCGCTGATGCGGCGCACGCAGAACCTGCAGAGCCTCGACCCCGAGTTCGCCGGCCTGCAGGTGTTGCCCGAGGCCGGCTGCATGCGCTGGGCGGACGAGTCGATCACGCTGTCGTCCTCCGAGCTCCAGATCGTGATCGCGCTGGTGCGCGCGGGCGGCCAGACGCTCAAGCGGGCCAGCCTCGAGGATGCGGCCTGGGGTATCGGCGAACCGGTGACGCCCAACGCGCTGGACGTCGCGCTGCACCGGCTGCGCCGCAAGCTGCAGGGCATCGGCAGCGACCTGCAGATCGTGAACGTGCGAGGCCATGGCTTCTCCCTCCAGAAGATCTAGGCTGCCGCGCAGCCTCGTGGGGCGGTCGCTGCTGGCGTCGGTCAGCGCGCTGCTGCTCGTGATGACGTTGCTGGGCGCGGCGATCGCCGGCGTGCTCGCGTTCCAGACGGCGCCGTTCTCGTGGGAAGGACCGGCGAGCCAGGAGGAGCACGTCCGCGACGCGATGCACTTCGATGCGCGCGGGCGGCTGGCGTTCATCGAGATGCGGCCGAGTGTCCTCGAGGCGTTCGACGCGCTCTCCAAGGACATGGCGTTCCAGGTGCTGGACGGCACCGGCCGCGAGGTCTTCGCGTCGCCCGAGGGGCCGGCGCTCGACGTCCTGCGCCGCCTGCCGCCCGACGCCACGCAGCGCCTGGCGACCGACACGCAAGGCGCGGTCGCGCTGCAAGTGCTGACCACGACGATCGAGCGCGGAGGGCAGCGTTACCTGCTGCGCAACGCGCGCAGCGAGCGCCTCGCGCTCGGCATCCGGTCGAACGGCAGCGCCATCTTCTATTTCGCGGCGATCTGCACCGGGCTGCTCGCGGTGCTGGTGTTCTCGAGCATCGCTCTGTGGATGGCGCGCCGCACGGTCGAGCCGCTGCGGCAGGCGTCCGAGGCGGCGGCCGCCATCCAGCCCGGCAACCTCACGCAGCGCGTGGACGGGCGCGAGCTGCCGAGCGAGATCACGCCGCTGGTCGACGCCTTCAACAGCGCCCTGGCGCGGCTCGAGCAGGGCTACCGCGTGCAGCAGGAGTTCCTCGCCGCCGCCGCGCACGAGCTGAAGACGCCGCTGTCGCTGATGCGCGCGGAGATCGAGCTGGGCAACGTCGCGAACCTCGACCTGCTGCTCGGCGACATCGACGCCATGGCCGTCCAGGTGCAGCAACTGCTGCAGCTCGCCGAGGTCAGCGAGATCCAGAATTTCGAGTTCAGGCCGCTGCAGGTCCGGCAGGTGATCGAAGACACCGTCGCCTACGTCGCGCGCTTCGCGGAGGGCCGCCACGTGCACCTGCGGCTCGTCGTCGACGGCACGCCCGCGCCGATGAACGCGGACGGCGGCGCCTTGTCGACGCTCGCGAAGAACCTGATCGAGAACGCCGTCCACCACTCGCCGACCGGCGGGGTCGTGACGATCCGCCTGGCGCCGGGATCGCTGGCCGTGTCCGACGAGGGCCCCGGCGTCGCGCCGGCCGATGTCCCGAAACTGTTCACGCGCTTCTGGCGCGGCGAAGGCGCGCTGCACCAGGGCGCGGGCCTGGGCCTGTCGATCTGCCGGATGATCGCGACGGCTCACGGCTGGACGCTCGCGTACCGCGACGCCACGCCAGCGCCGGGCGCGGAGTTCCGGGTCGACTTTCCGCTCGCGCAGGCCTGATGCGGATGGCGCGCGTTCGGCCCTGACGCCTTAGCCGCGCCGGGCCTGGAGCAACGCCTTCGCCGCCTCGATCCGCAACGCGAGTTCCACCGCCTCGTCGTTCATGACCCCGACCAGGAAGCGCTCCGGGTCGGCGGGCGCGGCGATCGCGGGCGGTGCGGCGGCGGCTCGACGATCGTCCTCGCGTCCGCTCGCCTCCAGCTGAACGAGCGCCGCCTCGAACGCCCCCTGCCCGATCGGCTCGATCGCCCGCAGCAAGGTCGCCTGCCCGTCCTCGCCGGGCGCGACATCGAGCCAGGGGGTGTCGGCGAAGACCGGCGCGAGGTCGGGCGTGACGAAGGCGGACCAGCGGTCGGCGTCGACCTCGACCGGCGGCAGGGCCGGGAGCGCGGTCGGCTCCGCGAGCAAGCGGACGTGCCTCGGCGCGGTGTCCGCGAGGTAGCGACCGCGCAGGCCTTGCAGGAAGCGGTCGCCGTCGCCCTCGGCGATCGGCTGCGCGAGAAAGAACCACAGCTGCAGCGCGTCGCCGCCCGAGACGGCGATGGCCGGCGCGGGCAGGTCGAGGTCGGACTGCACGCCCTTCCACACGCGCGACAGCTGCTCCCAGCCGGCGGGCGGCGACAGCGCCATCACCAGCACGCGCGTGCCGCGCGGGCCGGGCGCGTGCGCGGTGTCGCCGTCGGTGCCGTGGAGGCGATTGCGTTCGAGTTGCAGTCGAGTCATGCCGGCATGCTAGTCGACAAGGCCCGTCGGCGCGGGACCCCGACTTGCCGATTCGAGGCTCAATCCAACGGAGAACCTTCCATGAGCCATCCCATCGCCGACACCCTCAGCAAAGCCATGGGCGCCGTGCGCGCCGACGACGACATGAAGGCGGTGCTCGACCAGCTCGGTCAGTTGACGGACAAGCACATCGAGGATCTCGACGTGGCCGCCGCGCGCAGCCAGCCGACGCCGGCGGATGCCGTCGCCGCCCTGCTGCGCAGCCAGGGCAAGTCGACCGATCCGGCCGCGCTCGTGCCCGGCATCACGTCGCGCGACAGCACGATCCCCGGCCCCGGCGGCAGCCTGCCGGTGCGCATCTACACGCCCGCCGGCGCGGGCCCGTTTCCGCTGGTCGTGTACTTCCACGGCGGCGGCTGGGTGATCGCGGACAAGGCCGTGTACGACGGCGGCGCCCGCGGGCTCGCGAAGGAGGCGAACGCGGTGGTGGTGTCGGTCGACTATCGCCAGTCGCCCGAGGCCAAGTTCCCGGCGGCGTGGGACGACGCCCTGGCCGCGTACCGCTGGGTCGCCGAGAACGCGCAGGCGCTCGACGGCGACGCGCGCCGCATCGCGCTCGCGGGCGAGAGCGCGGGCGGCAACCTTGCGCTGGCCACGGCCATCGCCGTGCGCGACGCCGGCCTCGCGCAACAGCCGTGCCACGTGGTGGCGGTCTATCCGGTGACGCAGACCAGCCTCAACACGGAGTCGTACATCGAGAACGCGATCGCCAAGCCGCTCAACCGCGCGAGGGTGGCGTGGTTCGTCGACAAGCTGACCACGTCGAAGGACGACCTGAAGGACACGCGCCTGCAGCTGATCGAAGCGAACCTCGCCGGCCTGCCGGGCGTGACCTTGATCAACGCGAACATCGACCCGCTGCGCAACGACGGCTCGAAGATGGAGGACGCGCTGCGCAAGGCGCGCGTGCCGGTCGAGCGCCGCGTCTACGACGGCGTGACGCACGAGTTCTTCGGCATGGCGGCCGCGGTGCAGAAGGCGCGCGACGCGCAATCGTGGGCCGGCGAGCGCCTGCTCGAAGCCTTCGTGGGCGCGTGATGAGCGCCGCAGGAAAGGCCGGCGTGCCGAACCGCGCGCGGCAGATCTTCACGCCGGAGTTCAAGTTCGGGCTGGGCGGCGTGCCGCTCGGCAACGAGTTCGCGAAGCACACCGACGAGGACGCGCAGGCGACGCTCGAGAACGCGTGGGCGATGGGCGTGCGCTACTACGACGTCGCGCCCTGGTACGGGCTCGGGCTCTCGGAGCGGCGCTTCGGGCGCTTCCTGCACGGCCAGCCGCGCGACAGCTACGTGCTGTCGTCCAAGGTCGGCAAGTTGTTCAAGGCCTCGAAGAACAATCGGCACGCGGAGATGTTCCCGTTTTCCGATTCGCCCAACGACCTCGTCGTCGACTACACCGCCGACGGCGTGCGCCGCTCGATCGAGGACAGCCTGCAGCGGCTGGGCGTCTCGCATCTCGACGTCGTGTTCGTGCACGACTTGTCGCCCGACTTCGCGTGGTTCCCGACCGGCTGGGAGGCGCAGTACGCGATCGCGCGCGAAGGCGCATTCCCGGCGCTGTCGAAGATGCGCGACGAGGGCCTCATCCGCGCGTGGGGCGTGGGCGTGAACACGCCGTTCGCGATCCTCCAGGTGATCGCGGACGCCGACCCCGACGTCTGCCTCTGCGCGCGCCAGTATTCCTTGATCGAGCACGCGAACGCGCTGAACGAGGTGATGCCGGCGGTCAAGGCGAAGAACGTGTCGCTGGTGATCGGCTCGTCGCTCAACGCCGGGTTCATCTCGGGCAGCCCGCGCTACAACTACGGCGCCGACAACTTCCGGATCCCGCCGGAGGTGATCGACAAGCGCGAGCGCCTGCGCGCGGTCGCGGCGCGCCACGGCGTCGACCTGCGCACCGCGGCGCTGCAGTTCTCGGCCGCGGCGCCGGAAGCGGTGGCGCTGGTCGTCGGCGCGCGCAGCGGCGCGCAGATCCAGGAAGACTGGGCGTCGATGCAGGCGAAGATCCCCGGCGATTTCTGGGCCGAGCTGCGCCAGGAACGGCTGATCGAGGCGAACGCACCGACACCGCCCGCGCCCTGAGTCGCCACGCGCCTGCACAGGCACGCACGGACGCCGCAAAATCGGCGCTCACGCCCCCGAGGACGACCCCATGCGCCACATCGACCTGCCCCGCGGCACGACGCCGCTCTCGTTGCCCGTGCTCGGCCTGGGCACGTGGCGTTTCGGCGAGCGCCGCGCCACGCGCACCGCGGAGATCGCTTCCGTGCGCACCGCGCTCGAGCTCGGCTACCGGATGATCGACACCGCCGAGATGTACGGCGAAGGCGGTGCCGAGGAGGTCGTGGGCGCGGCGCTGGCGGACGCGATCCGCGCGGGCGACGTGCGCCGCGAGGACGTCGTCGTCGTCAGCAAGGTCTACCCGCACAACGCGAGCCGTCGCGGCACCGTCGCCGCCTGCGACCGCAGCCGCCAGCGGCTCGGGCTCGACCACATCGACCTCTACCTGCTGCACTGGCGCGGCCAGCATCCGCTCGCCGACACCGTCGACGCGATGCAGCAACTGGTCGCGGCCGGCGGCATCCGGCGCTCGCGCATCCACGGCAGCAGCGCGAACTCGGGCCCGCGCTCGCCGAGCGAATACCAGACCTGGTTGGTCGCGCAGTCGTCGGCGACGCCCTCGAGCTCCTCGAGGTCGTCGACATCGAAGTTGCTCACGCCCCAGCGGCGGATACGGCCATCGTCCACGAGCGCGC
>JASLEM010000481.1 GCA_030151165.1 Burkholderiaceae bacterium
TGTCCTGGGCCTTGTGCATCAGGATGAAGGTGGCGCCGGTGATGGGCCACGAATCCTTGCCCGGCTCGTCGGTCAGCACCTGGTAGTACGACTTGCTCCAGTCGGCGCCGGCGGCGGCGGCCTTGAAGGCGCCTTCGACGGGCTCGACGAACGAGCCGGCCTGGTTCTTCAGCTGGACGTAGTCCATCTTGTTCTGCTTGGCGTAGGCGTATTCGACGTAGCCGATCGAGTTCGGCAGGCGTTGCACGTACTGCGACACGCCTTCGTTGCCCTTGCCGCCGACGCCGTTCGACGGCCAGTTGACGGCGGTGCCTTCACCGACCTTGGCCTTCCAGTCGGCGTTGACCTTCGACAGGTAGTTCGTGAAGATGAAGCTGGTGCCCGAACCGTCGGCGCGGTGCACCGTCGAGATCGTGGTGTCCGGCAGCGTGACGCCCGGGTTCAGCGCGGTGATCGCCGCGTCGTTCCACTTCGTGACCTTGCCGAGGTAGATGTCGGCCAGGACGGCGCCGGTCAGCTTCAGCTGGCCCGGCTTCACGCCCGGGACGTTGATGACGGGCACGACGCCGCCGATCACGGTCGGGAACTGCACGAGGCCGGCGGTCGCCAGTTCGTCGTCCTTCAGGGGCATGTCCGACGCGCCGAAGTCGACGGTCTTCGCATTGATCTGCTTGATGCCCGCGCCGGAGCCGACGGACTGGTAGTTGATCTTGTTGCCGGTGGCCTTGTTGTAGGCTTCGGCCCACTTCGAATAGATCGGGGCCGGGAACGACGCGCCGGCGCCGGTCACTTCGTCGGCGGCGTGCGCGGCAAGGCCAGCGACGCTCAGCGCGGCGGCGAGAGACACCAGGCGAATCGATTGGAACTTCATGATCGGGCCTTTCAGGGGCAGTTTAATGGGACTGCGCCAATGTAGAAGGCCCTCGTGACAAGACTATGACACTCGCAAGACGACTCGGTACGCAGGCTGTCCGCGAGGCATCTCATCATGGGGAAACACACGCAAGGTCTTGATTTTGCGTGTGTGACACACTGTCATATTCGATTCACGGTCGCGTCACAAAGCCTTCGCGGCCTCCGCGAGGCGCTCCGCGCAGGCACGCGCCTGCGTTCCGTCGCGCGCCTCGACCATCACGCGCAGCACCGGTTCGGTGCCCGAGGCCCGGATGAGCACGCGACCGTCACCACCCAGTTCCTGCTCGACCCTGGCCTTCTCGGCGACCAGCGTCGCATTCTGCTGCCAATCCGAACGCGTGGCCAGCCGCACGTTGATGAGCTCCTGCGGGAACAGCCGGACACCGTCGAGCATGTCTGCCAGCGACCTGCCGCTGCGGCGCACCGCCTGCAGCACCTGCAGCGCGCTGACGATGCCGTCGCCGGTGGTATGGCGGTCGAGCACCAGCAGGTGGCCCGAATTCTCGCCGCCGAGCTGCCAGCCGCGCGCGAGCAGCTCTTCCAGGATGTAGCGGTCGCCGACCTTGGCGCGCACCAGCTCGACGCCGCGGCGCTTCAACGCCTGCTCGATCGCCATGTTCGTCATCAGCGTGCCGACGACGCCCGGCACCGGTTCGCCACGCGACAGCCGATCCGCCACGACCGCGTACAGCAGCTCGTCGCCGTCGTAGCAGGTGCCGGCCGAATCGACCATCTGCAGGCGGTCGGCGTCGCCGTCGAGCGCGACTCCGTAGTCGGCGCGATGCTCGGCCACGGCACGCATCAGGGCCTGCGGCGAAGTCGCGCCCACCTTGTCGTTGATGTTGAAGCCGTCCGGCTCGCAGCCGATCGCCACGACCTCCGCACCCAGCTCGTGGAAGACGTTCGGCGCGACGCTGTAGGCCGCGCCGTGCGCGCCGTCGACGACGATCTTCAGCCCCTTGAGCGACAGGTCCTGCGCGAACGTGCTCTTGCAGAACTCGAGGTAGCGGCCGGCGGCGTCGTTGAGGCGGCGCGCCTTGCCGAGCGACTTCGAGTCCGCCCACTGCGGCGGCTCCTGCAGCGCGGCCTCGACGTCCATTTCCCACTGGTCGGGCAGCTTCTCGCCCGACGCCGAGAAGAACTTGACGCCGTTGTCGGCGAACGGGTTGTGCGAGGCGCTGATGACGACGCCGAGGTCGACCCGCAACGCGCGCGTCAGATAGGCGACGCCCGGGGTCGGCAGCGGCCCGGTCAGCAGGACGTCGACGCCGGCCGACGCGAAGCCGGCCTCGAGCGCCGACTCGATCATGTAGCCCGAGACGCGCGTGTCCTTGCCGATGAGCACGGTGGCCTTGACCGACTTGCTGCGCAGCACGCGACCGACCGCGTGGCCCAGGCGCAGCATGAAGTCGGCGGTGATGGGGGCCGTGCCGACCGTGCCGCGAATGCCGTCGGTGCCGAAGTAGGTTCTGCTCATGTCGTCGTTGTCCGTCTCTGGTGTGCTGCGCGCGGGATGCGATGGCCGCGCGTCGATGTTCTTGAAAAGCGGGTCGGGTTGAATCGGCCGGAGCGAGATCAGGCTTCGGTCAGTGCGTGCCATACCTTGAGTGCGTCGACGGTCTCGGCCACGTCGTGCACGCGCACGATGGACGCGCCCTGCCGCACGGCCGCCAGCGCCGCCGCCACGCTCGCCACGGTGCGCTCGCCGACGGGCCGCCCCGTCAACGTCCCCAGCGAGGACTTCCGCGACCAGCCGAGCAACAGCGGGCAACCGAGGTCGAGCAAGGCCCGCTGGCCGACCGACAACGCGAGATTGTGCGCCAGCGTCTTGCCGAAACCGATGCCGGGGTCGAGCGCGATGCGGTCGAGCGCGACGCCCGCCGCCACGGCCGCGTCCCGGCGCGCGGCCAGGAAGCGCCCGACGGCACCGAGCGCGTCGTCGCGGTCGTAGCGCGGCGCCGCCTGCATCGAGCCAGGTTCGCCCTGCATGTGCATCAGGCAGACGCCGACGGTGGGATCCGACGCGGCGACCTCCAGCGCGCCCGGCGCCAGCAGCGCGCGAACGTCGTTGAGGACGTCCACGCCGAGCGCGAGCGCCTCGCGCATCACCACCGGGTCCGCCGTGTCGACGGAGACGGGCACGCCCAGCGTCACGGCATGCCGCAACACGGGCAGCACGCGGGCGAGCTGCTCGGCGGTGTCGGGCAGGCGCGCGCCGGGGCGGGTGGATTCGCCGCCGATGTCGAGGATGTCGGCGCCCTGCGCTACCAACTGGTCGCAGTGCGCACGCGCCGCGTCGGCCTCGGCGTAGCGGCCGCCGTCCGAGAACGAGTCCGGCGTCACGTTGACGATGCCCATCACGCGCGGGCGGCTCAGGTCGATGCGGAAGCGGCGGGTCTGCCAGATCATCGGAAGCGAGGCAAATCGGGAATCGGGAATCGGGGGATCGGGTAATCGGGAATCGCGAACCGGTCGACGCCG
>JASLEM010000489.1 GCA_030151165.1 Burkholderiaceae bacterium
GCCGTAGCGGATCATCTCCATGATCTTGCGCTCCAGGCCCTTGATGCGCTCGCGCAGCATTTCCATCTGCCGCTCCTGCAGCGAGACGGCGCGCGTGCCGTGCGGGCTCGCGAGCTGCACGGTGGCGAGCAGCTCGGCGTGGCGCTCGAAGAAGCTCGGGTTGTTCGCGAGATAGCCCGCGATGTCGTCTTCGGTGATGCCGTCGGTCGCGCCGTTGTTGCCGTAGTTGCTCACTGGAACCCTCTCGATGGTCGGTGCGTGTTCAAAGTTCGATCTCGCCGTCGAAGACGGTCTCGGCCGGGCCGGTCAGGAAGACGCTGTCCTCCGCGCCGCCAGCCCACTCGATGGTCAGCCTGCCGCCGTGCGCGTCGACGTCGACCTTCGCGTCGAGCCAGCCGAGCCGGATGCCCGCGACCACCGCGGCGCACGCGCCGGTGCCGCACGCGAGCGTCTCGCCGGCGTCGCGCTCGAACACGCGCAACTTCACGTGCGAGCGCGAGACGACCTGCAGGAAGCCGGCGTTGACCTTGCGCGCGAAGCGCGGATGCGCCTCGACCAGCGGCCCGATCGCGCCGACCGGGAAGGCCTCGACGTCGTCGACGCGCAGCACCGCGTGCGGGTTGCCCATCGAGACGACCGCGACCTCGACGTTCGCGCCGGTCTCCGGGTTCGCGATGTCCAGCGGCCACCGCTCGAAGTCGCCCTCGCGGCGCGGCGCGAGGCCCGCGCCGTCGAACGGCAGCGACGCATGCTCGAAACGCGGCGCGTTCATGTCGACGCGCACGCGGCCGTCGGCGTGGATGTTCAGCTCGAGCTCGTTGTTGACGGTGCTGACACGGATGGTGTCGCGGTCGATCAGGCCGCGGTCGCGGACATAGCGCGCGAAGCAGCGCGCGCCGTTGCCGCAGTGCTCGACCTCGTCGCCCGTGTTGTTGAAGATGCGGTAGCTGAAGTCGGTGCCCGGCACCGTCGCCGGCTCGACGATCAGGATCTGGTCGGCGCCGACGCCGAAGCGGCGGTCGCCGAGGCGGCGCATCTCGCCAGGCCCGAGCGCGAGCGGCGCGCTCGTGGCGTCGAGCACGACGAAGTCGTTGCCGGCGCCTTGCATCTTCGTGAACCTCACGCGGGTCGGGGATCGGAGCATCCGCCAATTATCGCCGCGATCAGCGCCACTCGCAGCCGGGCGGCGGCGGCACGATGTTGCGCACGTGGCGCTCGACGATCTCGGGCAGCATCTCGATCACGCGCGCCTTGCCGGGGAGGTCGGACGCCGCGGTGACGCGCGCCAGCAGGTCGACGCTGACGTCGTCGATCGCGCGCATCGACACGGGCGCGTAGCTGAGGTGCCACGGCTCGGGGAACATGCCGCCCTGGAAGCGCGCGTACGGCCGGAAGAAGCCGAACGCGTGCATGCGCTCGTCGAGCCAGCGATGCAACGGCGCGAACAGGCCGCCCTCGCGCACCTCCTCGGGCAGCAGCTTCGGCTTGTAGCCGGGCGGCATGACGGCGCCGTCGACGACGTCGATCTCGGTGCCCCACTGGTGGCGGCTCGCGCCGGGCAGCGCCGACCAGTCGAGGATGCGGCGGATGATCTCGGTCTCGTCGAAGCCGGCGCGATCGCGCGCGCGGCCGTCGATGTCGTACAGCGTCGCGCGGCCGGTGAACTTGGCCGTCCAGATGCGGGCCTGTGCGTCGTAGCCGCGGAACGAGCTGTACGGCCGCAGGTCGATGCCGTCCGCGGCGGCGGCCTCGCGCAGGCGCAGGAAGGCGCGCACGACCTCGGGGTGCGCCGCGAAGCGCGGGGTCGCGCCGGCGTCGACCTGCACGATGTGCGTGCGGCTGCGGCCGGTGATCTCGAATTCGTCGAACATGAGCCCATTCTGACGGCTGGCGGGCGCGATGATCCCGCCGGGCCGCCAACCGCGTTCGCGCGCGTTCGACGCCGCGGCGCCTGCTCGAACCGCCAGCGCGGATTCCGACCCGCGGTTGCGCGGAAATCCTAGGGGTTGCCGCGCCGCGCGGCATGGAAGAACCTGCCGGCACCCTCCTTTCCGTCCGAAGAACCGCCATGACCCACAAGCCCGCACTGCTCGCCTCGGCGCTGGTCGTCGCCTGCTTCTCGACCTGCAGCGCGCAGGCCGCGAGCTTCGCCGTCGCGGGCTCGTCCGACCCCTTCCTCGCCGGCCAGGCCGCCGGCGCGGCCTGCTGCAACGGCGACAGCGCGCCGGGCCAGTCGCCGGTCTACGCCGGCGCGGTGGTCGGCGGCGCGACCTACACGTTCACGAACGTGACGGGCGGCGCCGACTACTCCGGCGGCACGCCGAGCACCGGCCCGGACGGCTCGTCGTCGTACCGGGTCAGCACGCCCGACTACGAGAACGGCGCGACCGTCATCAACGGCATCGCCGGCTTCTACAACGCGCCGATCAACGCGCTCGTCGGCGTGTTCCTGTCCGACAACGACCCGAACACCGACCCGGCGTCGGGCGCGCTCGACTTCGGCGACGGCGCGATCGGCACCGCGTTCCCGACGCTGTCGCCGGCGCTGCAGCAGGTCTTCTTCATCGGCGACGGCCTGGCCGGCAACGACCCGGACAGCGTGCAGACCTTCATCGCGCCGGTCGGCGCGACGCGCCTGTACCTCGGCACCGTCGACGGCTTCGGCTGGTTCAACAACACCGGCACGATCGACGTCACCGTGAACGTCGCGTCGTCGGTGCCCGAGCCCGGCACGCTGGCGCTGATGCTGTCGGGACTCGCGGCGCTGGCGTGGAAGGCGCGCCGCCGGCCGTGAGGCGTCAGGGCCGCCAGACCAGCGCCCACACCATCCGGAACAGCGCGTCCTCGAAGCGCGGGTCGTCGAGCATCGCGTGCTCCTCGACCGCGGCCGAGCGCACCGCGCCGACCACCGCGCGCGTCAGCAGGAACATCGTCGCCTCGTCGGGCACGGGCAGGTGCGGGTCGCCCAGCCGCGTGAGGGCCGAGGCGATGCGTTGCGCGCCGTCGTCCATCGCGGCGACGATCACCGACGGCGCGTCGAGCTGCCAGCCGAGCCGCGCCAGCAGCCGCGCCGCGTGCTGGCCGCGGCCGAAGGCGTCGACGACGTGGCGCAGGTAGACGCGCAGCGCGTCCTCGGCGCTGCTCTCGCCGCGCACGGCGCGCTCGAGCATCGCGTCGAGCTCGCGCATCACGGCCTCGCGCTTGCGCCGCACGAGCGCGATGACGATCGCCTCCTTGCTGGGGAAGTACTGGTACAGCGTGCCGATCGAGAAGCCCGCGCGCTCGGCGATGCGGTTGGTCGTGAAGCCGGCCTCGCCCTCGCTCGCGAGCACGCGCGTGGCGGCCTCGAACAGGGTGTCGACGGTGCGCATCGCGCGCGTCTGCGAGGGCTTCCTGCGCAGCGGGGCGTCGGCGTGCTCGTCGGGCGGCGGGGTGGCGGAGGACATGGCCGCACTCTACCGGCTGCGGGCCGTCGCGCCGCGCCCGGCGGGCGGTCGGGCGCGTAACTGAGCGATGCGCGGCCTGCGGGCCGGTCCACCGGGGCGGCGCCCCCGTCCGCAAAAGCGAGTAGACCGCGTGCCGGCCCGCCCTTACGCTGGCGGCCAGACATCCGGGACAAGACCACACCCCATGACCGACACGCTCGACACGGCTCCGTTCGCAGACCTCGCCCCGCCGGCCGCGCCGCGCCTGCCCATCCGGCGGCTGCGCGTCGACCTCTCCAAGGGCTTCGACCGGCTCTGGTGCGGCGGCGACGCGTTCCGCACGCACTACATGAACGCGCTGTCGATGAGCTTCCCGATCGGCGAGCAGTTCTTCATCGATGCCGTGAAGGCCGGCGTCGCGATGCTGCCGCCCGAGGCGCAGGCCGCGTGGGCCGAGGAAGTGCGCGGCTTCGTCGGGCAGGAGGCGACGCACCGCTTCCTGCACGGCCAGTTCAACGCCGAGCTCGACCGCCAGGGCCTGAGGAACTACTGGCAGGGCTGGGCCGCCTGGCGCATCGAGAACGGCAAGGACATGCACCCGCGCAACCACGTCGCGGTGACGGCGGCCTACGAGCACTTCACCGCCGTGATGGCCACCGGCCTGCTGACGCATCCGGAATGGCTCGCGGGCGCGTCGCCCGAGCTGGCGCTGCTGTGGCGCTGGCACGCGGTCGAGGAGAGCGAG
>JASLEM010000494.1 GCA_030151165.1 Burkholderiaceae bacterium
GAGCACCACGACTTCGGCGCGATCGACTGGAGCGAGTTCTGGCAGGTCGTCAACGGCGACGGCCCGTGCAACAAGGAGCGCCTCGCGGAGCGCGTCGATGCGTGGAACGACGGCGAGTGGGTGCGCGAGGCCGCGCTGGCGCATGCGCGCAAGACCGCCGCCCGCGCCGAGAAGCAAGCCGCCTGAACAGGAGAGCCCGACCCATGACCGCATCCAAGACCGACATCGCCAACGCACAAGCCCAGGCCCACGAGTGGCCGCTGTGGGAGGTGTTCGTGCGCCCCAAGGCCGGCCTCGACCACAAGCATTGCGGCAGCCTGCATGCCGCCGACTCGAAGATGGCGCTGCAGCTCGCGCGCGAGGTCTACACGCGCCGCCAGGAAGGCATCAGCGTGTGGATCGTGCGCTCCGACCAGATCGTCGCCTCCGACCCGGCCGACAAGGCGATGCTGTTCGATCCGATGGAGGACAAGGTCTACCGCCATCCGACGTTCTACGAACTGCCGCCCGAAGTCGGGCACATGTGAGCGGCGCCATGACGACCCTGCAGAGCCTGCCCACGTCGGCGTCGACATCGTCGAACGCCGCGTCGACCACCACCGAGTCGATCTCGATCTCGCCGACCGCCGCCCAGATCTACCTGCTGCGCATCGGCGACACCGCGCTGATCCACGCGCAACGCCTCGCCGAATGGAGCGGCCACGCGCCGATCCTCGAGGAGGACATCGCGCTGACCAACCTCGCGCTCGACCTCGTCGGCCAGGCGCGCGCGCTGCTGACGCATGTCGGCGCGCAGGCGGGCTTCGACGAGGACCAGCTCGCGTTCCTGCGCAACGAGCGCGACTTCCGCAACATGACGCTGGTCGAGCTGCCGGGCCGCCGGGCCGGGCGCGACTTCGCCGACGTCGTGCTGCGCAACTTCCTGCTGTCCGCGTGGTTCAACGTGCTGTGGGCGAAGCTCGAGGCGTCGGGCGACACCGAGATCGCCGCCGTCGCCGGCAAGGCCGTGAAGGAGTCGCGCTACCACGTCGCGCACGCCGCCGACTGGGTCGTGCGCCTGGGCGACGGCACCGACGAATCCGCGAAGCGCGCGAAGCAGGCCGTCGACCGCCTGTGGCCGTACACCGCCGAACTGTTCGAGACCGACGCCGTCGACACCGACGCGCACGCCGCGGGTCTCGGCCCGACGCGCGCCTCGCTGCAGGCCGAATGGCGCGCGATCGTCGAGCCCGTGTTCGCCGAGGCCGGCCTCGCGCTGCCGGCCCTCGGCGCGTTCCGCTCGACCGGTTCGCGCGGCGTGCACAGCGAGCACTTCGGCTACCTGCTCGCCGAGATGCAGACGCTGCAGCGCAGCTTCCCGGGCGGCGTGTGGTGAGCATGGGCCACGCGCACGACTCGTCGGCCGCGCGACGCGTCCACGACGCGTGGCGCGTGCTGCACGACGTGCTCGACCCCGAGGTGCCGGCGATCTCGGTGACCGATCTCGGCATCGTGCGCGACGTGATCGCGCACGGCGACGGGCTCGAGGTCGTCGTGACGCCGACGTATTCCGGCTGCCCCGCGACCGAGGTGATCTCGGAAGCCATCCAGCAGGCGATCGACGCCGCCGGCCTCGGGCCCGCGCGCGTGACGCAGCGGCGCGCGCCCGCGTGGACGACCGACTGGATCACGCCCGAGGGCCGCGAGAAGCTGCGCGCCTACGGCATCGCGCCGCCGGGCGCCTGCACCACGGCCGCGGGCGGCGGCAACGTCGCGCCGATCCGGTTGATGGCGCGCGGCGTCGACTGCCCGCGCTGCGGCAGCGCGCAGACGGAGCGCCTCGCGGCGTTCGGATCGACGGCGTGCAAGTCGCTCTACCGCTGCATCGCCTGCCGCGAGCCGTTCGAACATTTCAAGCCGATCTAACCAGACACTCCGATGGCCGACAACCACTTCCATCCGCTGCGCGTGCGCGCCATCCGCCCCGAGACCGACGAGGCGATGGTCGTCTCGTTCGACATCCCCGCGGAGCTCGGCGAGCACTTCCGCTTCACGCAGGGCCAGTACCTGACGCTGCGCCGCGTCATCGGCGGCGAGGACGTGCGCCGCTCGTACTCGATCTGCGCGGGGCTCGACGACGGCGAGCTGCGCGTGGGCGTGCGGCGCGTGCGCGGCGGGCGCTTCTCGAACTGGCTCGCGGAGAACCTGCAGCCCGGCGACACGATCGACGTGATGCCGCCGCAGGGCCGCTTCTTCGTGCCGATCGAGGCCGGCGCGGCGCGCAACTACCTCGGCGTGGCAGGTGGCAGCGGCATCACGCCGGTGCTCTCGATCATGAAGACGGTGCTGGCGCGCGAGCCGGGCAGCCGCTTCACGCTGGTCTACGGCAACCGCCGCGCCGCGTCGACGATGTTCAAGGAAGAACTGGAAGACTTGAAGAACCGATACGTCACCCGGGTATCGCTGCATCACGTGTTTTCCGAAGAGCGCGTCGACTCGCCGCTGAACCAGGGCGTGCTCGATCGCGCCAAGCTCGGCGAATTCCTCGGCCACCTGATCGCGGCCGACCGCATCGACCACGCGTTCATCTGCGGCCCGTTCATGATGAACGACGAGGCCGAGGCCGCGCTGCTCGCCGCGAACGTGCCGCAGGAGCGCATCCACGTCGAGCGCTTCGGCGTGCCGATCCCGGCCGATACGGGCATGGGTGTCCAGGCGGCGCCGGTGCAGTCGCCCGCGCCGGGCGACGCGGCGGACTGCAAGCTGACCGTCGTGCGCGACGGCATGACGCACGCGATCGACTACCGCGAGAGCGACGTCAACCTGCTCGACGCCTGCGCCAACGCGGGGCTGGACGTGCCGTACTCGTGCAAGTCCGGCGTCTGCGGCACCTGCCGCGCGCACCTCGACTCGGGCGACGTCCGCATGGCGCGCAACTACGCGCTCGAGAAGCGCGACCTCGAGGCCGGCTTCATCCTCACCTGCCAGGCGCATCCGACGACGTCGGAAGTGCGCATCTCCTTCGACCACCGCTGATGGCCCGCACCCGTTCGGCCGGCTACGACGACCAGCGCGACGCGATCCTCGCGCGCGCCGCGGCGCTGTTCGCGAACCAGGGCTACACCGCGACATCGATGAACGAGGTCGCGGCGGCGTGCGGCGTCTCGAAGGCCGGGCTGTACCACTACTACCGCGACAAGCGCGAGCTGCTGTTCCAGATCACGGTGGGCCACGTCGCGCGGCTCGAGCAGTTCGTCGCCGAGGTGATGGCCGACGCCGGCAACGCGACGCCCGACGACCGGCTGCGCGCGCTGATCCTGCGCTTCGTGCGCGAGTACGCGAACGCGCAGAACGAGCACCGCGTGCTGACCGAGGACGTGCGCTTCCTCGACGACGCCGAGCGCGACCAGGTGCAGGCGGCGCAGCGCCGCGTGGTGGCGGCCTTCGCGGACGCCGTCGGCGCGGTGCGGCCGACGCTCGCGCGCAACGAACTCGACCGGCCGCTGGCCATGCTGCTGTTCGGCATGATCAACTGGATGTTCACGTGGCTGCGCCCGGACGGCAGCCTGACGCACGAGCAGATGGCGCCGCTCGTGGCCGACCTGTTCTTCGGCGGCCTCGGCGCGGTGCGCAAGCCCCGCGCCGCCGGCCGCGCGAACGCGCCGATCCCCACATTGACCGACTGATGGAGACCTCTTGATGACCTCGAAGATCCGCCTTCCGTTCCATGCCCTGATGGCCGCCGTGCTGTGCTTCGTCGCGGGTTCCGCGATGGCCGACATCACCGTCGGCGTCACGCTGTCGGCCACCGGCCCGGCTGCGTCGCTGGGCATCCCCGAGAAGAACACGATCGCGCTGCTGCCCAGGACCATCGCGGGCCAGAAGGTCAACTGGATCGTGCTCGACGACGGCTCGGACACGACGAAGGCCGTGAGCAACACGCGCAAGCTGATCACCGAGGACAAGGCCGACGTGATCGTCGGCTCGACCGTCACGCCGAACTCGCTCGCGATGATCGACGTCGTCAGCGAGGCGCAGGTGCCGATGATCTCGATGGCCGCGTCGGCCAAGATCGTGGAGCCGATGGACGCGAAGCGCCACTGGGTCTTCAAGACACCGCAGAACGACATCCAGATGTCGCTCGCGATCGCGTCGCACATGAAGGACCACGGCGTGAAGACGGTCGGCTTCATCGGCTTCGCGGACGCGTACGGCGAAGGCTGGTACGGCGAGTTCTCGAAGGCCGCGGCGCTCAAGGGCATCACGATCGTCGGCAACGAACGCTACGCGCGCAACGATTCGTCGGTCACCGCGCAGGTGCTGAAACTGCAGGCGGCGCATCCGGACGCGATCCTCGTCGCCGGCTCCGGCACGCCCGCCGCGCTGCCGCAGATCACGCTGAAGGAGCGCGGCTACACGGGCCTGATGTACCAGACGCACGGCGTCGCCAACGACGACTTCCTGCGCGTCGGCGGCAAGAACGTCGAGGGCACGTTCCTGCCCGCCGGCCCGGTGCTGGTCGCGCGCCAGCTGCCGGTCGGCAACGCGGTGCGCACGTCGGCGCTCGAATACGTCACGGCGTATGAGACGGCGTACGGCAAGGGCACCGTCTCGACCTTCGGCGGCCACGCGTGGGACGCCGGCCACCTGCTGATGGCCGCGATCCCCGTCGCGCTGAAGAAGGCGCAGCCCGGCACGCCCGAGTTCCACGCGGCGTTGCGCGACGCGCTCGAAAACTCGAAGAACGTCGCGGGCGCGCACGGCATCTTCAACATGTCGGCGACCGACCACCTCGGGCTCGACCAGCGCGCGCGCGTGATGGTCAAGATCGAGAACGGCACCTGGAAGGTCCAGGAATAAGCACGACGAACGAGGGCGGACCGCTCACGAGGCGGGCCGTCCCGCACAGCACTGCGCCACGGCGCCGGGGATTTCCATGACGACCCAACTGCAAAGCTACATCGGCGGCCGCTTCATCGGCGCGCGCCCCGGCGCCGCGCTCGCCAGTGCGATCGACGGCCGCACCGTCGCCCACGCGCACGCCGACGAACTCGACTTCGGCGAGGCCGTCGACCACGCGCGCCGCGTCGGC
>JASLEM010000590.1 GCA_030151165.1 Burkholderiaceae bacterium
GCCCGTGCGAGGGCGCGGGTTCGGCTCTGCGCAGGCGCGACATGCCCTGTCTCAGGCGGCCGGGCTGCGCTGCAGCGGCTCGCCTGAACTGCGCTCGCACCGGGCCTGAGACGCGGCCCGAAATCCGGCGGCAAGGCGATCGGTGGCGCATGGCAGCGAGCATGGGGCGCCGCACGGCAGGTGGGTTTCAGGCCGCCGGGGTGTCACCTGCCGTCGGGGCCGGCGCCTGGCCAGGCTCCGCCGGTTCGGCGGGGGTGTCTTGCGGTGCGTCGGAGTGGCCCGAGGCCTTCTTCAGCGCCTTGTCTTCCTTCTTCTTTTTCTTCTCGAGCTCGCGCTGGCGTTTTTCGTATGAGTAGTTCGGCTTCGCCATTGGGTCCTTTCAGTGGATTGCGGCACGATACCTGATCGGGCCGGTTCCGTTTCATTGTCGTCGTGTTCCGCCTGCGTGGGCGAAACCATGCCGCGCCCGCGTCAAAGCCGGGGATTTCCGGGGCTGAAATGCGGCGGAACGCGCGGGGCGTGGTACAGGAACGACGGTCGAGCGCGAGCATCGACCCGCTCGGTTGCGAAGGGCCTCGCCGACCCGCGCGTCAGCTATCGATCGGGCCCTTCGCCGCGCTCGCATTTCCTGCAGTTCAACGTCTGGCCGAGCGCGCGGGCGCGGCCTTGCGGCGTCTGTGTCCAGGGGCGGTTCGTCCACGGCGGATCGTGGCGGACGTGCTGGAAATGGCCGCACTCCAGCTCGGCCACCCAGTCGCCGTGCTCGTCGAGATGAAAGCCGGTGATCGCCCGATCCATGCTCGCCGCCGGTCTCGATGCGTGCCCGGATGTGCCTGGCAGCGTCAGCCCTTCGCGCCCGAGGCGCCCGAGGCGGCGATCTGCGGTCGGGGTGCTGCAGGGGCGGCGCAGCCGAGGGTCTGCCCCACGCCCTTCAGGTAGGCGCGACGCACCGCGCCGGCCGCGATGGCCGCGGCGACGTCCTTCGAGTGGCGTTCCGCGCCGTCGAGCTTGCGCACCCAGCCGCGGAACGGGATCACGCTTTCGCCGGCGCTGCGGATCGCGCCGTTCGTGGCGTCCTCGACCGCGCCACCGCGCTCGAGCAGGCCGGGGTCGGCGATGGTGGGCGGGGTGTCGAGATCGGCACCGAGCGCCGCGTCCAGCGCGGCGACTTCGGACGTGATCTCGCTACAGGTGCGGTGCGGCGGCAGCGAGTACGGCGCCTTCACCGCGGCCTCCAGCACGGACGGGATCTTGTCCTGCACGAGGTTCAGGTCGGACAGCGGCGTCGTGGCCGCCTGCTGGATCGCGGTGCTCGCGCCGGACGCGCGGTCGCTGGCGGATTCCGAGTTGGCGCAGCCGGCCAGCGGGACGATGGCGGCGACGGCGAGGGCGGCGACGATGGCCGCGGAAGAAACGGGTCTGCTCATCGGTACAGGGTATCAGCGTTTGGCCGCCTGCTCGACCGTGGCGAAGGGGCCGCGCGCCGTCAGTCCCGGGGCCTGACGCTCGCTCGCCAGCGCAGCAGGCCGATCGCGTAGGTCGCGTAGTAGCCGCCGAGCGTGCCGAAGATCGCCAGCGTCAACGGGCTGCTGTTGATCTGCATCGATTGCACGTCGAAACCCTGGCCGGTCAGGTGCAGGCGCATGAACCGGTAGCCGATGCGCAGCAACAGCAGCAGCGACAACGCGATCCCCAGGTGCGCGTTGGGCGTGTAGAAGAGGCCGGCCGGCGTCGCCTCGAATTTCGTCAGGCGCGTGCCGTAGCGCCCGAGACCGACGCCGATGGCCGCACCCAGCACGAGGGCGGCCGCGTTCGCGGGCTGGCTCGCGGACGGGAACAGCGCGCCGACCAGCAGCAGCGCCATCAGCAGCGGAAAGACGATCACCGTGATCCACGGCCGCACTACCGACAGCCGCTGCCGCCCGATCACGCGGCGCATGCGCGCATACAGGCGCCAGGCGACCAGGGCGCCGATCGCGACGGGCGCGATCACGGAGGTGTCGAACGGAGCGGTCATGGGCGAATCGTTGGATCGTGAGGTGAGCACCGGCGAAGGACGGGCTCCGCGCCTCGCCTTCGCCTGCGACTGTAATCGCCGATCACCGTGACCCGGCGCCCAGGCCTCGGCAGCGAAGTGCGCGGCACGGACATTGTCACGGCGCCGCGTTGAAGTGCCATGCGCGGATTGGCGAGTTATCGCGCGAAAACGCGGGCGGAGGGCGACGCTGTCGCCGGAAATCGCGACCGCTTCGCGAGGAGGCGCCGCTCAGCGTTTCGGGTCGCGCAACGCGGGGTTGAAGACGCGGTCGGTCGACGCTGGAAATCGCGCGAGCTTGGCGGCGGGCCGGATCGGCCGGGGCACGAATTCGCCGCCGCAGTTTGGGCATCGACCTGCGAGGTGAGTCTCGACGCACGACGCGCAGAAGGTGCATTCGAACGAGCAGATGCGCGCGTCGGCCGAATCGGGCGGCAGGTCGACGTCGCAGCATTCGCAGCCGGGCTTGAGCAGGAGCATTCGGATTCCTCGTTTCCAACGGCCAGCTTAGCCGCGCAGGACGCCTGGCGCGAGGGCGCGCGCGGACGACATGCGGTCGTTTCGCGACGTCCGGAGGGGGCTTGCGGCGGCGGTCGGGCGACGTCATGCGCGGAATGCGAGGTTTTCCCGGTCTTTGGCGCCGGCGAGGCGGCAGGGCTTGTCACGGCCGCATCGTTGCCCTATGCTGTAATTAAATACAGTATCCGCAAGACGCCGGTGCGACCCCCATCCGCCACGCTTGCCATGGCTCCCCCGACGGTGGCTTCTCCAGCACTGTCCCTGCGCGACGCCCGTGCGTCGATGGGCCGCGCTGCGTCTGTCGTGCGCAGCGCCTTTCTTCATGACGTGTGCTCGCGAGGGCACGCCTTCGCCGCAAGCCCTGAGGGCATCGTCGATCGGACTCCTGTCGAGATGAGGCACGTCTTCCCGCTCGTGGCCTGCGCCTTGTCGTCGTCGGTTTCGTTTCCTGTCGTTTTCCCACTTCCGCGATCCATTTCCTCCCTGCCGCCATGGCCACGCTGCCTGCCTACGCCGAACTGCATTGCCGCAGCAACTTCAGCTTCCTCACCGGGGCGTCCTCGCCCGAGGAGTTGGTGGAGCGCGCCGCATCGTTGCGCTACACGGCGCTGGCGATCACCGACGAGTGCTCGCTGTCGGGGGTCGTCCATGCCTACGAACAGGCCACCGAGCGCGGCCTGCACCTGATCATCGGCACCGAGATGCGACTCGAGCCGAGCGTCGGCGGTGTTCCGATGCGCCTCGTGTTGCTGGCGACGACACGGCGCGGCTACGGCAACCTGTCCCAATGGATCACGCTGGCGCGTCGGCGGGCCCAGAAAGGGTTCTACGAAGCTCGCACGAGCGACCTGGAAGGGCGAGCGCCCACGCAGCCGAACCTGGCCGGCCTGCCCGAATGCCTGGCGCTGCTGTTGCCGACCGTGGGGCCGGTGCCGATCGGCACGACCGCATCGGACGGCGCTTCGGGCGGCGGTGCCCAGGCGGGCAAGGCCGCCGGGGTCGCGAGCCCGGTCAACGCACAACGGTCGGGGCTCGAGGTCATCGCGGCCGCGCAGGCGAGGGCCGCGGCGTCGATCGCGTCGAACGTGCCGGGAGCCGGCCGGCCGCGTGCGCGCGACCAGCGCGAATCGCGCGACGGGCCCGGTGCCGACGGGCCGATCGAGCCGCCGGTCCCGGTGCGGCCTGCAACCCCTCGACGAGTTGCGAAGCCGCCGCCGACGCCACGGCCTTCGACCGTCCTGTCGTTCGAATCCCTGTTCGCGCAGGCCCAGTGGCTGAAGGCCTGGATCGGCCTCGATCGCGCGTGGCTCGCGATGCCGCTGTTGATGCAGGGCGACGACGACGAAGTGCGCGACCGCGTGAAAGCGGTGGCGGCGGCCACCGGCTTGCGGATCACGGCGGTTGGCGACGTGCTGATGGCCACGCGTGCCGCCAAGTCGCTGCAGGACATCGTGACGGCCACGCGCCTGCAGCGCACGGTCGCCGAGAGCGGGCATGCGTTGTCCCCGAACGCCGAGGCTCACCTGCGCTCGCGCGCGCGTCTCCAGGCCCTTTACGACACCGCGTGGCTGGCGGAATCCGTGGCCATCGCCGGCCGTTGCAAGTTCTCCTTGCGCGAACTGAAGTACGAATACCCGAAGGAGATCGTGCCCGACGGGCAGACGCCGACCTCGTGGCTGCGCATCCTGACCGAACGAGGCGCGCTCGAGCGGTTTCCGGGTGGGGTCACGGCCAAGGTGCGCGACACCATCGAGCATGAACTCGACCTGATCAAGGAACTGGAATACGAACCGTATTTCCTCACGGTGGCCGACATCATGCGCTGGGCGCGCGAACAGGGCATCCTGTGCCAGGGGCGTGGGAGCGCCGCCAATTCGGTCGTCTGTTTCTGCCTCCGGGTGACCGAGGTCAATCCTGACAAGCGCACGCTGCTCTTCGAGCGCTTCATCAGCAAGGAACGAGGCGAGCCGCCCGATATCGACCTCGACTTCGAGCACCAGCGCCGCGAGGAGGTGATCCAGTACCTCTACAAGAAATACGGACGCCACCGTGCGGCGCTGACTGGCGTGATCAATCGCTATCGAACGAAATCGGCGGTGCGGGACGTCGGCCGCGCGCTCGGCGTCGACCTCGATCGCATCGACGCGGTCACGCGCTCGCTGCATCACGTCGGCGGGGCGGCCGCGCCCGCCGGCGCCGACGAGCGTCTGAGGATCGCGCTCGCCGAGCAGGGCTTCGATCCCGACTCGCGACTCGGCGCGCAGTGGGTCAAGCACAGCCTGCAACTGCGCAACCAGCCGCGCCACCTCAGCCAGCATCCGGGCGGCTTCGTGATTGCACGGGACGACCTGGCGCGCCTGGTGCCGGTGGAAAACGCCGCGATGGACGACCGGACGGTGATCCAGTGGGACAAGGACGATCTCGACGTCCTCGGCCTGCTCAAGGTCGACATCCTCGCGCTCGGCATGTTGAGCGCGCTGCGACGCGCCATGCTGTTCGTCGACACGAAGATCCGCCAGGTGATGCCCGGCCCGCCGAAGCCGGCGTGGTTGACGGGCTCGGCGCCCGCCGGCGATCCGCAGGCGTCGCTCCCGCCGGAAGTCCGGTGCGGAGAAGGGCCGTCGATGCCGGCGTCCGACGACCGGCCCTCCGTCGCCGATCAGCCCGACGCGGCGATCGCGGATGCCGCGCCGGTCGTGCCCGCCACGCCGAGCGCGCTCGACCTTCAGCAGATCATGCTCTGTGAACAGGACGACGACGATGTCTACGCGATGCTGCAGGCGGGCGATTCGATCGGCGTGTTCCAGGTCGAGAGCCGCGCCCAGATGAGCATGTTGCCGCGATTGAAGCCGCGGACGTTCTATGACCTCGTGGTCGAGGTCGCCATCGTGCGCCCCGGGCCGATCCAAGGCGGCATGGTGCATCCGTACCTGAAGCGGCGCGAGAAAAAGGAGGAGGTGAAGTACCCGAAGGACGAGGTCAAGCCCGCGCTCGAGCGAACGTTGGGCGTGCCGATCTTCCAGGAGCAGGTGATGCAACTGGCGATCGTCGCCGCCGATTTCACGCCGGGCGAGGCCGACGCGCTGCGGCGCGGGATGGCCGCGTGGAAGCGCAAGGGCGGCCTCGGGCCGTTCGAGGAGAAGCTCAAGTCGCGCATGGTCGCGAAGGGCTACGAGCAGGACTACGCCGACGCCATCTTCCGGCAGATCCAGGGCTTCGGCGAATACGGCTTCCCCGAGAGCCATGCCGCGAGCTTCGCCCTGCTGGTGTACGCCAGTGCGTGGATCAAGCGTCGCCATCCCGATGCCTTTCTCGCCGCGCTCCTGAACAGCCTGCCGATGGGGTTCTATGCGGCGCCACAGCTGGTGCGCGATGCGCTCGAACATGGCGTCGCGGTGCGGCCCGTGGACGTCACGATCAGCGATTGGGAGTCGACGCTGGAGCCGCAGGCGCCGCACGAGGTCGTGCCCGCGTGCTCGCAGCGCTTCATCCCGTCTTGGCAATGCGCGGTGCGGCTGGGCCTGGGGCGCGTCAATGGCCTGGGCGCCGATCATGGCGAGCGCATCATGAAGGCCCGTGCCGAGGCGCCGTTCGTCGACGTGGAAGACCTGACGCGCCGAGCAGGCCTCGACGACAAGGCGTTGCAAAGCCTGGCGGCCTCCGATGCGTTGAGCGGGCTGGCCGGCGAGCGGCGGGCGGCGATCTGGGCGGTCGCGGGGGTCGACACCCGCGTGACGCCCCTGTTGAAGGCCACGCGCACCACGGAGGATGGCGACGCGGCGTTCGAGCCGCTGACGCTCGGCGATGCGGTGTTCGCCGATTACCGCTCGCTGGGCCTGTCGCTCAAGGGCCATCCGCTGGCGTTGCTGCGTCCGTTCCTGGCGCCGTTCAAGGTCGAGCAGGCCGCGCGCCTGAACGCCGACTATCGCCCCGGCCAGCTCGCGCGTGCGAGCGGGCTCGTGACGCACCGGCAGCAGCCGGGTACGGCCAAGGGCGTCGTGTTCGTCACGCTGGAGGACGAGACGGGCGCCGTCAACGTGATCGTCTGGCCGGCCGTCGCGGCGGCGCAGCGCCGACCGCTGCTGGCGGCGTCGCTGTTGACCGTCTATGGCGTCTGGCAGCGCGAGGGCGACGTGCGCCACCTGGTCGCCAAGACCCTCGTCGACCACAGCGGGATGCTGCAGGGCCTCGTGACGCGCAGCCGGGATTTCCATTGATGGCTCGCCCACGTCCAGCCAAGCCGCGCGACCCGAGTCGCCGTACGGGGCGATCCGTGCGTCGATCAGCGCCCGTCCGGAACTGCGATGGCGAAGACCTGCGCGATCGAGACCACCACGATCGCCGAGGCAACCTCGACGATCGAGACGCCCGCCTGACAGCCGCACCAACGTGCGTTCGACGATCACACGCCAACCGGCGCGCGGCGCCAACTCGACCGTCCAGGCGATGGACGGTCGAGCCGCTGCGCGACCGCGATCCTGTCGCATGGCTGCGACGCCTTAAGGCAATCACTCCAACGACGAAGAGGGCCAGCACGGATAATTTTGTGCATCGCCGCTGGCGTTCGGACTCGAGCGTCGAAGGCCGGTCGTCCGCTTTTCCCGTTTCGCCCGCCTTGGTCGCCGTCTCCGGAGCCTTCGGGTCCAGCCACCGAGGATCCGCTCGAGATGAATGCACCGTTCGCCTATCCGACCCTCTCCTCGACGGCGCCGGTGCCTCGTGCGCGAAACGAGTCGACATCGTGCGCGACGGGCGGCGTGGATCAGGCCGGCGTGGTGACGCAGGCGCCGGGTCGACGCGCGGCCTTTCGCGCAGGCTGGGTGCAGGCGATTCCCGTGTGCATGGCGCTGCTCGTCGCGGCAGGCAGCTCGCCGGCCCACGCCGGCAGCGCCGAAGCCTACGAGGCGGGCAAGCGCGGCGACTATGCGACCGCGTTGCGCGAATTCCAGCCGCTCGCGGACCAGGGCGACCGGGACGCGCAGTTCGCGCTCGGCGACATGTACAGCCGCGGCTTCGGCGTGCCGGTCGACAACGTCGTGGCGGCGCGCTGGTTCCGCAAGGCGGCCGACCAGGGCGATGCGCGCGCGCAGGTCGATCTCGGCCTGGCGTACGAGCAGGGCAAGGGCGTGGGGCGCGACTTCGAGGAGGCCGCGAAGTGGTACCGCAAGGCCGCGGCCCAGGGCGAGCCGACGGCGCAGAGCAACCTGTCGTACCTGACGCTGATCGGGCGCGGCGTGCCGCAGGACGACGCCGAAGCGGCGCGTCTGGCGTCGCAGGCCGCCGCGCAGGGGCTGGCCGTGGCGCAGTATCGGTTGGGCGTCTTCTACACGAACGGGCAGGGCGTGCCGCGCGACGACGCGCTGGCGCTGCACTGGTACCAGGAGGCCGCCTCGCGCGGGGACGCGCGCGCGCAGAGCGCGCTCGGCTGGGTCTACAGCGAGGGACGCGGCGTGGCCCGCAACCCGGCGGAGGCGTTGCGCTGGTTGAAGTTGTCGGCCGCGCAGGGCGATCCGACCGCGCAGCACAACCTCGGCATGGCCCTGCTCAATGGCCATGGCGCGCCGCACGATCCGGCGGAGGCCGAGCGCTGGATTCGCAAGGCCGCGGAGTCCGGCTACGCGCCCGCGCAGGTCAGCCTCGGCCTGATGTATGCGGCCGGCGATGCCGTGCTCGCGGACGAGAAGCAATCCGTCGACTGGTACCGCAAGGCCGCGGCGCAAGGCAATGCGTCGGGACAGAACAACCTCGGCTGGATGCTCACCAATGGGCTGGGGCTGCCGCGCGACGACGCGGCGGCGCTGCACCAGTTCAAGCTGGCGGCCCGCAAGGGCAACGCCTTCGCGATGGACAACCTCGGCTGGATGGCGGAGGAAGGGCGCGGCACGGCCGTCGACCTGCCCGAGGCGCTGAAGTGGTATCGCCTGGCCGAAGCCCACGGCAACGCGCCGGCACGCAACCATCTGGCGCTGCTGTCGGCGCGCGGCAAGGGCGTGCCGCGGGACGACGTCGCCGCCGTGACCGGTTTTCGCGCCGCGGCCGCGCAGGGCCTAGCGCCCGCGCGCCACAACCTCGGCTACATGGTCGCCAAGGGCCTCGGCACCGGCGCGCAGCCGGATCGTGCGGCCGGCGCGGCGCTGCAGGGCCTGGCGCGCGAGGTGGGGCCGCCGAATCCGGAGGACTTGCCGGTGCTCGATCCGTCTGCGCTCTCCACGGACGAACGCACGCGCAGCACCCAGCTGCTCGCCGACTTCAAGCGCTCGCCGAATGTGCTGTCGGCGCTCGATGCGGTGCTCACGGCGAGTGCCGCGGCCGTGTTGCCGACGGGCGAGGCATCGGACGCGGCGAAGTCGAACGGCATGGACGGCGGGGCGGTGGTGCCGCCGTCGGTCATCCAGCGCTGATCGTCGGCGCGTCGCGTCGCTACACTGCCGGGCATGCTCCTGCTGTTGTCCCCTGCCAAGTCCCTCGACTACGAATCGCCCCTGCCCGAAGCCGTCGTGACGGCCCGCGAGGCCCTGCGTCCGGCCGCCACCGCGCCGCAATATCCTGCGCAGACCGCCGACCTCATCGCGACGCTGCGCCGGAAGTCGGTCGACGACATCGCCGCGTTGATGCACCTGTCGGACGAGCTCGCGCGCCTGAACGTGAAGCGCTACAAGGCCTGGTCGACCCGCGCGACCGCGCACAACAGCCGCCCGGCGATGTGGGCCTTCAACGGCGACGTCTACGACGGCCTGCAGGCGCGCACGCTGGACGCCGACGCCATCGCGTGGGCCCAGCAGCACGTGCTGATGCTCAGCGGGCTCTACGGCGTGCTGCGTCCGCTCGATCGCCTGCAACCGTATCGCCTCGAGATGGGCACGTCGCTCGAGACCGAGCGCGGCGGATCGCTCTATGCGTTCTGGGGCGACACCGTCGCCGCGCACCTGAACGCGCTGCAGAAGCGCGAGCGCGAGCCGGTGGTCGTGAACCTCGCGTCGCAGGAGTACTTCAAGGTCACGCAGGCGCGCGTCGGCCGCGAGAAGGTGCTGCGGGCGCGTGTCGTCGAGTGCGTGTTCGAGGACTGGAAGTCGGGCGAGTGGAAGATCATCAGCTTCTTCGCGAAGCGAGCGCGCGGGATGATGGCGCGCTACGCGATCGACCAGCGCGCGACGGCGCCCGAGCAACTGGCGGGCTTCGACACCGACGGCTACGCCTTCGCGCCGCGCGCGTCCGAGCCCGACCGGCTCGTGTTCCGGCGGCGCGTGGGCTGAAGGACGCGGGGGCGGCAGCCGGGCGCGTCGATGGCTCGCGGGCCGGCCGGGCGGAGGCGTGCTGTCGCGCGGATGAGGCTTCCGGGCGCCAACTCCGATCCAATTCGAGGGATTCCCGCCGGCCCGTCGTCGCGCGCGCTGCCAGAATACGGGTTGAGGTCGCGGCCGCCGCTTGGGGCGCCTGTGGCCATGACCGCCTGTCCGGAGTTGCCTTTCATGGAATCCCAATCGAGCACGAAGACGGCTGCCGCCGAGCAGCGTCAACAGTACATCTCCGACGAGCTGCGCCAGTGGATCGTCGCCCAGGCGACGGCGGGCGTGAGCCCCGAGTCGGTGCTGGAAGCGATGAAATCCAGCGGCTGGCAGGAAGAGGTCGCCATGCAGGCGCTCGAGGAGACGCTGCGCGGCCACCTCAACGAGAAGGCGAAAGCCCAGGCCCAGGCGCAGGCCCACAAGCCGACGCACGAGCCGCAGCCGGTGCCGGTGCCCGAGCCGGCGATTGCCGATTCGCCGAGCAGGCTGCGCGTGCTCGACCGCGACGTGACGCTGCTGATGAACATGAAGCACCCGCGCGTGGTCGTGTTCTCGGGGCTGCTGAGCGACGCCGAGTGCGACCAGATCATCGCGCTCGCGCGGCCGCGCATGGCGCGGTCGGAGACGGTCGACAACACCACCGGCGGCAGCGAGGTGAACGTCGCGCGCACGAGCCGCGGGATGTTCTTCGAGCGTGGCGAGACGGGCGTGATCGACCGGGTCGAGCGGCGCGTCGCCGCGCTGCTGGGCTGGCCGGTCGAGAACGGCGAAGGCCTGCAGGTGCTGCACTACACGCCGGGTGCCGAGTACAAGCCGCACTACGACTACTTCGACCCGGTGCACCCCGGCTCCGCGACGATCCTGACGCGTGGCGGCCAGCGTGTCGGCACCTTGCTGATGTACCTCAACACGCCGAAGAAGGGCGGCGGCACGACGTTCCCGGATGTCGGGCTCGAGGTCGCGCCGATCAAGGGCAACGCGGTCTACTTCAGCTACGACCGCGCGCATGTCGACACCAAGAGCCTGCACGGCGGCGCGCCGGTGATCGAAGGCGAGAAGTGGGTCGCGACGAAGTGGCTGCGCGAGCGTGAGTTCATCTGACGGGACGGCCAGCCTCGCCACCGGCCGGGTCGACCCCGACACCAGTTCCGACGCCACTTTGCGGATCGGCGCCGCGGAGTCGCTCGCCGGACTCGGCGACTGCCTTGCCGGGCTGCGTGTCCTCGACCTGACCCGCCTGCTGCCCGGCCCGCTCGCGGCGCGCCACCTGGCGCAGTGGGGCGCCGAGGTCGTGAAGATCGACGACCCCGGCAGCGGCGACGCGGCGCGCCACATGATGAAGTCCGGCGCCGACTGGAAGGCCGGGCGCGACAGCGCGTTCTATCGCGACCTCAACCGTGGCAAGCAGGAGCTGCGCATCGACCTGCGCAGCGATGCGGGCCGCGAGCAGTTGCTGGCGATGGTCGACGAGGCCGACGCGCTGCTCGAAGGCTTCCGGCCCGGCGTGATGGCTCGGCTGGGCCTCGGCTGGGACGTGCTGCACGCGCGCAACCCGCGCCTCGTGCTCGCGTCGATCACCGGCTACGGCCAGCTCGGCGCGTACGCGCAGCGCGCGGGGCACGACATCAACTACATCGCGCTGTCCGGTGTGCTGGGCCAGATCGGCACGGCGGACGGCGAGCTCGCGTTGCCCAATTTCCAGATCGCCGACCTGCTGGGCGGCACGCTGGCCGCGACGAGCGCGCTGCTCGCGGCCTTGCTTGGCGCGCAGCGCACGGGGCGCGGGCGGCATGTCGACGTGTCGATGGCGCGCGAGGTCTGGCGCCATGCGGTCGTCGCGCGGGCCGAGGGCGAGGCGATGCGCGCGGCGGTCGGTGCCGCGCCCGGGCCGGGCGAGAGCCTGCTGAGCGGCGGCGCGGCATGCTACGCGGTCTATCGTGCCGCGTGCGGACGCCACCTCGCCGTCGGCGCGCTGGAGGCGAAGTTCTGGCAGGCGTTCTGCACCGCGATCGACCGCCCCGAGTGGGCCGAGCGCCACTGGTCGCGCGGCGAGATGCCCGGCTCGCCCGAGGCCGCCGCGACGCGCGCCGAGCTCGCCGCGTTGATCGCCACCCGAAGCGTCGACGCGTGGCTCGCGCTCACCGACGCGGTCGATTGCTGCGTGACGCCGGTGCTGCGGCTCGACGAGGTCGAGGCGCACCCGTGGTTCGCGGGCGCCTGACGCGCGTGCCGCGCGCGAGGCGCGTGCGGTCCGGGCGTCGTCGATGCCTTTTCGATGGCGACCGCGCACGGCGAGACCTGGGCACGGGCGCTTCGACATCGTGACGCGCTACGCGCCGCGGGCAAGCGAGGTGCTGGGCGGTCCGCCGCTCGGCTGGGACGGCCAGGTCGTCCGCCTGCGCTCGCCCGGCACGATACCCGCGCGCTGCATCGGGTGCGGCACCCCTGCGGGCCTGTTCCCGCAGCAGACCCGCCTGCGCCACCTGAACCCGTGGCTGAACCTGAGCGTGCTGCTGACGCCGTTCGCCCTGCTGCTGGTGGCGGTGCTGGCGAGCCGGCGCATCGTCGTCGCGTACAGCCGATGCGGCGACTGCCGGTTCACGAGCCGGTGCTGGACGTGGGTCAGCCGGGTCGCGGGCGGGCTGTTCGTGGCGGCGTTCGCGGCCTTGCTGGTGCTCGCGTCCCGCCAGGACGTGCGCGGCGACTTTGCGACGATCTTCCTGGCGATGACCGCGTCCGGCGTCGTCTACGTGATCTCCGGCCAGCTCGCTCGCCCGAGGATGCGTGCGCTGGGCTGGCGCGACGACGTCTTCGTCACCGGCGGGCTGAAGAAGGCGTACACGCGCCGGCTGTAGCCCGGGCCGCGCAAGCGCGTGGCCTCACTCGACCTCGACCCGGTTGCGGCCCGACTTCTTGGCACGATAGAGCGCCCGGTCGGCGCGTCCGAACAGCGAGTCGATCGCATCGCCCGGGCGCCAGGCCGCGACGCCGAAGCTGGCGGTCAGCGCGTGCATCGTCGTGTCGGCCGGCAGCTCGACGCGCACGCGCGCGCGTTCCGCGACGGCATGCGCGCCCGCGGCGTCGGTGTCGGGCAGCACGAGGCAGAACTCCTCGCCGCCGTAGCGGTAGGCGTGGTCGGGCACGCGCAGGGCATCCCGCAGGCGCTCGGCGAAGGACGCGAGGATGGCGTCGCCGGCGGCGTGGCCGAAGGTGTCGTTCATCGCCTTGAAGCGGTCGACATCGGCCATCACGATCGCGAACGGCCGGCCGTTGCGCTCGGCACCGGCGAACGAGACGGCGATCGCCTCGTCCAGCGCACGGCGGTTCGGCAGGCGGGTCAGTTCGTCGGTGCGGGCCTGCGCGCGCGTCTCGGCCTCGGCGCGCGCCTTGCACATCAGCACGAAGCCGAGGTTGGTGACGACGATGTAGATGAAGCCGAACAGGTAGATCGGCTCCTGCCAGGACACGCGGGTGTCGAGGTAGCGCAGCTGCGCGCCGGTCGCCAGCAGCGCGATCGCGCGCGCCGGCAGCACGGTGCCCATCGCGGCGTAGAACGACGCGACGACCCACCGCGTGCGGCCCAGTTCGGGCAGCCGGGTGCGCCACAGCGATTGCGCGTTGAGCCATTCGTAGCTCGCGTAGACGAATCCGTTGAAGATCGTCGCGGCGACGTAGTGCTCGCCGGTGACGCCGCCCGCGATCGTCACTGCGACGATCATCGCGCCCAGCAGCGGCCGGCTGTAGCCGCGGCCTGCGAACTGGCGCAGCGCGGCGAAGAAGAGGGCGACGCTCAGCGCGCCGGCGAAGTTGCCGACCAGCGCCGTGACGACCGCCGGCAGCCACGGCGTGTGCGCGAGCACGAAGTACGCGATGGCCTGGCTCGTGATCGCCCCGGTCCACGTCCGCATCCCGTTGCGGCGGTCGGCGTCGCTGCGCGACCCCCACAGCATCGCCGCCGTGGCCGCGAGTGCGCAGGTCTGGGCCAGGAACAGGGTTCGGAGATCCACGAATTCCAGTAAGCAAATGAAACGGCGAAGTCGGGATTCTCCCGGGGGGCGATGGCGAAGCTCGCGTTGTTCGCGTGCAGTTTTCGACGAACCGTCGAGTTTCTGAAGCGCGCACGAAACACTCGTTCGGGAGATTCGGCGGGATATGTCTGGAATATGTCCGGCGAGGGCGCGAAGGCGAAAAAAAAACCTCCCGGCGCTCGCACGCGGGAGGTTTGTTTCGGCGAGGCGAAGGCGCCTCGACGGCCTGGTCAACGCTTGGTCGACGGGCCCTTGTTCGACGACGTCAGCGCCGGACGCTGGCCCTGCGGACGGCCGTTGCCGCCGCCGCCGCCTGCCGGGCG
>JASLEM010000526.1 GCA_030151165.1 Burkholderiaceae bacterium
GCCAGGTGATCGGCAACGACGTCGCGGTCAGCCTGGCCGGCGCGAGCGGCAACTTCGAGCTGAACGTCTTCAAGCCGGTGATGATCCACAACCTGCTGCAAAGCATCCGCCTGCTCGCCGACGGCATGCGCGGCTTCGACAAGCACTGCGCGCAAGGCATCGAGCCGCGCCGCGACCGCATCGCCGAACTGCTGCAGAACTCGCTGATGCTCGTGACCGCGCTGAACCCGCACATCGGCTACGACGCCGCCGCGCAGATCGCGCGCACCGCGCACGCGCAGGGCCTGAAGCTGCGCGACGCGGCGATCGCGTCGGGCAAATTGACGGGCGAGCAGTTCGACCAATGGGTCCGCGCCGAGGACATGGTCAGACCGGGCTGACCCCGCCGCTCCGGTCGATTCGGAAAAGCTGACGGCACGCGACGCGCGCCGAGTCGCGGCGTGAGCGTCGCCGCTTGCGCGCCCATGCCCGTGCCCTGCACGCTTGGTTGAATGCGTAAGCGACGGCGCTGGCGTTTGCCCGGCGCTGCCGCTCGCGCAGGCGATCAACGATCCAAGGGAGCGGCGGATCTGGCTCCGCCAGTCCGCTCGCGGAACTCCCCCTCGGGGGGCAGCGAGCGCCAGCGAGCGTGGGGGCTCAGCACTAACCCTTGGGTCGCACGCCGATTGCCCAACAGCGCCACCTGCTCGACCGGAGACCCGACATGGACGACAAGCGCCTGAGCCGACGCGCGCTCCTCACCGCCGCGACCACCCTGCCCGTGGCCTCCGCCGCGGCCGCCGTGCTGGGCGGCGCCGACGTGCCGTGGAAGGAAGGGTTGACGAACGGGCCGCAGGTCGGGCCGGAGGCTGCCGGCTGGCAGTGGTTCACCGACGCCGAGGCGGCGTTCGTCACCGCCGCCGTCGCCCGCCTGATCCCGGCCGACGAGCTCGGGCCCGGTGCCGTCGAAGCCGGCGTGCCCACCTTCATCGACCGCCAGCTCGCCGGCCCGTACGGCAGCGGCCAGCGCTGGTACATGCAGGGCCCGTGGGCGCCGGGGCTGCCGACGCAGGGCTACCAGACGCGCCTCACGCCGGCAGGCATCTACCGCGCGGCGATCAGGGCGGTCGACACCGCGGTCGCGAGCGCGTCGAGCAGCCCGAGCTTCGCGAAGCTCGCGGCCGCCGACCAGGACGCGTTCCTGCATCGGCTCGAGAAGGGCGAGGTCGACCTCAGCACCGTCGACGCGAAGACCTTCTTCGCGCAACTGCTGCAGAACACGCTCGAGGGCTTCTGGAGCGACCCGATCTACGGCGGCAACCGCGGCCTCGTCGGCTGGAAGCTGATCGGCTTTCCCGGCGCGCGCTACGACCAGTCGGCCTATGTCTCGCAACACGGGGCCGCGTACCCGTTGCCCCCCGTCGGCATCAAAGGCCGCGTCGAATGGATCCGGAGCTGACCGCATGGCCAAGAAACTTCCCTCTGTCGACGCCCTGATGGTCGGCTTCGGCTGGACCGGCGCGATCATGGCGCAGGAGTTCACCGACGCCGGCCTGAACGTGCTCGCGCTCGAGCGCGGCGCGTGGGCCGATACGTCGACCGACTTCGCCACCACCTTCGCGCAGGACGAGCTGCGCTACTTCTGGCGCCACGACCTGTTCCAGACGACGGCGCACGACACGCAGACCATCCGCAACGACGCGAGCCAGACCGCGCTGCCGATGCGCAAGCTCGGCTCGTACCTGCCCGGCACCAACGTCGGCGGCGCGGGCGTGCACTGGAACGGCCAGACCTGGCGCTTCCTGCCGTCCGACTTCCTCGCGCGCAGCCACAACCTGCAGCGCTACGGCAAGGACGCCGTGCCGGACTCGATGTCGATACAGGACTGGGGTATCACGTACGACGAGCTCGAACCGTACTACGACCGCTTCGAGCGCCTGTGCGGCATCAGCGGCAAGGCGGGCAACATCCGGGGGCAGATCCAGCCGGGCGGCAATCCGTTCGAGGGCGCGCGATCGAGCGAGTACCCGAATCCGCCGATGGCGATGAGCTACCCGCCCGCGCTGTTCGCGCAGGCCGCGCAAGGCATGGGGCTGCATCCGTTCCCGCAGCCGTCGGCCAACATGTCGCAGGCCTACACGAACCCGCTCGGCGTGAAGCTGCAGGCCTGCACGTACTGCGGCTTCTGCGAGAAGTTCGCCTGCGGCAACTACTCGAAGGCCAGCGCGCAGACGACGATCCTGCCGGTGCTGATGAAGAAGCCGAACTTCCGCCTGCGCACCGAATGCGAGGTGACGAGGATCAACATGGACTCGACCGGCAAGCGCGCGGTCAGCGTGACCTACGTCGACGCGAGCGGCGAGGAATTCGAGCAGCCGGCCGAGATGATCGTGCTGTGCTCGTACATCCTCAACAACGTGCGCCTGCTGCTGCTCTCGGGCATCGGCCGCCCGTACGACCCGCAGACCGGCGAAGGCGTCATCGGCAAGAACTACGCGTACCAGATCACGTCGTCGGTGAACCTGTTCTACGACGACAAGATCCTCAACCCGTTCATCGGCGCGGGCGCGCACGGGATGCTGGTCGACGAGTGGAACGGCGACAACTTCGACCACGCGGGGCTCGGCTTCATCGGCGGCGGCTACGTCGGCGTGGTGCAGACCGGCGCGCGGCCGATCGAGACGCACCCGACCCCCGAGGGCACGCCGACCTGGGGCGCGGGCTTCAAGAAGGCGGTCGCGGCGAACTACCTGAAGTCGATGTCCGTCACCACGCACGGCGCGGTGATGAGCCACCGCGGCAACTTCCTCGACCTCGACCCGACCTACCGCGACGTCTACGGCCGCCCGCTGCTGCGCATGACGTTCGACTACACCGACAACGAGCACCGCATGTCGGACTACCTCACCGACCGCGCCGCCGACATCGCCCGCGCGATGAAGCCGCGCGAGATCAAGGTCAACAAGCGCAAGGGCAGCTGGGACGTGGTGCCGTACCAGACCACGCACAACACCGGCGGCGCGATCATGGGCAGCGACCCCGCCACCAGCGCCGTCAACAAGCACCTCCAGCTGTGGGACGTGCCCAACCTGTTCGTGATGGGCGCGAGCGCGTTCCCGCAGAACCCGGGCTACAACCCGACCGGCACCGTCGCCGCGCTCGCCTACGCCTCGGCCGCGGCGATCACGCAGCGCTACCTCAAGAACCCGGGCTCGCTGGCCTGACCCGACGAGGACACGCGATGCGCATCCCACCCCTCGTCGGCCTCGCCGTGGTCGTCACGACGATCACCACCGTCACCGTCTTCGGCCAGTCGCCGGTGCCGCCGGCGCCGTCCGCGCCACGCTTCGTGCGCATCCCGCGCCATGCGGATTCGTCGGTCGACGCGCAGCGCCTCGCGGCGTCCGCTCCGGCCTATCATGCAGCGAAAGCAAAGGCGATACGCTGGCGGATGCTCAGCAAGGCAGCGCCAAAGCCGACTCCATTGTAAGCGTCGATACAACCAAAATACCTTCGGGTAAATATGGCGACGCCATCAGGTATGGCAGGCAGTTGCTGCTCCACACGGCTTATTATATTGGTCCGGATGGGGTGAACGGGCATTACACCAAAAATAAAATGAACTGCTCCAATTGTCACCAGGACGCGGGTACCAAGCCATATTCTTTAAACCTGGTGATGGCATTTCGTAACTACCCGTCATATCGTGCGCGGGAAGGGAAGGTGTTGACATTGGCAGAGCGTATCAACAATTGCATCATGCACCCGCACCTGGGCACGCCGCTGCCGCTGGATA
>JASLEM010000545.1 GCA_030151165.1 Burkholderiaceae bacterium
TCCAGGACGCCACGGGCGAGTGGATCGATCGCACGAGCACCCTCCAGATTCAGGAGAAGGCGCGATGAACAGCATTCAGGAGTATCGGAAAATGCGGAGTTGGACCGCGGGAGCAGCGCTCGTTCTGGCGTTGGGTTTGGCATTGCCGGTGTCGTCGTGGGCCGAGCCCAAGATCAAGACCGTGACGGGGTTGCAGCAGGGCGGCGTGGATGTCGTCCGCGTCGAGCTCAGCGAGCCGCTGGCCGCCGTGCCCGCGGGCTTCTCGGTGCAGTCGCCGCCGCGTGTCGCCATCGACCTGCCCGGCGTCAGCAATTCGTCCGGCAAGACGAGCGTCGACATCAACCAGGGCAACGTCCGCTCCGTCGCCGTCGCCAGCTCGGGCGACCGGACGCGCCTGGTGCTGAACCTGAAGGTGCCGTCGAACTACCGCGCCGAGATCCAGGGCAAGGTGCTCCTGATCTCGCTCGACTCGGGCGCCGCGCCGACCCCCAGCGCCGCTGCACCGGCAGCGGCTCCGGACGCCGGCCACTTCGCGAACAGCCAGAACACCGACGTGCTCGACCTGCGCGACATCGACTTCCGCCGCGGCAACGACGGCGCCGGCCGCGTCGTCGTCAACCTCGCGAGCACGCAGGTCGGCGTCGACCTGAAGCAGCAGGGCAAGGATCTCGTCATCGACTTCCTGCGTTCGTCGGTGCCGGAACGCCTGCGCCGCCGCCTCGACGTGACCGATTTCGGCACGCCGGTGCAGTCGATCACGACCACGCAGGTCGGCGATCACGTGCATATGGTCGTCACGCCGACGGGCTCGTGGGAGCACAGCGCCTACCAGACCGACAACCAGTTCGTGCTGGAAGTGCGTCCGGCCCGCCAGGAAGCCAACAAGCTGATCCCGGGCCCGGGCTACACCGGCCAGCGCCTGTCGCTGAACTTCCAGAGCATCGAGATCCGTTCGCTGCTGCAGATCATCGCCGACTTCAGCGACTTCAACGTCGTCACCAGCGATACCGTCAGCGGTACCGTGACGCTGCGCCTGAAGGACGTCCCCTGGGACCAGGCGCTGGACATCATCCTGCAGAGCAAGGGCCTGGACAAGCGCCGCTCCGGCAACGTGCTGCTCATCGCGCCGAAGGAAGAGCTCGCCGCGAAGGAGCAGGTCGACCTCGAGGCGAAGAAGAAGATCGCCGAGCTCGAGCCGGTGCATTCGCAAGCCTTCCAGCTGAACTACACGAAGGCCAACGACGTCGCGGCCGCCTTGACCGGCACCGCCATCGGCGGCACCAACAACGCCACGCGCATCCTCTCGCCGCGCGGCACGGTGCTGGCAGAGCCGCGCACGAACCAGCTGTTCGTGTCCGACATCCCGTCCAAGCTCGAAGAAGTGCAGAACATGATCACCCGGATCGACGTCGCGTCGCGCCAGGTGATGATCGAGGCGCGCATCGTCGAGGCGAACGACACCTTCGGCCGCGCGCTGGGCATCAAGCTCGGCTCGACGTCTGCGAACGCGTTCCACGTCGGCGGCAGCCAGTACGTGTCCGTGGGCGGCAACTACGACGCCATCGGCGTCCAGACCGGCCAGTCGACGGGCACCACGCCGTTCGCCAACTCGACGTTCGTGAACTTCGGCGCCAACGGCGGCGCGGTCAGCTCGAACGCCACCGCCGCGACGCTCGCGCTGTCCCTGTTCAGCGCCTCCGCCAGCCGCTTCCTGAACCTGGAGCTCTCCGCGCTGGAAGAAGACGGCACGGGCCGCATCATCTCCAGCCCGCGCGTCATCACGGCCGACCAGGTGCAGGCCGTCGTCGAAGCCGGCGAGGAGATTCCTTACCAGGTCGCGACCTCGAGCGGCGCCACGTCGATCTCGTTCCGCAAGGCAAACATCCGCCTCGAAGTGACGCCGCAGATCACGCCGGAAGGCAACGTGATCCTGGACGTCGACGTCAACAAGGACAGCCGTGGCATCTCCACGAGCGCCGGCTTCACGATCGACACCAAGCACGTCAAGACGACGGCGCTGGTCGAGAATGGCGGCACGGTGGTGCTCGGCGGCCTGTTCCAGCAGACCGACAGCGACACCGTCGACAAGGTGCCGCTGCTGGGGGACATCCCCTTCATCGGCAACCTGTTCAAGCAGACCACGAAGATCTCGAACCGCACCGAGCTGTTGATCTTCATCACGCCGCGCATCATCACCGACCGTACGGTGGCTCACTGAGCGGCGGACTTCACATGACCACGGATTTCCTGGGAGTTTCCAAAATGAAGAAATGGCTGTTGATGGCCATGCTGGCAACCGCCACCGCGGCCCTGATGGGCTGCAGTGCCGGCGGCAAGGGTTGCGAGGGCTCCACCACGTGCGGCGGCAGCGGCACCGGCACGACGACGCCCGTCACAACGCCGTCCGTCACGCTGGCGCTGTCGTCGGCGACGGTGACGAGCGCCCAGCCGGCCACGGTCACCGCCAAGGTGCTGGACGGCAGCAACAAGCCGGTCACCGGCGTCGTCGTCTCGTTCTCGACGAATGCGGCGATCGGTGCGACGAACCCGTCGACCGCGCTGACGGACGCCAACGGCCTGGCGACCACCACGCTGTCGCCCGCCTCGACCTCGGCCGTCGGTGCCGACGCCATCACGGCCAGCGCGTCCGTGGGTGGCACGGCCTACACGGCTTCCAGCGGCTACCAGATCAATGCGACGTCGGCGGCCATCACCGACTTCACCGCTGAAACCGGCACGGCGGCCCTGGCCGCGTACGGCCAGACGCTGCTCGACCTCACGATGACGGGCGTCTCCACGACGGTGCCGGCGACCGTCAACGTGACGTCGACCTGCCTGACGCTGGGCAAGGCCACGATCTCGCCGACGACGGTCTCGGTGAATTCCGGCGCGACGCAATTCACCTACAAGGACACGGGCGGCTGCGGCTCGACCATCTCGGCCGACACCGTGACGGTCAGCGTCTCGGGCTCCTCGGTCTCGAAGAGCGCGCAGGTGACGCTGACATCGCCGACGGCCAACAGCATCTCGTTCACCTCCGCGACGCCGCCCCAGATCTACCTGAAGGGTTCGGGCAACCGCGAATCGTCGACGGTGCTGTTCAAGGTCGTCGACACGGCCGGCAATGGCCTGCCGGGCCAGAAGGTGACGCTGACGCTGTCCAGCTATGCGGGCGGCCTGCTGCTCGACCAGAAGGACCAGGCGGATCTGACGAGCTCGGACGTGACCAAGCACGACGTCCAGACCAGCGACTCCAGCGGCAACATCACGGCCATCGTGAACTCGGGCACCGTCCCGACGCCGGTTCGCGTGATCGCCACGCTCGACTCGGGCGCGTCGACGGTGTCCAGCAGCCTCGCGGTCGTCACCGGCCTGCCGACGCAGCTGCACTTCTCGATGTCCCAGGCCACGGTCAACATCGAAGGTGGCTGGGGTCTCCAATCGCCGACCGGCGTTCATGATGGCGTAGCGAACACCTACACCATCATCGCGTCCGACCGCAGCGGCAACCCCGTTCCGGACGGCACGTCGATCGTCATGTGGGCCGAAGGCGGCCAGGTGCAGGGTGCCCCGACCACGACGACGGTCAACAACACGTCGTCGGCCACTGCGCAGTTCGTCACCTCAGATCCGCGGCCGGCCGATGGTCGCGTGACCGTGCTCGCCTACGCGATCGGCGAGGAGTCGTTTGTCGACACGACGGGCACGAACATCTACACGCCTTCGCCCGCCACCAACCCGACGAATTACCAGGACCTCGGCGACGTGGTCAAGAGCCGGTTGTTCAACGGCGTGTACGACCCGGTGAACGACGAAGTCGTGTCGCTCTCCGGCAGCGGTGCCGCCGCTTCGACGAGTGCCTGCGTCGACAACAGCGCGAGTTACCCGCAGTTCGCGCTCGACAGCACGATTCCGACCAAGCCCAACACCTGCGACGCGCAGTGGTCGAGCCGGACCTATGTCCGTCGCGCGGTCGAGACCGTGTTCTCGTCGTCCACGCCGCGTCCGGTGTGGGCAATAGCGACGGGCCACGGTAATGGCACCCTCGATTCGAGCTGTTCCCAGCTCGACATCTACACGTCCCCGTCGGCTTACACCGACCCGTCGTTGAAGAGCCACTACATCGCGCTCAAAGTCGGTGACACGTACTACACCAGTGGCGTGTCTGCCGGGACGTTCAATATCATCCTGGCGGACGACAACCCGACTCGTCTGAACCCGATGCCGGCGGGCACCATCGTCTCGGCGGGTTCGTTGACCGCGAACCTGGGGGTGGCGATCGTCGGTGGCTCGCCGGTGCCCTCGCAGAGCACCGCGTCGGTCGCGCAGATGTCGTACACGTTCACCGCCCCGCTGACCTCCGGCACGGCGACGCTGACGTTCAAGACGCCGCTGGGCATCGTGACGACGCTGTCGTTCAACATCTCGACGGCCACTCCGCCTACCGCTTGCGCTCTGTAAGTCTGATCGGCATGCCCGGTTGTGGTAAATCCACGATCGGGCGACAACTGGCGCGCTTGCGCCAGTTGCCATTTCTGGACGCCGATCATGAGATCGAGCGGTTCCTGGGGTGCTCGATCCGCGACTTCTTCGAGCGCGAAGGCGAACCCGCCTTTCGCGACATCGAGGCGCGCGTGATCGCTGAACTCCTCGACACGAAGGGCGTGGCCGTCATCGCCACCGGAGGCGGCGCGGTGCTGCGTGAAGCGACGCGCCAGGCGTTGCACGCGAAGTCGACCACGATCTACCTTCGCGCCACGCCGGACGATCTCGCGCGGCGCCTGAGTCGCGACACGCAGCGGCCGCTGCTGCAGGTCGCCGACCCGCGCCAACGCCTGCGCGACCTGTTCGCGCAGCGCGATCCGTTCTACCGCGAGACCGCGCACCTTGTCGTCGATACCGGGCACAAGCCGGCGACGATGTTGGTGAATCTGCTCTCGATGCAGCTGGACATGCTGGCCGGGCCCGCACAGGACGTAGAGTAGGCGGTGATGCACACCTCTTCCGAACATCCATCTCCTGTCGCTCATGCCGAGGTGCGAATCGACCTGGGCGACCGCAGCTACCCGATCCTGATCGGCGACGGCCTGCTGGCGCAGGCGACCAGCTGGGCGGCCGTCGGCGACCGGCGCGCGCGTGCGCTGATCGTCACCAACGAAACCGTCGCGCCCTTGTATGCCGCCCGGCTGGCCGGCGTGCTCGAGCCTTTGTTCGCACAGGTGCGCACGCTCGCGCTGCCGGACGGCGAGGCCTACAAGGACTGGGCGAACCTCAACCTGATCTTCGACGAGTTGCTCGGCGCCGAGGCCGATCGGCGCACGGTGCTGTTCGCGCTCGGTGGAGGCGTCGTCGGCGACATGACCGGCTTTGCCGCCGCCTGCTACATGCGGGGCGTCGCGTTCGCGCAGGTGCCGACCACGTTGCTGGCGCAGGTCGACTCGTCGGTCGGCGGCAAGACCGCGATCAACCATCCGCTCGGCAAGAACATGATCGGCGCGTTCTACCAGCCGCAGCGCGTCGTCTGCGACCTGGCGGTGCTCGACACGCTGCCGGATCGCGAGATGTCCGCCGGCCTCGCCGAGGTGATCAAGTATGGCGCGAGCATCGACATCGACTTCCTCGGCTGGCTCGAAGCCAACATCGACGCGCTTCGCGCGCGCGAGCGTCACGCGCTCGCGCGCGCCGTGCGGCGCTGCTGCGAGATCAAGGCGCACGTGGTCGGCGCGGACGAGAAGGAGACGGGCCTGCGCGCGATCCTCAACTTCGGCCACACCTTCGGCCACGCCATCGAGGCCGGGCTCGGCTACGGCGCCTGGTTGCACGGCGAAGGCGTCGGCTGCGGGATGGTGATGGCGGCGACGCTGTCGGCGCGGCTCGGCCTCGTGTCGCGCGACTTCGCGCGCCGCATCGAGGCGCTGATCGCGCGCGCCGGCCTGCCCGTGCGCGGCCCGAAGGCGCTGTCGCCGGCGCGCTACCTGGAGCTTATGCGCGTCGACAAGAAGGCCGACGCCGGCGACATCCGCTTCATCCTGCTGGACGGCGAAAGCCATGCGACGCTGCGCACCGCGCCCGAAGCCGACGTCGTCGCCGTGATCGAGCAACTGACCGAGGCCGCCTGAACGGCGCGGCGCGACGTGATCTCCAGTCCGCGCTCCGCCCGCCCGCCCTACGCCAGCGATCCCGCCGCCTCGCGCGGGCGCCGTCGCGCCGAACCCGCCGCGCCGACCCGCACCGAATTCCAGCGCGACCGCGACCGCATCGTCCACAGCACCGCGTTCCGCCGCCTCGTCTACAAGACCCAGGTCTTCCTGAACCACGAGGGCGACCTGTTCCGGACGCGACTGACGCATTCGCTGGAGGTCGCCCAGCTCGGACGCTCGGTGGCGCGCACGATGGGCCTCGACGAGGATCTGGTCGAGGCGATCGCGCTGGCGCACGACCTCGGCCACACGCCGTTCGGCCACGCCGGGCAGGACGCGCTCGATGACTGCATGCGCGACCACGGCGGCTTCGAGCACAACCTGCAGAGCCTGCGCGT
>JASLEM010000552.1 GCA_030151165.1 Burkholderiaceae bacterium
GGGCCAGTCGTCGGCGGTGGGCATCGGCGGCGACCCGATCAACGGCCTGAAGCACATCGACGTGATGAAGGCCTTCAACGACGATCCGGACACCGACGCCGTCATCATGATCGGCGAGATCGGCGGCCCGGACGAGGCCGAGGCGGCCCGCTGGTGCAAGGCCAACATGAAGAAGCCGATCGTCGGCTTCATCGCGGGCGTCACCGCCCCGGCCGGCAAGCGCATGGGCCACGCCGGCGCGCTGATCTCCGGCGGCGCCGACACCGCCGACGCGAAGCTCGAGATCATGGAAGCCTGCGGCTTCACGGTCACGCGCAATCCGTCGGAAATGGGCAAGCTGCTCAAGGGCCTGCTGTAAGGCAATCCGAGCAGATCGCTCGGCTTCCGCCGATTCGTGGTTTTCATGATCACGAGCCTGAACGGAAGCTTGCGGACGTTGGTTAGACTGCGCTCTCGCGGAGCGCCCCACGAAAGGAGCCTTCGGGCTCCTTTTTCATTGGCGCTGCTGCGAGGCGCGCACGGCGTCGAGAATCGACCCGCGCGCCGCGCATCGCTCCCTCTCGCCCGATCAATCCAACCCGCGCCGCCCGGCCCGTCACGCCCGTGGATCTCACCTCCCCCGTCTTCTGGGCCGCGCTCGGCTCGATCATCCTCGCCAACATCCTGCTATCGGGCGACAACGCCGTCGTGATCGCGATGGCCGCGCGCGGCCTGCCGCCGAGCCAGCAGAAGAGGGCGATCGTCTTCGGCAGCGCGGCGGCGATCGTGATGCGGATCGTGCTGACGCTGATCGCCGTCAAGATGCTGGGCCTGCCGTACCTGAAGCTGGCGGGCGGCGTCGCGCTGCTGTGGATCGGCGTGAACCTCCTGAACGAGGACGACGCCGCACACGACCACGCCGTCAAGCCGATCGGCATCGGTGCGGCGATCCGCACGATCCTCGTCGCCGACCTCGTGATGAGCCTCGACAACGTGCTGGCCGTCGCCGCCGCGGCGCAGGGCAACACCGTGCTGCTGGTCGTGGGGCTGGCCGTCAGCATTCCGCTGATCGTGTTCGGCAGTACCATGCTGCTGAAGGTGATGGAACGCTTTCCAATCATCATCACCGCCGGTGCGGCGCTGCTCGGCTGGCTGGCCGGCGAGATGATGCTGACCGACCCGGCCGTGCGCGGCTGGCTCGGCGACGTCCCCGAGACCTGGGTCAAGGCGGCGGGCGTCGCGGGGGCGGTGCTCGTGGTGCTGGTCGGGAAATGGATGCAGCGCCGCGGGAAGTGAACGGCGAAAGCGTGGTCCGCAACCCGACAGCACGTGACGGATGCCGCATGCGGCGCACGACCCGAGCCTGTTACCGATTGACGCCGACCCCGACTGACCCCACGCTTCGCCCATGCCGCGCTCGTCCCTCCCGAAACCCGTCGCCGCGCCTGCCCCGCAGGCGTCCTCGGCCTGGTTCCGCTTGAAACGCCTGTTCGGCGCGAACGGGGCCGGCGGCGGCGCGGCGGGCGGCACGAACGGCGCGTGGCCCCGCGTCGGCGGCCTGCCCGAGCGGCGCCTGCCGCAGGCGTCCGACTACGCGCTGCAGCACGTCATCGCGCGCAACGACCGCGCCACGATCTACCAGGCGACCGAGAACGCCACCGGCCGCACAGTCGCCCTCAAGACGGTGCGCATCGGCGCCGGCGGCGGCTCCGACCGCGGCCTGTGGCGCGAGCGCTTCCTGCGCGAGGCCGCCGCCGCCGCGCGGCTCAAGCACGACAACATCGTCCGCGTCCACGCCGGCGGCGTGCAGGGCGAGGGCGACGCGCTGACCGGCTGGCTCGCGATGGAATGGGTGCACGGCACCGACATGTCGCGCTACGCCACGCCGGCGCGCCTGCTGCCAGAGGCCGTGGTGCTGGGCATCGCCCTGCGCGTCGCGATGGCGCTCGACTTCGCCCATCGCGCGGGCATCGTCCACCGCGACGTCAAGCCGTCCAACGTGCTGTTCGACCCGACGACCGGCACCGTCAAGGTCACCGACTTCGGCTCCGCGCGCGTGGCCGACACCGCCGCCACGCGCAGCGGCCTCATCATGGGCACGCCGGCCTACATGGCGCCCGAGCAGCTCGCCGGCGCGGACGCGTCGCCGCAGTGCGACCTCTACGGCCTGGGCGTGATGCTGTTCGAGCTGCTGATCGGCCACCGGCCGTTCGAGGCCGACTCGATGGGCGAGCTGCTGCAGCACATCGCGCACCAGACGCCCCCGCGCGTGCGCACGCTGCGCCCGGAGCTGCCGGCGCTGCTCGACGACATCGTCGCCCGCCTGCTCGCGAAGACCCCGGGGATGCGCCAGGCGAGCGGCCGCGAGCTCGCCATCGAATTGAAGCTCGCACAAAGCCAGTGCGTATCCGCCGAGCCGGGGACGGCCGCGGCCGCGTGGGCCGATACGTCCCCCGGTGAAGACCCGGACACATATCCCTCGAAAGACGAAGCAGAGATACCCGCATTCCAAGGCACAATCGCCGAATAACTCGCGCGTACGAAAACCGTCGCCGTATTTTGTCGTCCTCATGATTCTTGAGTTCTTCAGCGTCACCGATACTGGCCGCGCGCGCCGTAACAACGAAGACTCCGTGGCGCTCGATGAAGCCGGGCGGATCGCGGTGTTGGCCGACGGCATGGGCGGCTACAACGCCGGGGAAGTCGCGAGCGGCATGGCGTCCGAGCGCGTCAAGTCCGAGCTGATCCAGCGCCTGAAACCGCTGGGCGCGACGCCCAACGAAACCGAGATCAAGACCGCGCTGCTGGACGCCGTCGACAACGCGAACCGCGAGGTCTACGATGCGGCGATGAGCCATGCCGAATATGCCGGCATGGGCACGACGCTCGTCGTCGCGGTGTATCGCGGCGACAAGCTGTGGCTGGGCCATATCGGCGACTCGCGCGGTTACCGGTTCCGCAATGGCCATCTCGAACAACTGACGCGCGACCACTCGTTGCTCCAGGAGCAGATCGACGCCGGCCTCATCACGGCGGAACAGGCCGCGTATTCGATGCACAAGAACCTCGTGACCCGGGCTGTCGGGGTGGACGAGGTGGTGGATCTCGAGATCCACGATTACCCTGTCGAACCGGGCGACCTGCTGCTGATGTGCTCGGACGGGCTGTCGGACATGCTGACGGACGAGCAGATCGAGCAGCTGTTGCGGACGAACGACAGCCTGCCCGCCGCGGGTGCGATGCTGGTTCAGGCGGCCAACGCCGCCGGCGGGCGGGATAATATCGCTGTCGTTCTGGCGCGTGCCAAGCCCGGGGCGGGCGCCTTTGCGAAGTCCTGGTGGTCTTTCTGGCGATGAAATTCCTGATGAATTACAAGAGCGCTGCGGCGTTTCCGACAAGCGGCCACCAGGCCGCCTGAGAACAAGAGGTTTTCAATGGGCAAACTCGTCGTCTCGCTCGATAACGTCGTGATCAAGGAATTCCAGATCACGAAGGAGCGCACTACCCTCGGCCGGCGGCCGTACAACGACATCGTCATCGACAACCTGGCGGTGAGCGGCGAGCACGCCGTGCTGACCGCCGCGCAGTCCGATGTGTTCATCGAAGACCTGAACAGCACCAACGGCACGTACATCAACGGCAAGGCGGTGAAGAAGCAGTTGCTGTCGAACAACGACGTGGTCGAGGTCGGCAAGTACCGCATCAAGTTCCTGGCCGAGGACGCCGAGGACTACGAGAAGACGATGATCCTGCGCCCGGGCGCGTTCGGCCGCGCGCCGGGCACGATCGGCACGCCGGCCGCCGCCGCCGCCGCAGGCCCGGCCGCGAC
>JASLEM010000001.1 GCA_030151165.1 Burkholderiaceae bacterium
CGCGATGCCGGCCCCGGCGCCCGCCCCGGTCGCGAAGGCGCCGGTGGTCACCGCCCCGGTGGCGCGCCTGCCGCAGCACCGCACGGTCGCCCCGGCGCCGGTCGCCGCTCCGGTCGCGACGCCGCCCGCTGCCGCGACCCCGGCCCCGGTCGTCACGCCGGACCAACCTGTCGTGACGCCTTCGCAAGCGCCGCAGCAACCGGATTCGTCCACGCCAGCAATGCAACAGACACCTGCCGCGCCGACAGTCGTCCCTGCGGTCCCGGCTCCGGCCGTGGATCCGACGCCGGTGACCCCGGCCCCCGTGACGCCGGATTCGGGTTCCAACCCGGGCGGCAACCAGTAAGTCCTGTGACCGCGCGCATCGGCCTCCGGCCGGTGCCCGCCCGAATCGTCGGCTGAAGGGCCGATGTGTCCCCCGAACGCCCGGCCTCACCCGCCGGGCGCTTTCCGAAAGGCCCCGCGATGTCCCCGCACCGTCCTCCGTCGCCTGACTCGCGCGTCGCGCGGACGCCGATGTCGCCGGGCCATCACGCGATCGTCGTCGTGCTGGGCGTGATCCTCGTCTCGTTGTGCTTCGGCCTGCTGAAGATCGTCGACGTCGCGGTGTCCGGCGCGTTGCGCCACGAGCGGGCCGAGGTGGCCCTGCGGCCCGCCACGGCCCTGGCGGTCGACGAGCGCACGACCGACTCCGCCGCCGACGGCTGCGTCATCGGCGCCGTGTTCGAGGACGTGCCGTCCGCGAGCGCGGAAGCCATCGATCTCTGAGCGCATCGGCGCGCCGTCGCCCTCGATTCGCTTTGCGGCGCGTCCGCGACAGCATGTCGCCCCGCATGCCCGCCCGGGTATGCGCGTCCGCAACCTATCCACGCGGGGCCGTCCGGCGGCTTTACACGCCGTTGCGCGCGTTTCAGCCGCTGCGGGCTTGCGTCGATTGAACCTTCACCCGGATTGCAGTAGCCTGCCACCCTTTCGCGACGAGCGCCTCGGCGATCGTCGGCAGCAGGTGGCGGAGCTTGGCCGCGACGGCGTTGTTGGCGGCGAGCAGCGTCCAACCTTCGTCGTCCAGCGGTCCGGCGCGCAGGTGCAGGCGCAGCTGGCCGGGCAGGACGTCGGCCAGCGAGTCGAGCCGGGCCTGCGAGGCGCGCACGCGGGCCAGCAGGCCGGCGAGGCCATCGTCGCCGGACAGGCTGTCGGCGATCGGTCGCGGGCGGGGCACCACGGTGTGCTTGCCCGGCAGCGAGGCGAATAAAGGTTTGGGCGGGGCCATTTCCTCTGGAGTGTAGCGATGCAGATAATGATCACCCACGGCGGCATGGCCCGCACGCGGGTCTTGCACATCAGCCCGGCGCGCATCGTCGCGTCGGCCTGCGTGCTGGTGGTGGCGCTGCTGCTGATGTCGGGCGCGATCTACCACTACTTCTTCCTCAAGGCCGCGCGTGAAGGCTGGCCGGTGGTGAGCCAGCTCGTCAAGCTCGTGGTGCACGACGAGATCGCCCAGCGCGACAAGTTCATGCGCGAGAACCTCGACGCGATGGCCCAGAAGGTCGGCGACATGCAGGCGCGCATGGTCAAGCTGGAGGCGATGGGCGACCGCGTCTCTGGCATGGCCGGGCTGAAGCCGGAAGACCTGTCGGGGCTGTCGCACGGCAGCAAGGGCGCGGCCGGCGGCCCGTTCGTGCCGATGGCGCAGCCGTCGCTGGACGAGCTGAACGGCGCGCTGAAGACGCTCGACGAGGACGCCGGCGAGCAGAGCGACGTGCTGACGCTAGTCGAGTCGCGCCTGCTCGAGTCGCGCCTGAAGACGCTGATGATCCCGAGCAGTCGGCCGATCGACGTGCCCGTGGGCTCGGGCTTCGGCTTCCGCGCCGATCCGTTCACGGGCCGCGGCGCGCTGCACACCGGGCTCGACTTCCCGTCGCCCGTCGGCACCGAGATCCACGCGGCCGCCGGCGGCGTCGTGCGCACCGCGGAGATGCATCCCGAGTACGGCCTGATGCTGGAGATCGACCACGGCAACGGGCTCGTCACGCGCTACGGCCACACGTCGAAGATCCTGGTGAAGGTGGGCGACCTGGTCAAGCGCGGCCAGGTCGTGGCCGACGTCGGCACCACCGGCCGCTCGACCGGGCCGCACCTGCACTTCGAGGTGCTGGTCGACGGCGTGCAGCAGGATCCGGAGCGTTTCCTCGCCGGCCCGAACGCGCCGGCGAAGCTGGCGCAGTCCGCGGGCAACCGCGCGGCCCCGCTCGGCGCGGAGCACTGAGCGCGCGCGGCGCGGGGCCGTCCGGCGCGGTGCGACGCCCGGCCGCAGGGGAGGGTTCCCGCGCCTGAGCGGCTGACGCCCGGATGCTACACTTTCGCGTTTGACGCCCTGTAGGGGGCGCGGCGTGCGTTGCGCGCCGAAACCCGCTTTTTGTTGCGAGAAGGCCTTGCTGCCGCGTAGGGCGCCCCCAGATGCGGCGCAGTGCGACGTCACGAGACGCACGCGACGCCTTTTCGAGTTCTTTGCTTGCCACCCCGGCAGGCCGCGGCTTCCAGCCGGCAGTGCCGAAACCGGCCGCCGCGCCCGGCACCGTGTCCTGCCTTCCCGGCCCAGACACACGCATGTTGCCCAAGCTTCTCACCCAGATTTTCGGTAGCCGGAACGATCGCCTCCTGAAGCAGTACCGACGCGTCGTCGACAAGGTCGCCGAGTTCGAGGCGCCGATGGCCGCGCTCAGCGAGGACGCGCTCAAGGGCAAGACCACCGAGTTCCGCGCGCGGCTCGCGTCCGGCACCGAGCTGAACGACCTGCTGCCCGAGGCGTTCGCGGTCGTCCGCGAAGCCGGCAAGCGCGCGCTGAAGATGCGCCACTTCGATGTCCAGCTGATCGGCGCGATGGCGCTGCACGACGGCAAGATCGCCGAGATGCGCACCGGCGAAGGCAAGACGCTGATGGCCACGCTGGCCGTCTACCTGAACGCGCTGCCGGCCAAGGGCGTGCACCTCGTCACGGTCAACGACTACCTCGCGCGCCGCGACGCCGAGTGGATGGCCCGCCTGTACAACTACCTCGGCCTCACGGTCGGCGTGAACGTCCCCGGCCTGAGCCGCGAGGAGAAGCAGGCCGCCTACAACGCCGACATCACCTAC
>JASLEM010000026.1 GCA_030151165.1 Burkholderiaceae bacterium
CGCGCAGAAGGAGCGCCTGCGCGCCAACACCGCGCAGTTCGTCGCCGGCCGCTCGGCCAACAACGTGCTGCTGACCGGCGCGCGCGGCACCGGCAAGAGCTCGCTGATCAAGGCCTGCCTGCACGCGTTCGCGCCGCAGGGGCTGCGGCTGATCGAGGTCGACAAGGCCGACCTCGTCGACCTGCCCGAGATCGTCGCCCAGATCGCCGGCCGCCCCGAGCGCTTCGTCGTCTACTGCGACGACCTCAGCTTCGACGAGGGCGAGGCCGGCTACAAGGCGTTGAAGTCGATGCTGGACGGCACGATCTCGGCGGCGTCGGACAACGTGCTGGTCTACGCGACCTCCAACCGCCGCCACCTGCTGCCCGAGACGATGAAGGAGAACCTCGCCGCGACCTACGACGAGAACGGCGAGCTCCACCCGGGCGAGGCGGTCGAGGAGAAGATCTCCCTGTCCGAGCGCTTCGGGCTGTGGATCAGCTTCTACCCGTTCAGCCAGCCGGAGTACCTGGCGATCGTCGGCGAATGGCTGCGCCACTTCGGCATCGCCGGCGACGCCGTCGAGACGTTGCGCGGCGAGGCGCTCGTGTGGGCGCTGGAGCGCGGCTCGCGCTCCGGCCGCGTCGCGTACCAGTTCGCGCGCGACCGCGCCGGGCGGCTGGGAGGCGAGGCATGAGCGGCCCGAACGCTGTCAGCGACGAGGACAAGAACGCGCACACCGCGATCGTCGACTCCGCCGACGCGCCGTCGCACTACGGCGAGCGGTCGGTCACCGAGGTCGCGGTCGGCGTGCTGGTCGACGCGCAGGGGCGCTTCCTGCTGACCTCGCGGCCGGCGGGCAAGGTCTACGCGGGCTTCTGGGAGTTCCCCGGCGGCAAGCTCGAGCCGGGCGAGACGGTGGAGCAGGCGCTGCGGCGCGAGCTGCACGAGGAGATCGGCATCACGATCGCCGCCGCCGTCCCATGGCGCACGATCATGATGGACTACCCGCACGCGCGTGTCCGGCTCAATTTCTGCAAGGTGTTCGAGTGGACGGGCGAGTTCGAGATGCGCGAGAGCCAGCGCATGGCCTGGGAGCAGCTGCCCGTGCAGAGCGAGCCGGTGCTGCCCGGCACGATCCCCGTGCTCGAGTGGTTCGCCGAGGAGCGCGGCTTCTCCGGCGCGACGCACCGGGGCTGAGCAGGGCGTGAGCGCGCGGCCCGGCCGGCGCCTGGCGGCGCGCCGCGAGGGCCCGGTCGTCGATTCGAGAAGCGCTGCCGCGCCGCCCTTCGCTACACTGGCCGGATGACCTGGCTCGACGAAGTGAAATGGGATCGCGACGGCCTCGTGCCGGTGATCGCGCAGGAGCGCGGCACCGGCGACGTGCTGATGTTCGCGTGGATGAACCGCGAGGCCCTCGAGCGCACCGCGCAGACGCAGCGCGCCGTCTACTGGAGCCGGTCGCGCCGCAAGCTGTGGGCCAAGGGCGAGGAGTCCGGCCACGTGCAGCAGGTGCACCAGTTGCGGCTCGATTGCGACAACGACGTCGTGCTGCTCGAGGTCACGCAGCTGGGCCACGAGCCCGGCATCGCCTGCCACACCGGCCGCCACAGCTGCTTCTTCCAGAAGCTGGTCGACGGGCAGTGGACGCCGGTCGAGCCGGTGCTGAAGGATCCGGAGACGATCTACAAATGACCGCACCCACGATGTCCGGCAACGACAGCCTCGCCCGCCTCGCCGCGGTGATCGAGTCGCGCAAGCCCGCCAACGGCGGCGACCCGGCGGCGAGCTACGTGGCCCGCCTGTTCGACAAGGGCACCGACGCGATCCTGAAGAAGGTCGGCGAGGAAGCCACCGAGACCGTTATGGCCGGCAAGGACGGCGATGCGAAGAAGATCGTCTACGAAGTCGCCGACCTCTGGTTCCACTCGATGATCGCGCTGAGCCACTTCGGCCTCTCGCCGGCCGACGTCCTCGCCGAGCTCGAGCGCCGCGAGGGGCTGTCCGGACTCGAGGAGTTCGCGTTGCGCAAGGTGCAGCGGCGCGAGGACGGGGGCGGCGCATGAACACGGGCTACGGAGCGCCGGCCGGCGGCCCGCGCACGCTCACCCACGTGATGTACGGCCTGCACACGGTCACGTTCTTCTCGGGCGGCATCTTCTCGGTGATCGCGATCGTGCTGAACCTGGTCAACTTCTCCACGCTGCCGGACGATTTCTACCGCAGCCACTGGCGCTGGCAGTCGGGCACGTTCTGGTTCGCGCTGGTCGCGTTCGTGGTCACGTCGCCGCTGTGGTTCCTGTTCGTGCTGCCCGGCTGGATCGCCTGGACGATCGTCGGCCTGTGGTACCTCTACCGCTGCCTGCGCGGCTGGATCGCCTTCAACGACGGCCGGCCGATGCCGGCCTGACCCTTCCCGACGAGCACGCCATGACCCACGACCCGAACTGCATCTTCTGCAAGATCGTCGACGGCAAGATCCCGTCGCGCAAGGCCTTCGAGAACGACGAGATCCTCGTCTTCCACGACATCGCGCCCTGGGCGCCGGTGCACCTGCTGCTGATCCCGAAGATCCACGTGCCGTCGATGGCGGAGGTCACGGCCGAGCACGCGCCGCTGCTGGGCCGGATGATGGCGATGATCCCGCAGCTGATGCTCGACCACGGCGCCGCCAACGGCTTTCGCATCATCGTCAACACCGGCGTGGACGGCGGCCAGGAGGTGGCCCACCTGCACCTGCACGCCATCGGCGGGCCGCGGCCGTGGGCCAAGGGGTGATCGCTGCCCGGCAGCGGCGCGGAACCTTCGGTCAATTAGAATGTCGACTCATCCTGCCGCCATCGTCGGCGGGTGTTCCCGCCTAGGAGAATCGTTATGGGATCGTTCAGCCTCTTGCATTGGGTGATCGTGTTGTTGGTGGTCGTGCTGATCTTCGGCACCAAGAAGCTGAAGAACATCGGCAGCGACCTCGGCGGCGCGGTGAAGGGCTTCAAGGACGGCATGCGCGACGGCACCGCCGACGCGCCGGGCGTTCCGCCCCAGCAGGTGCCCGGCACGCCGGCCGCCGCGCGCGACCCCAACACCATCGACGTCGAATCGAAGACCCGTCCCTGACGCATGATCGACTTCGGCTTCGACAAACTCGCGCTGATCGGCGCGGTGGCGCTGATCGTCATCGGCCCGGAGAAGCTTCCGAAGGTCGCGCGCACGGTGGGCATGCTGCTGGGCAAGGCGCAGCGCTATGTCGCCGACGTCAAGGCCGAGGTCAATCGCTCGATCGAGCTCGAAGAGCTGCAGAAGATGAAGACGCAGTTCGAGACCGCGGCGCGCGAGGTGCACGACACCGTGAGCCGAGAGGTCGCGAACACGCGGGCGTCGATCGAGGATCGCGTCAACGGGCCGGCCCCGGTGATGCAGCCGCTGGGCGGCACCGATTCGGCGACCTGGTCCGTGCCGAGCTACAAGCCGGTGAAGAAGAACTGGCGCCTGAAGCGCTCCGCCGTGCCGGCCTGGTACAAGCAGCGCGCCGGCGTGCGCATGCATGCGCAGTCGGGCGCCGCGCGCGTCGCACGCTTCCGTCCGCGCCGCAACAGCGGCTCGCCGATTTGAGCGCGACCGGCCGCGGCCCGCGGGCTGCCGGACAGGCCGTCGCGCCGTCCGCCGCGCGACACGCCGAAGCTTCCCACCCACCCGTCCCCCCTTTTTCCGAAAGCCGCTGAGATGGCGACTTCCCCTGAAGACGAGCTCGCAGGCACCGAGCAGCCCTTCGTCGCGCACCTCGTCGAGCTGCGTGACAGACTTGTCCGCGCGCTGATCGCCGTCGGCGTCGTCTTCGCCGTCCTGTCGTTCTTCCCCGGGCCGTCGGCGCTCTACGACCTGCTGGCGCGCCCGCTCGTGGCGCAGCTCCCGGCCGGCGCGCACCTGATCGCGACGAACGTGATCTCGCCCTTCGTCGTGCCGCTGAAGATCACGCTGCTCGCGGCCTTCCTGATCGCGTTGCCCTACGTGCTGTACCAGCTGTGGGCGTTCGTCGCGCCCGGCCTGTACAGCCACGAGAAGCGGCTCATCCTGCCGCTCGTGATCTCGAGCACCGTGCTGTTCCTGTGCGGCGTGGCGTTCAGCTACTTCATCGTGTTCGGCCGGGTGTTCCACTTCATCCAGACCTTCGCGCCGAAGAGCGTCTCGGTCGCGCCCGACATCGAGGCCTACCTCGGCTTCGTCCTGACGATGTTCCTGGCGTTCGGCGCGGCCTTCGAGGTGCCGATCGTGGTCGTCGTGCTGACGCGCCTGGGCGTGGTCAGCATCGAGAAGCTGAAGTCGTTCCGCGGCTACTTCATCGTGCTCGCGTTCATCATCGCGGCCGTCATCACGCCGCCGGACATCGTCTCGCAGCTGTCGCTCGCGATCCCGATGTGCCTGCTGTACGAGGTGGGCCTGGTCGCGGCGCGCATGGTCGCGAAGCCGGCCGACCCGGACGAGGCCGCGGCCGCCTGACCGGCCGCGGGCTACGGCTCCGCGTCCTTCGTCTTCGGCACCGGTCGCTTCGCGACCGGCACGTTCAGCTTCATCGCCTCGCTGCCGCGCTGCACGTCCAGCAGCGCGACGGCCGGCGGCTTCAGCGCGCCGACCGCGCGCAGCAGTTGCGCCGTGTTGGACACCTTCACGCCGCCGATCGCGGTGACGACGTCCCCCGGCTTCAGGCCCGCCGTGGCGGCCGGGCCGTCGCGCAGCACGCCGGTCACCAGCACGCCCTCGTGCACGGGCAGCTGGAAGCTGTCGGCGAACTCGGGCGTGAGGTCGCGCGGCTGCACGCCGATCCAGCCGCGCGTCACCTGGCCGTCGCGGATCAGCGCGTCCATCACCTCGCGGGCGATGTCGACGGGGATGGCGAAGCCGATCCCCATGCTGCCGCCGCTGCGCGAGAAGATCGCCGTGTTGATGCCGACGAGCCGGCCCTCGCCGTCGACCAGCGCGCCGCCCGAGTTGCCCGGGTTGATCGCGGCGTCGGTCTGGATGAAGTTCTCGATCGTCGACAGCCCGAGCTGGTTGCGGTCGAGCGCGCTGACGATGCCGGAGGTGACGGTCTGCCCGACGTTGAACGGGTTGCCGATCGCGAGCACCGGGTCGCCGACCGACACCTGCGCGATGTTGCCGAACGGGATCACGGGCACGTTGTCGAGCGAGATCTTCAGCAGCGCGAGGTCGGAGTCGGCATCGGTGCCGACGATCTTCGCGCTGGCCGAGCGGCCGTCCGACAGCGTCACCTCGATGTCGTCGGCGCCGTCGACCACATGGCTGTTGGTCAGCAGGTAGCCCTCCGTCGAGACGAGCACGCCCGAGCCGAGGCCGGTCTGCGACTGGTTGGCCGGGTTGCCGAAGAAGTAGCGCTGCCACGCGTCCTGGCCGCCCTTGCGCAGCGTCGTCTTGCTGGCGGTGATCGTGACCACCGCCGGCGCGGCGCGGCGCACGGCGGCGGCGAAGGTTGTCGACGCGGGCGCCCGCGTCGTCGATGCGGGCAGCGCCGCGGCGATGGACGCCTGCGCCGCCGGCGGGCCGTCGGTGGCCAGGCGGGCCGACGTCTGTGCCGACCCGGCGCGCAGCGAGCCCCACCACGCCGGCTTCCAGGCCGCGAGCACGACCACGACCGCCAGCGCGATCGTCACGGCCTGCGCGAACAGCAGCCAGAACCGGCGCAGCGCGGGGCCGGCGCTCATGGCGTCGCCGACGAGATCAGCGCCGGCGCCGGCATCACCTTGCCGGCCTTGACGCGGGCGATCCAGTCGGTGATCAGCTGTTCCAGCACCGGCAGCGGCAGCGCGCCGTGGTCGAGCACTTCCTGGTGGAACGCGCGCAGGTCGAAGCGGTCGCCGAGCTCGTCTCGCGCTTTCTGCCGCAGCTCGAGGATCTTCAGCTGGCCCAGCTTGTAGCCGAGCGCCTGCGCCGGCCACGCGGTGTAGCGGTCGACCTCCGCGGCCGCGTCCTCG
>JASLEM010000111.1 GCA_030151165.1 Burkholderiaceae bacterium
GCCTCAATGCGGTCGAGCGCTCTGCTGGGCACTGCACGGGCTGTATCTGAGGTCGCCGCTGTAGACGGCTCTATGCTGGATGCGCGACTTTGGGCCCGGACCATGCTGCCGCGATTGGTAGTAGTGACGGGAGGGGCCTGACCATGACTACTGGCCGGCGCGCGCCGATCACCGCGCCCGGCGCCGCGGACGACGACAGCGCGGGCGGCGCTCCGACGTCGCCCACGCGCAGCAGCGACTTCACGGCCGCGCGGTTGAACACGCGCGCGCCGTGCCGCTGCGCCTCCTGCAGCACGCGCATCACGAGACGCGCGTCGTCGGTCTTCGCGTCGAGATAGCTGGACGCACCGAGCAGGCCGGCCGTCGCCACGTGCGGCGCGAGCGCGAGCGCCTGCGCGGGCGTGTGGAACGCGCGCGTGCGCTGGCCGGCCATCGCGTCGTAGATCGCCAGGCCCGTCGCCATCGTGCGCCGGCTGGGCGAGCGGCCCTCGTAGTGGCCCAGCAGGAAGCGCTGCGGTTCGACGAGCCCCGGCGCGTCGTGCAGCAGCCGGCCGCGTTCGCGCACCGACTCGCGCGTCAGGCCGAACGCGCCCTCGCGCAGGTAGCGCAGGCCGCCGTGCACGAGCTTGGACGAGCGCGACGAGCTGCCCCACGCGAAGTCGCGCGCCTCGACCAGCATCACGCCGACGCCGCGCCGCGCCGCTTCCAGCGCCACGCCGGCCCCGGCGATGCCGCCGCCGATGACGAGCAGGTCGACGTCGGTCAATGCAGCTCCTTGTCGCCGACCGTGCCGAAGAGCGTGTCCGCGACGTCCAGCGCGAACGGCGCCGCGAGGCCCAGCGCGCCGCGCCGCATGAAGACGCTGCGCCGCACCGACGGCTCGACGCCGGCGGCCCGCGCCTGCATCGCGACCGACGCCGCGACCACGCGCATCGCCACCGCAACCGGTGCACGCGCCTTCATGAAGCGCTCGCGTCGATGCGCCGCGTTCATTCGACGTCCCCGAGCAGGTTGCCCTTGGCCATCACGCCGTGCGGATCGAACTCGCGCACCATCGCCGCGATCGCCGACATGCCCGTCGCGCCCTTCTCGGCCGGCAGCCAGCGCGCGTGATCCTTGCCGACGCCGTGCTGGTGCGTGATCGTGCCGCCGCTCGCGACGATCGCGTCGCCGACCGCCGTCTTCAGCGACTGCCAGCGGGCGAGCGCGCTGTCGTAGTCGTCGCCGATGCGGTAGACGAAGGTCGAGTAGACGCTCGAGCCCTGCGCGTACACGTGCGACAGGTGCGTGTAGCAATGCGTGCGCTCGCCGTGCTGCGCGAGCGCGGCGCGGCCGGCGGTCTCGAGCGCGCGCACCATGCCGTCCACGCGCGGCCAGTCGCACGCGGTCTCCATCGTGTCGACCGCGTAGCCGGCGTCCCACAGCGCGTTGCGCAGGTAGACGCCCGCGAAGCGGCGTGCCGCCCATTTCTTGCCGAGCAGCGTGCCGGTCGAGACGCCGCCGTGCTCGCGCCACACCTTGGCCGCAGCGGCGCGCAGCGCGCGCACCTGCGCCGCGCTCGCGCCCGTGAAGCCGGCGAACAGCAGGCACTTGCCCTCGCCCGCGCCGCGCCAGCCGAGCACGCGCTCGAGCCAGCCGATCGCCTGTTCGTGGCCGGCCATGCGCAAGGTCGTGAAGGTCTCGGCCGGATTCGCGAGCCGCAGCATCGACAGCCCCAGCTTCGCCTGCGCGAGCTGGCGCACGGCGGCGAGGCCGCTGGCCCAGTCAGGGAAGAACACGCCGACGAACTGTTCCGCCGCGGGCGCGCGCGTCACGCGCACGGTGGCCTCGGTCAGCACGCCGATGCGGCCTTCCGAGCCGAGCACCCACTCGCGCAGGTCGGGGCCGGCCGCCGAGGCCGGGAAGGTCGGCAGCACCCATTCGCGCTCCGGCGTCTGCAGCGTGCCGCCCGCGAACAGCTGCTCGATGCGGCCGTAGCGCGCCGACTGCTGGCCCGACGAGCGCGTCACCACCCAGCCGCCGAGCGTCGACAGCTCGAAGCTCTGCGGGAAATGGCCCAACGTGAAGCCGTGCGCACGCAGCTGCGCCTCGAGATCCGGCCCCGCGACGCCCGCCTCGAAGCGCGCGAGCTGCGCCACGGGGTCGAGGTCGAGCAGCCGCATCATGCGGCCGAGGTTCAGCGTCAGCACCGGCGCGGCACCGACCGGCGTCAGGTGGCCGGCGACGCTCGTCGCGCCGCCCGACGGCAGCACCTGCACGCCGTGCGCCCGCGCCCAGTCGAGCAGGCCGCGCACCTCGGCCGGCGTCGTCGGGAACGCGACGCCGTCCGTCACGCGGCCCAGCACGCCGAAGCGCAGCCGCAGCCAGTCGTGCATCGACTGGCCGAAGCTGGCCCGCAGCCGTGTCTCGGCGCGCAGGTCGACCAGCGGATGCGGCGGCGCGATCGACGCCAGCCGCGACGGCTGCGCCTCGACCTGCGCCAACGCGTCCGCGAACGGGGCGTCCGGCCGCGGCGCGCCGGCGCCCACCGCCTGCGCGAGGAAGGCGCGCGCCGCGGGCATCAGCGTCTCGTTCACCGAGGCGTCGCCCCAGCCGTTCCAGCGTCGTTCAACCGTCATGGTGGCTATACTCGTTTTTCCCGTCGACTCGTGTCCTCTTTCGGGACGGCGTGGCACCCCCTTCGTGTTGACGAGGCGGCACCCGCATGGTGCGCCGCCGGCGCCCGCCGGGCTTGTCATTCGCCGACAGCCGAGTTGTCACAACATGCCAGCCCCGCCCGCGGCCACCTTGTCCACCGACCGACCCGACCCCGACGCGCCCTGCCCGATCCCCGCCGCGGCCGACGCGCGCGTCGCGATGGCCTACGCGCAGACGGCCGTCGCCGCCGCGCAGGCCCAGGGCCTCGCGGCGGAGACGATCGTCGCCAACCTCGGCTGGCCCGCCGACGCACTCGCGGCCACGCGCGACAGCCTCGGCGTCGCCGAATACATTGCGCTGCTCGACGCCGCCGCCCGCCTCGCCGACGACCCCGTCTTCGGCCTGCATGCCGGCCTGCAGGCGCGGCTGTCGACCTATCCGTTCTACGGGCTCGTCGTCTGCGCCTGCAAGACGCTGCGCGAGGCGTTCGCGCAGACGCGCCGCTTCGAAGGCCTCGCGCACGACCTCGGCCGCTCGCGCCTCGAAGAGCACGACGGCATCGCCACCTACTACTGGGACAGCCCGTGGCTCGCCGGCTGCACGCCCGCCGAGGCGCGCCACCTGTGCGACAGCGTGCTCGCCGGCATCCTCACCTTCGTCAGCTGGCTCGCGCACGAGCGCATGCCCGTGCGCGAGATCGGCCTGCCCTACGCCGCGCCCGACGCCGCCGTGCAGGCCGCGCACGCGCAGGTGTTCGGCGCGCCCGTCGTCTACGGCGTGCCGGCCGCGTATGGCCGCTTCGACGCCGCACTGCTCGACCGCGCGGTGCCCAACGCCGACGCCAGCATGTTCAAGGTGCTGCAGCGCCACGCCGATGAGCTGCTCGCCGCACGCCTGCGCGAGACCGCCGAGCCGCGCATCGTCGCCGACGTCCGGCGCGAGGTCGCCGCGCAGCTCGCGAACGACCGCGCGCGCCTCGACGACGTCGCCGACGCCCTGGCCCTCAGCCCGCGCACCCTGCAACGCAAGCTCGCCGACGCCGGCACCAACTTCCAGGCCGTGCACGACACCGCCCGCCAGGCCCTCGCCGAGGAACTGCTGCGCGACACGCGCCTCAACCTCACCGACGTCGCCTACATGCTCGGCTACCGCGAGCAGAGCTCGTTCAACCGCGCCTGCCGCGACTGGTTCGGCAACACGCCGGCGCGCACGCGCGAACGCCTGCGCGCCGCCACCGCCGCCTGACCCGACCGACCCGCGGCGGTCGACGCTCTCGCCGGCCGCCCGTGCCCCGCGCACGAGCCGACACCCGGCCACGCGACGATCGACCGGATCCCGCCGCTTCGTGCCACCCAGGCCGCGGGGCCGCAGGCCGGCGGCGTCGCCGCTCCCGCCAACGTCGACGCCACATCCGATTCGCATCGCGCGCCCATCGAGGCCGGTTCGACGCCGCGCCGTCTCAGCGCGTCGGCTTCTTCAACGCCTTGCGCGCCGCGAACGCCCGCTCGCGCGAATGGCAGTGCTCGTAGTGATCGTTGACCAGCCCCATCGCCTGCATGAACGCATAGACCGTGGTCGGCCCGACGAAGGTCCAGCCGCGCTTCTTCAGGTCCTTCGACATCGCGACGGCTTCCGCCGACGGCCCCGCCCCGCCGATGATCCCCGGATCGAGCTTCGCGGGCCGTGTCTTCGGATCCGGCTCGTAGTGCCAGGCGTAGGCCGCCAGCGATCCGAACTCCTCGCGCAGCTCGAGCACGCGCTGCGCGTTGTTGATGGTCGAGACGATCTTGCCGCGATGGCGCACGATGCCGGCGTCGCCGAGCAGGCGCGCGATGTCGTCGTCGCCGAAGCGCGCCACCTTCACCGCGTCGAAGTTCGCGAAGCCCATGCGGAACGACTCCCGCTTGTTGAGGATCGTCAACCAGCTCAGCCCGGCTTGGAAGCCTTCGAGGCAGATCTTCTCGAACAGCCGTCGCTCGTCCGTGACCGGGAAGCCCCACTCCTCGTCGTGGTAGCGCCGGTACTCCGCGCTCGCGCGGCACCACTGGCAGCGCAGCACCTTGTCTTCGGCCTCGAACAGGCCCTCGGGAACGGTGGTTGTTTCAGTCATCGGGCCATTCTGCCGCCCGCCCCGCCGCGCGTCATGCGCCGCCGAGCGCCTTTCTCCACTCGCCGCGCCGAGCCCGCCATTCGCCCCGGAAATCGCCCCTTCCGCGCAGCCGCGCCCCCGGCTCGTCGCGCCTGCGCGCAGTTCGTCCGGCGTTCGAGGCCCGCCGTCGCAACCCGCTCGCCGCATCGGCTCACGCTGCCTAGAGTCCGCACCATCGACTCACGAACCGACAAACACCAGGAGCCCACCATGACCAAGACCACCACCGCCCACGTCGTCACCGCCGCCCTCGCCGTGCTGATGGCCCTCTCGATGCTCGCCGGCACCAACGCCCTCGCCAGCCACCAATACCGCGTCGCCGCGAACGCCCACGCCCAGGCGCAGGAACGCGTGGTCGCCTCGACCGCGCACCTCGTCGTCCTCGGTCAGCGCGTCGCGCAACTCTGAGCACGGTCGACGCCTCGTCGCCCCGTTCACGCGGGACGCGACCGCCACGCGCACCCGCCCGTCGAGCAGACCGCCACGCGCGCCTCAACCCACTGTCTTCTCCTGCTGAGCCCCGCCCGTCGGGGCTTTTTTTCGCCACAAAACACCCCCGCACATCCTCGCTTGACCCACGCCCCCGCAACGCGCACACCCGCCCCACCCGCAGCTGTCGAGACCCTCGAAGGGTCGAGACACGCCACCCCCATACCGAGAACAAAACCAGGCGACAGGGCGGGCAGGGGCGGCTCCCTGCGGCGCCTCGACACGTCTGCGGGCATTCGCGACGAACGACCAAGCTGTCGAAGCGCGGCCCCGCCACGGCGCGCGGTCCCTACGTCGCAAGCCGGCCCGCGGAATTCGGCCGTCGAGGCCGAATTCAGATGCTCGAGGCGCCGCAGGGAGCCGCCCCTGCCCGCCCTGTCGCCGCCCGCAAGCTCGAAGAATCACCCCGACGCGCAGCGTCGACAAGACCAACCCCACCCCACCGACGGTCCGTCGCCCGAATTCGCGTTTCATCCCGGCCCGCAGGCCAGTCGTCGCAACCCGGTTTCCGACCGACAGGCAGATGCCTAAAGTTCATTCATCGGATCACGAAGCGATCCGAACCAGACAAACCCACCAGACACCGGAGCCCATCATGACCAAGACCATCGCCACCCAAGCCGCCTCCTTCGCCCTGGCCGTCGCCACTACCCTGGCCGCCTTCACCGGCGTCAGCGCCGCCGCCGTCCACCAGCGCTCGGCCACGGAAACGCAAGCGATGGAACTCGCGATGGCCCAGTCACCCGTGCAGCACGTCACCATCGTCGCCCACCGCACCCAACGAGCCTGAGCCTCACGCGCGGCGCTCGCCGCGCACAACCTCAGCTCCTTCGAGCCTCGCCCCTCCGCGAGGCTTTTTTTCGTCCGCACCGCGCGCACAAGACCACGCCATTCACGACGATGAATAAAACGGCGCAAGACGATCGTCGAATCCACGCCAAGGCGAATAATCGACCCATGGACCAGCTCCTCGCCCTCCGCGTCTTCGTGCGCATCGCCGAGTCCGGCGCGTTTTCCAAGGCCGCCGACTCGCTCGACATCCCGCGCCCCACCGTCACCAAGCTCGTACAGGATCTCGAAAGCCACCTCGGCACCAAGCTCCTGCAACGCACCACGCGCCGCGTCAGCGTCACCCCCGAGGGCGCCGCCTACTACGAGCGCGCCGCAAGACTCATCGCCGAGCTCGAGGACATGGACGAGGCCGCCACGCGCGCCCGCGCCCAGCCGCGCGGCCGGCTGCGCGTCGACATCGGCTCGTCGCTCGCCAACCTGATCCTGATCCCCGCCCTGCCCGACTTCCGCGCCCGCTACCCCGACCTGCGCCTCGACCTCGGCGTCAGCGACCGCCCCGTCGACCTCATCGGCGAAGGCGTCGACTGCGTCATCCGCGGCGGCGAGCTGGCCGACACCTCGCTCGTGGCCCGCCACATCGCCCACCTCGACTACGTGACCTGCGCCAGCCCGCTCTACCTCGGCGCCCGCGGCATGCCCGCGCACCCGAACGACCTGCTCGCCGACGACCGGCAACGCGTGCCCGGGCACGTCGTCGTCGGCTACTTCTCGTCGCTCACCGGCAAGCCGTTCCCGCTGCATTTCCAGCGCGGCGACGAGCAGCTCGTCATCGACGGGCAGACGAGCGTCGCCGTCAACGAGAGCACCGCGCACCTCAACACCCTCCTGACCGGCGTGGGCCTCGGCCAGACCTTCCGCTTCATGGCCCGGCCGCACCTGGCCAGCGGCCGGCTGCAGGCCGTGCTGCCCGACTGGACGCGGCCGCGCCACCCGCTGCACCTCGTCTACCCGAGCCAGCGGCACCTCAACGCCAAGCTGCGCGTCTTCGCCGACTGGGTGGCCGGCGTGTTCGCGCCGTACGACGACCGCCGCGACTGACGCCGGCGCCCCCGTCCGTCGCGCGATTCCGCCGTTCAGCCCGGGCGACGCGCCAGTCGTCGCAAGCCGGTGGGCAGGGGCGCGGGCGATCCCTAAAGTCCCTTCATCGGATCCACGCCACGAGATCCGGCCCGACAACCCGCCGCCACGGAGCCCATCATGAAGACCACCGCCACGCAGGCCGCTTCCTTCGCCCTCGCCGCGCTCGTGACCCTCGCCGCCGTCACCGGCGTCAGCGGGATCGCCTCGCAACAGCGCGCGAACGCCGAAGCGCTGGCGATGGCGCAGGCCACGACGCTGACGGCCTCCGCCCAGAGCGTCGTCGTCATCGGTCACCGAGACATCCGGGCCTGAGACTGACGCGCGTCCCGCGCGCGACCACCTCAGCTCCTTTACGGCCTCGCGATGCGGGGCCTTTTTTTCGCCCCGCCTTTTTGCCCGTCCACCGGCAGGGCCACCGCCGCCGCGCCAGCGGGCGAAACACGAGGCTGGCATCATGTCCGCAGGATCAAGCTCTCCGGCCGACCGCGGCCGGGCCCCGCGCCATGAAGAAACTGCTGCTGCCCCTCGTCCTCGCGCTGGCCACCGGCCTCGCCGCCGCCGCCGACCGCCCGTACAACCCCGATGCCGACGCGAAGGCCGAGATCCGCGCCGCGCTCACGCAGGCCGCCGCCACCAGGCAGCCCGTGCTGCTCATCTTCGGCGCGAACTGGTGCCCGGACTGCCGCGCGCTCGACCAGTCGCTCAAGACGGGCCGCAACGCCGAGCTGATCGCGAAGGACTTCAAGGTCGTCAAGGTCGACGTCGGCCACTTCGACCACAACGTCGACGTCACGACCGCCTACGGCAACGCGACCGGCCACGGCATCCCGTCGGCGATCATCGTGTCGCCCGACAACCGCATCCTGTTCGCGACCCGCGCCGGCGAGCTCGCCAACGCGCGCGAGATGAGCGACGACGGCGTCTACGAGTTCTTCACCAAGGCCGTCAGCGAGTCCGCCGCCGCGGCGAAGTGATCAGCGCGCGGGCTTCCAGCGCTTGAGCAGCAGCGCGTTCGTCACGACGCTGACGCTGCTGAACGCCATCGCGGCGCCGGCGATCATCGGGCTCAGCAGGCCGCACGCGGCCAGCGCGATGCCCGCCACGTTGTAGACGAACGCCCAGAACAGGTTCTGCCGGATCTTGGCGACGCAGCGGCGCGAGATGTCGAGCGCGTCCGCCACCAGCCGCGGGTCGGCGCGCATCAGCGTGATGCCGGCCGCGTGCATCGCGACGTCGGTGCCGCCGGCCATCGCGACGCCGACGTCGGCCGCGGCCAGCGCCGGCGCGTCGTTGAGGCCGTCGCCCACCATCGCGACGCGGCCCTTGCCTCGGCCCTTGCCGTTGCCCGCCATGGCCTCGCGGCGCAGCGACTCCACCAGCGCCGCCTTCTCCTCGGGCAGCACCTCGGCATGCACGTCCTCGATGCCCAGCAGGCGCGCGACGCCCTGCGCGGCGGCGCGGCCGTCGCCGCTGACCATCACGGTGCGCACGCCATCGGCCTGCAGCCGCTGGATCGCCTCGATGGCGCCATCGCGCAGCCGGTCGCCGAAGCCCAGCACGCCCAGCAGCCGCGGCGCGTCGCCGCCCACGTCCGCGACCCACGACACCGTGCGGCCCGACGCCTGCAGTTCGGCCGCCCGCGCCGCCAGCGGGCCGAGGTCCACACCCAGCTCGCCCATCCAGCGCTCGCTGCCGAGGCGCAGCTCGAGCTCGCGCATCGGCGCGGCCGCGACGCTCGATCGTTCGACGTCACCGGTCGCCAGACCCGGGGCCGCCGCATCGACCGACGCCTTCGCCGCCAGACGCGCGTTGAGGATCGCGCTGCGGGCCGCGGCTCTCGCCAGCGATTGCGCGACCTCCGCCGGCGTGCCGTCGACCGGCACCGCGACACGCGCCGCCACGCCCTTGCCCGCCACGGCGCGCTCCGCGCTCGCGCGGAACACGCGCGCGTTCGTGCTGCGCGCCATCGCCACCACCGCGCGCGCCAGCGGATGCGCGCTGTTGGCCTGCATCGCGGCCGCGAGCGCGAGCAGGCGCGCGGCGTCGCCGTCGACGGCTTCGCAGGCGACGAGCATCGGCTTGCCCTCGGTGAGCGTGCCGGTCTTGTCGAACGCGACCACGCGGACGTCGTGCGCGATCTCCAGCGCCTCGGCGTCCTTGATCAGGATGCCGCGGCGGGCGGCCACGCCGGTGCCGGCCATCATCGCGGTCGGCGTCGCCAACCCCAGCGCGCAGGGGCACGCGATGACCAGCACCGCCACCGCGTTCAGCAGCGCACGCTCCCAGTCGCCGCCGGCGAAGCCCCACCCGAGCAGCGTCGCGAGCGCGATCGCGCAGACGACCGGCACGAAGACCGCGCTTACGCGATCGACGAGGTGCTGGATCGGCGCCTTGCCCTCCTGCGCCGACTCGACCAGCCGCACGATGCGCGCGAGCGTCGACTCCGCGCCGACGGCCGTGACCTCGACCAGCAGCACGCCCTCGCCGTTGACCGCGCCCCCGGTCACGCGGTCGCCCGCGCGCCGCGCGACGGGCAGGCTCTCGCCCGTGACGAGCGACTCGTCGACGTGGCTCTCGCCGTCGCGCACGACGCCGTCGGCCGCGAGCCGCTCGCCGGGGCGCGCCACCAGCAGGTCGCCGACGCGCAGCGCGGCGATCGCGATGTCGGCATCCACGCCGTCGCGCCGCACGCGCGCCGTCTCGGGCTGCAGCGCCTGCAGCGCGCGCAGCGCCTGCGTCGTCTGCCGCTTGGCGCGCGCCTCGAGCCGCTTGCCGAGCAACAGCAGCGTGATGACGACGGCCGAGGCTTCGAAGTAGAGGTCCGGGTAAGCGATCACCGCCGAAGGTGCGTGCGCCGCGACCGCCCATTGGTACAGGCTCAATCCGTACGCGGCCGAGGTGCCGAGCGCCACCAGCACGTCCATGTTCGCGCCGCCGCCGCGCAGCGCGCGCCACGCGCCGGCATAGAAACGCGCGCCGAGCCAGAACTGCACCGGCGTCGCGAGCAGGAACTGCAGCCACGCCGGCCATTCGAAACGCACGCCGACGAGCGCCGCCAGCATCGGCAGCAGCAGCGGGATCGACAGCACGGCCGCGATCGCGACGGGCCGCCATTCGTCCACCGACGACGGCATCGGCGGCGGGGGGAGATCGGGCGCGCGGGCCGCGTAGCCGGCCTTGCGGATCGCGCGCTCGAGGCCGTCGAACGCCAGCGGGCCGTCCCCCCGCACGCTGGCCACCTCGGTCGCGAGGTTCACGCTCGCCTCGGCCACGCCGGGCACCGCGCGCAACGCCTTCTCGACGCGCCCCGCGCAGGCCGCGCAGCTCATGCCGTCGACGGGGAAGGACCAGTCGCGGCGGGCGGGCAGCGGCGGCGGCGAAACGAGGGGCGGCGAGGACGTCGACATGCGGGGTTCTGGAACGACAGGGCGGGGACGGCAGACACGGAACGGACGGTGAGCGTCAAGTGTCGTTCCTCTTCCGCATCCCGGCCTGCCCGCGGATGGAAAAGCCCCAGCCGAATGGGCATTTCGGCGGCGACATCGCGGCGTCGATCAAACCCGCTCGACCCGTGGGGCCGGGCGCGGCGGGGGTTCCTGCCGGGCGGGTGTCGGAGCGACACTGGCGCATCGTTCGCTCCAGGAGACTCCCATGACCGAATTCCTCGTCGAAGGCATGAGCTGCGGCCACTGCGTCAACGCCGTGACCGAGGCCGTGCACTCGCTCGACCCGGCGGCGCAGGTCGACGTCGACCTCGGCTCGAAGCACGTGCGGATCGCCTCCGCCGTCGATCGCTTCGCGCTCTCGCAGGCCCTGGTGGACGCGGGCTACGCGCCGCAGTTCCTCGACATCCACACGAACAGCCAGGGGATCTGACCATGCCGCTCGTCACCCTCACCGTCCGGCCCGGCAAGAGCGCGGACTTCAAGACCAAGGTGCTCGAAGGCGTGCACTGCGCCCTCGGCGGCTGCGGCGTGCCGTCGTCCGACCGTTTCCACCGCGTGCTGGAGCTGTCGGCCGAAGACTTCCGCTTCGACCCGACCTACCCCGACGCCGCCTCCCCGCGCGGCGACGACTTCGTGCTGATCGAGATCCTGCTGTCGGTCGGGCGCACCGTGAAGGCCAAGCGCAAGGTCGTGGCCGACCTCATGAGCAACCTGCGCGAATCGCCGGGGCTCGATCCGGAGCACGTGATGGTCGTCTTCAAGGAGACGTCGTGGGAGAACTGGTCGTTCGCGGGCGGCCGGTTCATCCACTCGGACTGACGTCTCCGCCCCGCTCAGCCCGGGAGCTTCGCGGCGAGCACGTCGACCCGCTCGATGACGGGCGCCGCCGACAGCAGCTCCGTCGCGTTGGCCATCAGCGCGGCCGCGATCGGGCCGTTCAGGTGCGCGGCGCGGCCTTCCTCGCCCGGGAAGGCGTCGAAGATGCCGAACGTCGACGGCCCGAGGCGCAGCGCGAACCACGCCGTCGTCTGCGCCTCCTGGTTGGCGAGCGGCAGCGCGCCGGCGAGGAAATCGGCGACCGCGGCTTCCTTGCCCGGCCTGGCTTCGAGGCGGACCAGCAATGCGACCTTGACCATGTTCATGCTCCTTGAAAGAAAGTGAGGGGTTCTCGTGTCGAGAGCCCGCACTCTAGGCGCTTCGGGGCGAATGCATCAGTGGCAAGATCGTCCGCTTTGATATCATTCTCGCCATGCGCATCAACGTGCTCGCGATCGACGGCGTGTTCGACCTGGGGCTGTCCTCGGTGCTGGACACGCTCGGCACCGCCAACGAACTCGCCGCCACGCTCGACCCGCCGGTGCCGCCGGTCGAGGTCGCGATCGTCGGCGTGCGACGCGACGTGCGCACCGCGCAAGGCCTGTCGGTGCCCGTGCGGCCGCTGGGCGGCGCCGCGCGGGCGGACGCGATCGTGATCCCGGCGATGGGCGTCAAGACGCCCGACGCGATCGTCGCCGCGCTCGATCGCCGCGACGTGCGCGACGCGACGGCCGCACTCGTCGACCAGGCGCGCGACCACGTCTGGATCGGCGCCGCCTGCACCGCGACCTTCGTGCTGGCGGACAGCGGCCTGCTGGCCGGTCGCGCCGCGACGACCTCGTGGTGGCTCGCGCCGCTGTTCCGCGCCCGCTATCCCGGCGTCGAGCTCGACGAGTCGCGCATGCTCGTCGCGTCCGCGCCCTTCGTCACGGCCGGCGCCGCGCTCGCGCACATCGACCTCGCGCTGGGCCTCGTGCGGCGCTGCAGCCCGACGCTCGCGACGCTCACCGCGCGCTACCTGCTCGTCGAGCCGCGCGCGTCGCAGGCCGCGTTCGTGATCCCGGATCATCTCGCGCACGCCGACGAGATCGTCGAGCGCTTCGAGCAGTGGGCGCGCCGCCGGCTGTCGCAGGGCTTCTCGCTCGCGGACGCGGCGTCCAGCGTCGGCACCAGCGAGCGCACGCTCGCGCGCCGGATGCAGCACACGCTCGGCAAGTCGCCGCTGTCGTATTTCCAGGACCTGCGGGTCGAGCATGCCGTGCACCTGCTCGAGACCAGCGGCGACAGCATCGACCAGGTCGCGGCGCAGGTCGGCTATGCGGACGGCGTCACGCTGCGCACGCTGCTGCGCCGCCGGCTGGGCAAGGGCGTGCGCGAGCTGCGGGCACGCGGCGCCACCTAGGCTTCGCCGGCGCGCGGCGGCCAGACGAAATCGTGCGGGCGACGCACGAAGCGCTTGAGCACGAGGCGCATCACCAGGCCGGCGCGCTCGTACTTCACGCGGCGCGCGCGGAACGCGGTCGCGAATGCGAGGCCGTAGCTCACGGTGACGTTGACCGCGCCGACCAGCACCACGCCGAGGATCGCGAGCGCGGCGCCGGTCTCGGGCTCGTGGCCCTGCAGCGTCGCGAGCGCGTAGGCCGTGTTGGCGGAGGCGAAGGCGACGTGGCGGATGTCGATCGGCAGGCCCGTGAGGAAGCCGATGAAGCCGACGCCGCCCAGCATGAAGCCGAACGACAGGTTGCCCAGCAGCGCGCCGAGGTTGTGCTCGACGTAGCGCGCGAGCCGCGCGGTGCGCGCCGGCCCGAGCAGGCGAAGCAGCAGCGGGTGCGCGGCCAGGCGGGCGCCGACGCGGCCGAAGACGCACAGGTTGTCGTAGTAGCCGCTGATCACGCCCGCCAGGAACAGGCAGACGCCGGCGATCGCCGCGTGCAGCAACGCCCAGCTCGCCCACGGGTGCAGCTCGGCGAGCATGTGCTGCGCCTTCGCGTCCGGCACCGGGCTCCGGCCCGTCGCGGCGTGGAACGCGAACCAGATCGCGACCGCCGTCGGCACCGCGAGCGCGACGTTGCCGACGATCGCGACGACCTGCGTGCGCACCGTCCGCACGATCAGGTCGGCGAGCCGCGCCGCGCCGGCCGGCGTCGCCTCCTCCTGGTCGAGGCGCGTGGCGAGCAGGTTGGCCGTCATCGCCGGCTGCTTGGTCGCGACGGTGAAGTGCAGCAGGTGGATCACGAGGAAGCCGAGCCCGTAGTTGAGGCAGATCGCGAACGTCTCCCACAACGGCGCGAGGTGCGCCTTCGCGATGGACACCTTCAGCAAGGCCATCGCGCCCACGATCACGCCGGCGCCGCCGGCAACGCGCAGCATGTGCCACCACTGCGGGCGATCGTCGGTCACGTAGTGCTCGCCCGTCTCGCTCGCGTGCTCGGTGATCTGCAGCGCGACGTCGTGCGTGACGTTCGCGAACACGTGGCGCAGGCTGCGCTCGGTGGCTTGCGCGGCGACGAGCTCCACGAACAGCGCTGCGGCACGTCCGGCCCGCTCGCCGTCGTCCGGCGCGGCGCGGATCAGCACGAGCTCGCGCAGCCGCTCGAGCGCCTGGTGGGCGGCGTGCAGGCTGTGGGTCAACGCGAGGCTGGTGCCGCGGGCCGGCGCGGCGGCGCGCAGGGTCTCGACGGCGTCCTGCGCGGCGGCGAGGCGCCGCAGCAAGTCCTTCGGGCTCGCCGCCGCATCCCCGCCGCGCGCCGCGATCCATGCGCTCGCCGCCGCGCCGAGCTCGAGCACCTCGGCCTCGTTCGCGGCGTCGGAGCCGCGCACGGCGTGGTCGTAGCGCACGCGGTCGGGGTCGACGGCCAGGCCGGCGCAGCGGGCGGCCAACATCGCGACGGCCGCATCGCACTCGCCGCCGCAACGCGCGGCGCCGTCGGCGAAGACGGGCGACGCGAGCACGGCACCGAACAGCGCGGCCCAGTCGTCGATGGCGACCGCCTCGACGCGGGCGATGTCGTCGTCGGTCTCGAACAGCGCGCCGAACAAGTCGCGCAGCAGCCCGTCGTCGGCGACGTGCGGCAGCAGGCTCGCGCCCAGACGCGAGCGCAACGTGCGCGCGAACGAGGTCGGCTCGAGCACGCCGGTGTCGGCATACAGGAACCGATGGCGGCGCGCCGCGAGCACCGCGCCGATCGCGGCGGCGAAGCCATCGCGCAGCGACGCGTCGCCGCGAAGCGCGGCCGACGCGCGCGCGGGCGCGTCGGCGTCGGCGAGCAGGACGGCCTTGAGCCGCTTCGCCGCGACGACGACGCGGTCGGGCGCGTCGCCGTGCAAGCCCTCGGCGAACTGTCGCAAGCCGTCGATCGTCGCCTCGTTCATCTGCCGATTATCGAGCGCGACGGCCATCCCTTCGCACAAACGAAAACGCGCGGCAGGCCCTGAGCCTTCCGCGCGTCCGTCACGTGACCGATGCGGCGCGAGGCGCCGCCCGGTTCACGCGGTCATCAGCGGTCGATCGCGTTCTTGATCGCGCTGCCGACCTTTTCCTTCACGTCGCCGGCGGTGGACTGCACCTTGCCCGCGGCTTGCTCGGCCTGGCCTTCGGCCTTCAGGCGTTCGTTGCCCACCAGCTTGCCGGCAGCTTCCTTGACGTCGCCCTTGGCGGTTTCGACGCGGCCGTTCACTTGATCCTTGTTCATGATGTGCTCCTTCGAGGTTGAGTGGTTGGAGCCGTTCGACGTCGGGTGTGTTGTTCGGGTTCTGTGCCCGACGTCGTTCGGCATGGGTTCCACTATGTCCTTCGAAGCGTTCGATGAATGTCGGCCCAGCGTCGATCGAGGTGTAGGACAACGGCCGGCGCGTGCGAAGGCGCATGACGACGCGCCGCGCACGGTCGAGCGGGAGCGCGAGCGCCCATGCGGTGCCGCGATCAGAGGAACAGCACGCTGCTGCCGGGCTCCGGCCGCTCGGCCTTCTCGGCGAAGCCGTGGAAGAAGAACGCGATGTCGTCCTCGACGTCGCCCGTGAGCCGGCCGACGACCTTGCTCCACGTCATGATCGCGATGTGCGCGTCGGGCTCGCCGACGACCAGGATCGGCTGCTCGCCTTCCGGGTGCCAGTAATACGTGCCGCCGTATGCGCGGCGCGCGACCTCGAGCACGTAGCAGCCGACCTGCTGCACGAGGCCGGTGACGACGTTCTCGTCGAGGTCGGCGACGTACCCGGACGCCTCCGCCAGCATCTCGTCGACCGCCTGCAGGCTGGCAACCGAGTAGTCGAGCCGCCCGCAGGCGCGCGCCTGCAGCGAGGCGACCGCGCGCCCGGCGGAGGCGACGACTTCGTCGTGGACTTCGTTCATGCTCACCTCTCGATGCGTCAAGCCGGCTCGGCGATGAAGCGCCGCAATTCCGCGAAGGCCGCGGCCTTGTCGTCGCGCCACGCGCCGTGGCCGACGTTCGGGAAGCTCTTGAACTGGACCCATTGCGGCGGCAGCGCGGCGGCGATGTCCTGCGCGTCGGGCAGCGGGCAGACGGGGTCGTCCTCGCCCACCATCACGAGCACCGGGCACTGTGCCTTCGCGAGGCCCGGCAGCAGGTTCATCGTGCGCTGCTCGCCGCTCGCGGACGTGAAGAGCACGTCGAGGTTGAACGTCGTGCGCCGGCCGGCGACGGCGTCCTGCGGCGTCGTGTTGTAGAGGTGGCGGCATTGCACGAGGTAGTCGTCCCACGTCGGCGCGCACGGATTGGTCCAGAAGCGTTCGGCCGACTCGCGCGCCGCCGCGCCGCCGAGCTTCTCGAACATCGCGAGCTTGCGATCGATCCCGAGATGCGGCGACGTGCTGGACAGGATCACCTTGCCCGCATGCGCCGGGTGGCGTTCGATGTAGCGCTGCGCGACGAAGCCGCCGAACGACTGCCCGAGCACGATCGGCTTCTCGATGCCGAGCGCCTTGCACAGGCGCACGACGTCGTCGGCGAAGACATCCAGCGTCCACTCGTTGGCCGGCCTGCGGTCGCTGCGGCCGTGGCCGCGGTGGTCGTAGTAGACGATCTGCGCGATGTCCGACAACGCGGTGAAGAACGGCTTGAAGCCGGCATGGTCGAAGCCCGGGCCGCCGTGCAGCAGGATCAGCGTCGGCTTCTCGCGCAGCACCGGGCCGTCGGGCACGAATTGCGGGCCCTCGACGTCGACGAAGAGTCGGATGCCGGGTTCGATCTCGATGCGCAAGCTAGGGCTCCTGATTCAAGGAAAAGTCGCCCATTTTGCCCGGCGCTGCCGCTCGAACCCCGCACTGGAAGTTCAAGGGAGCGGCGGAACCGGCTTCGCCGGGCCGCTCGCGGAGCGCCCCCTCGGGGGGCAGCGAGCGTGGGGCTCAATCGTTGTCATCGAAGTCGCCGTGGCCATGACCGTGCGTGGACACGGGCATCGCCGCGCCATCGACACCATCGAAGAAGAACGGCTGGCGCGGCCGCGCGCGCGGGGCGATCTCGTCCAGGCGCGGCAGCGCATAGAGGCGGCCGTTCTGCATCACGTCGACGACGCGGTCGGACTGGCGGATGTCGGTGGTCGGGTCGCCGTCGATGATCACGAGGTCGGCCAGCTTGCCGACTTCCAGCGAGCCGATGTCGCGATCCATGCCGAGGTAGCGCGCGCCGTTGATCGTCGCGTTGCGCAGCGCCTCGAGCGGCGTCATGCCGCCCTTGACCTGCATCCACAGGTCCCAGTGCGCGCCGAGCCCTTCGCGCTGGCCGTGCGCGCCGAGGTTCTCGCGCACGCCGGCGTGCAGCAGCTCGGTGGCGGTCTTCGCGACGCGGATCACGTTGTAGTCCTCCTCGGGCGCGAGCTCGCGCCGCACCGAGCGCGACTCGAGCACGCTGCGCGGCACGAAGTCCTTGAGGATCGGATGCTTCCAGACCTCGGTCGTCGCGTAGAAGTAGTGCTCGCCGTCCAGGCCGCCGTACGCGACGTTGTACGTGGGGGTGTATCCGACGTCCGACTGGCCCCACAGCTGCTTGACGTCGTCGTACGCGTTCTCGACCGGGATCGCATGCTCGACGCCGGTGTGGCCGTCGACCACCATCGTCATGTTCGCCTCGAACAGCGAGCCGCCTTCGGGCACGACCATCATGCCGGTCTCGCGCGCGGCCTCGAGGATCTGCTGGCGCTGCTCGCGCCGCGGCTGGTTGTAGCTCTTGACGCTGATCGCGCCGAGCGCCTTCTGGCGCTTCAGCGCATTGAGCGCGTCGTCGAGGCTCTCGATCGGCTGCGTGATCGGCGCCTTCGCGCCGTACAGGATCGTGCCGGTGGAGAAGATGCGCGGGCCCGTGACGATGCCGGCGCGCTGCATCTCGGCGTGCGCGAAGATGCTGGCCGAATCGTTGGACGGGTCGTGCAGCGTCGTCACGCCGAACGCGAGCGACGCGTAGTCGATCCAGCTCTGCTGCGGCACGATGCCCTCGTCGGCCATGCCACCGTGCCAGTGCACGTCGACGAGGCCCGGGATGACGGTCTTGCCGTGCGCGTCGATCACCTTCGCACCCGCCGGCACGAGGATGGTGCCCGTCGGGCCGACCGCGTCGATGCGGTTGCCGTCGACGACGATCGTGCCGTCGGCGATCACCTCGTCGCCCTTCATCGTGACGATGCGCGCGCCGGTGATCGCGATGAACCCCGTGGGGGTATCGGCCGTCTCGCTGAAGCCGACGCGCACGCCGGCGTCGTCGGCCTTGGCCAGCGTGCGCGGCGCGCCCGGCACGAACGTGAAGGCGTTGCGCAGGTCGGTCGTGAAGAGCCGGTCGCCGAGACCGAAGTGCAGCTTGGTGCTGTCGCCCGACCAGTGCAGGTATTCGCCGGCGTCGGCGTCGAGCTGGCGGACGGGCAGCGCGTCCATCTTCGCGCCGACGGCCACGGGCTTCGACGCCAGCGGCAGCGGCGTCACGTACGCGTGGTTGCGCTCCTCGAACGCGAGCCACTTGCCGTCGGGCGAGACGGCGAAGTCGCTGACGAACTCGCTGGTGGCGACCTCGTGCTCCCTGAGATGGTCGTCGAGGTCGATGCGCACGAGCTTGCTCGCGAGCTCGACCTCCTTCTCCTCGCTCTGGCGCATGACGAAGACGGCGTCGTTGCCCGCGCCGAACTGCGGCTCGCGGCCCTCCTTCGTCAGGCGCTCGGGCTTGCCGTGGCCGTCGCTCGCGACGCGGTAGACGCCGGTCTCGAGCCCGTGCCACGGCGACGTCAGATATCCGCCGTGCATCTTCACGTAGACCACCGTGCGGCCGTCCGGCGAGAACTGCGGCTCGAGGTACTGGCCCGGCTCGGGCGTGAGCGTGGTCTCCGTGCCGCCGGCGGCCGGGATGCGGCGCACGCTGCCGAGCGCCTTGTCGCTCCACGTCGTGAAGACGATGTCGCGGCCGTCGCGCGAGAAGCGGGGGAAGAACTCGAAGTGGTCGGCCTGCGTCGTCAGGCGATGCGGCTGGCCGTTCGGCAGGTCCTTGACGTAGAGATAGCCGAGCGCCGAGTACACGACGCGATCGCCCGCGGGCGAGACGTTCATCCAGCGCAGCTGCTTCACGTCGAACGTGGCCGGCGCGACGGGCGTCGGTACGCGCAGCGCGGGCGTGATTTCGCGCGTGTCCTTGACATGGAACGGGATCTCGACGGCGCTGCGCTTGAACGGATCGACGCGCCACAGCTTGCCCTGCGCCCACACGACGATGGACTTCGCGTCCGGCGTCCACGCGAAGTTCGGGTAGACGCCCTGCACCGACCACGCCTCCTGCATGTCGCGCTCGAGATGGCCCCATGCGGGCGTCTCCTCGCCGGTCGAGAGGTCCTTCAGGAACAGCGTGTCCTGGTTGCGCACGCGGCGCACGAAGGCCAGGTACTTCCCGTCCGGCGACGGCACCGGCCGCACCGCGCCGCCCTGCCCGGTGACGAAGGGCTCGATGCTGCCGTCGTGCAGGTCGATGCGCTGGATGTCGAAGATCTCCTTGTTCGAGTCCTTGTTGTATTCGAACTGCGTGCCCCGCGTGGTGTCCTGCGAGAAGTACACGTAGCGGCCGTCCGGCGAGAACGCGGGCTCGCCGAGGTCCTTCTGCCAGTTCGGCTTCTCGTTCAGCTGCACGCCCTTGCCGGTGCCGCTCGCGTGGTACAGCCAGATCTCGCCGGAGCCGAGCGAGCGCGTGCCGGTGAAGTGCTTGCGCGCGGCGATGTACTGGCCGTCGGGCGACCAGGTCGGCGTGTAGAGCAGGCGGAAGTTCTCGGTGGTGACGGCGTGCGCGTCGCTGCCGTCGGCGTTCATCACCCAGACGTTGTCGCCGCCGCCGGCGTCGCTGATGTACGCGAGGCGCTTGCCGTCGGGCGACCAGCGCGCCTGCATCTCGAACGCGATCGAGTGCGTGAGCGGCGTCGCCCGACGGCAAGCGCCTCGCGTACATCAGCGACGCCGGCGGCGGCGACAACGTCTGGGTGATGAACGCCGACGGCAGCGACGCGCACGCCGTCACCACC
>JASLEM010000166.1 GCA_030151165.1 Burkholderiaceae bacterium
CGCGCGCGCCGGCGCGCCGACGGCGGCCCACGCGCCGAGGCCCAGCGCGACGCGCAGCGCCTGCCGCCGGCTCATCGCGCCGCGCCTTCGCCGCTCGCGCGCTGCGCGTCGGCGTACGCGGCCAGCGGCCGGATCTCGATCGTGCGGTGGCGCTTGTGCTGGATCAGCGGCGCGCAGCGCTCGTCGCTGTCGTGAATCGTCACGCACTCCAGGCACTGGAAGCAGTCCTCGTAGACGACCTCGCCCGAGGGCTCGATCGCCTGGTAGTCGCAGTGGTGGCGGCAGCTCTGGCACGGCGTGCCGCATTCGGCGCGGCGCGCGATCCAGTCGAAGCGGCGCAGCCGCCCGAGGATCGCGAGCCCCGCGCCGAGCGGGCACAGGTAGCGGCAGAAGCCCTTGAACACGAAGGCCGACGACGCCACCAGCGCCGCGGCCCACGCGATGAAGGGCCACGAGCGCACGAAGGCCAGCGTGATCGCGGTCTTGAACGGCTCGACCTCGATCGCGCGATCCGTCCACGGGCTCGCCGCCGCGCCGCACGCCGCGAGGCCGACGATGGCCGCGAGCACGACGTACTTCACGAGCTTCAGCTTCGCGTCGAGCGCCGCGCGGATCCGCTTCGGCTTCACGCCGAGCGCGCGCGTGGCCTGGCTCACGAGCTCCTGCAGCGCGCCGAACGGGCAGAGCCAGCCGCAGAACGTGCCGCGGCCCCACGCGACCAGGCTGATCGCGACGAACGCCCACAGCACGACCGTCATCGGGTCGTACAGGAAGAAGCCCGGCCCGCGGCCCGCGACGATCGCCTGCACGAGCGCCGTGAGGTTGACGATCGACAGCTGCCCCTGCGCGAACCAGCCGACGAAGACGAGCGTGAACAGCAGGTAGCCGGTGCGGAAGACCGCGAGACGCCGCGCGTTCGCGACGAGCCAGCGCGGCTTCGCGAGCACGACGCTCAACACGGCGAGCGCCGCGACCAGCACCGCCAGTTCCCACGCCCGCGCACGCCAGATGCCGGGCCAGGACTTCTCGTCGGCGGTCGGCAGCACCACCTGGTCGGACGGCAGCCGATACGCCAGCGCGAACTCGCGCCCGATGCGCTCCGGATAGATTGCGCCCTTGCTGCGCACGACGTGCAGCAGCAGGTCCATCGGCTGCGCCGGGTCGAGCCCCGCGGGGCCGATCACGCGCAGCACCTTGGCGTCCGCGCCGCGCAGGTCGGGCGGCAGCGAGAGCGCGTCGTCGAGGTCGAGGTCGCGCAGCTCGATCGGCAGCTCGCCCTGCTTCAGCGTCAGGCGGTCGGGCACCGCGCCGCGCACGAAGCTGTCGCCGACGAAGGTCCACGGCCCGCGCGAGATCACCAGCAGCGCATGGTCGCCGTCGTCGAGGCGGCCCTGCAGGTGATCCCAGCCGCCTTCGCCGAGCAAGTTGCGGCCGACCAGCGGCGAGCTCAGCAGCGTGACCCACAGCTCGGTGAAGGTGTCGCCCGGCGCACCGGGCGACGGATCCTCGACGCCGCTGCCGTCGAACGCCTGGTCGACCTGCGCGCGCGTGACGCGCAGGTGCGCGACGAGGCCGGCGTCGACGAGCGCGCTCCAGTCCATCGGCCGGTACGTGTCGCGCCGCACGCGCGCGAGCTGGTCGGGGTCGCGGCCCTGCGCGAAGCCGAGCTTGGCGCGTGCGACGCGCAGCGAGGCCGCGAGCAGGCTCTGGTTGATGATGCGCACCGACGCCGTGGCCTTGGCGACGCCGTCGATGTAGACGTTCGCGCTGCCGCGCTGCTCGCCGCGGTTGCTGTTCGAGCCGATCTTGATGTTCTGGCGCAGCGAGAGGCCGCGGTACTGTTCGACGAAGTGCGTGAGCGGCACCGGGCCGAGGCCGTCGACGAAGACCGGCTCGTGCTGCGACAGCACCTGGACGTCCGCGAAGTCGCCCTTCGCGTCGAGCATCACCAGCAGGTTCACCGGCGTGCCCGAGAAGCCGGGGATCGGCGCGAGGTCGATCGATTCGAACGCGTAGCCGACCAGCGGCGTGGCCGTGCCGTCCTGGCGGAACAGCGGCCAGACGGGCAGCTGCGCGTCGCGCTCGCCGACGATCAGCGGCGACGGGAAGCGCTGCTGCAGCGCGGCCTTCGTCAGCGTGCCCGCGTGCGCGGCCGTCGCCGCGAACGCGAGCACGAACAGCGCGAACATCGCCGCCGCCCGCGCGGCGAAGGCGCGCAGTGGCCGCGAGAGGCAGGCAGGCGCGGACACGGGCGTCAGTCGTCGACCAGCACCGCGTTCGGGCTGTGGCCGACCGGGATCGTCTTCAGCACGGTGGCGGCGCGGGTGTCGATCGCGGTGAGGTCGTCCGACAACCCGCCCGCGACGAACAGCCGCGCGCCGTCGCCGCTCAGCGCGAGACCCCACGCGCGCTTGCCGACTGGCACCAGCGCGCGCACCTTGCGCGTGGCGACGTCGACGAACGCGACGCGGTTCGCGCGGCCGAGCGCGACGTACATCGTGCGGCCGTCCGGTGCCGGCACGAGGCCGACGGGCGTGATGCCGTCCGCGGCGAGGCCGTCGACCTCGAACGCGATCGTGTCGATCACCGCGAGGTCGGCGGTCGAGATCACGCTGACCGCGGCGCTCTTCTCGTCGCTGACCCACAGCTGCGCGCCGTCGCTCGTCAACGCGAAGCGGCGCGGGCGCTTGCCGACCGGGATCGTCTTCGCGATCGTCAGCGTCGCGGTATCGATCGCGTAGACGACGCCGGCGACCTCGGACGTGACGTAGACGCGCCTGCCGTCCGCCGACACCTTCACGCCCTCGGGCTCGGGCCCCAGCGCGACGCGGCCGACCTGCCTGTGCGCGGCGAGGTCGAACACCGCGAGCGCGCCGTCGTCCTCGGCGGACACGTACGCGAGGCGGCCGTCGGGCGACAGGTCGATCACCTCGGGGTCGTGCCCGACCGGGCTGCTGTCGACGACCTTGCGCGAGGCGATGTCGACGACGTCGGCCTGGCCCGAGTCCCCGCAGACGACGAGCAGGCGCGTGCCGCCGGGCAGCCGATGCAGGTCGCGCGGGCGCTGGCACGTGGGCAGCGTGCCGGCGACGGCGAGCGTGCCGGCGTCGATCATCGTCAGCGAGTTGTCCTTCTCGTTGGCGACGTAGACGAGGCCGGACGCGGCTTGCGCACCGGCGGCGAACAGCGTGGCGAGCGAGAGGATCAGCGAAGAGGCGCTCATGGGTTCGTCGAGAGGAGGTCGGTGCGATGCGTCGGCGCGGACGCCGACGCTGAGGCAGAGGCAGAGGCAGAGGCAGAGGCAGAGGCAGAGGCAGAGGCAGAGGCAGAGGCGGGCGCGGAGAGCGCGAGCGACATCGCGTCGCCGCGGAAAACGAGGCCGCCGCCCGTCGCGGCGCCCGGCACGAAGCGCAGCGGTTGCGCGGGCACGGCGCGCTGCGTGGCGGCCTCGAGCATCGCGTCGATGCGGTCGCGGTGCTCGCTCTTGCGGCAGACGGGATCGGTGGCGGCGGCGTCGCCAGTCACGAGGAAGGCCTGGCAGCGGCAGCCGGCGTGGTCCTTGCCGCGCTCGTCGCACGTGCCGCAGGTGTCGTTCATCCACGCGTCGCCGCGGTACTGGTTGAAGGCCACGCTGTCGAACCACGCCTCGCGCACCGAGGTCTCGCGCAGGTTGGGGAAGGCGAGGCCGGGCAGCATGCGCGCGCTGTGGCACGGCAGCGCGACGCCGTCGGGCGCGACGACGAGGAACACCGCGCCCCAGCCGGCCATGCAGGGCTTGGGCTTCGCGTCGGCGTAGTCGGGCGAGACCCACAGGATCTTCATGCGCTCGTTGCTTGACGCGCGGTGCGCCATCACGATCGCCTCGGCGTCGCGCAGCTCGTCGACCGTGGGCATCAGCGCCGCGCGGTTGTGCCAGGCCCAGCCGTAGTACTGCGTGTTCGCGAGCTCGAGGAAGTCGGCGCCCATGCGCTCGGCCATGTCGATGATGCGGCCGACGTGCGGCAGGTTGAAGCGGTGCATCACGCAGTTCAGCACCAT
>JASLEM010000204.1 GCA_030151165.1 Burkholderiaceae bacterium
GCCGAGGTGAGGCCGGGCGGCGAAGGCGTCCTCCACGTCGCCTGGTTCGAGCCCGCGCACCACGTGCTGGAGGCGGCCGCCCCGTTCTTCGCACGCCGCTTCTCCACCATGCGCTGGGCGATCCTGACGCCGCGAGTGAGCGTCTCGTGGGATGGGCGGGCACTGGCGCACGGCCCCGGAGCCCGCCGGGCCGACGCGCCGTCCGCCGATGCCGGCGAGGCGCTGTGGCTGGCCTACTACCGCAGCATCTTCAATCCGGCGCGCGTCAAGCTGGCGATGATGAAGAAGGAGATGCCAGTCCGTTTCTGGAAGAACCTGCCCGAGGCGACGGCCATCGGTTCGCTGCTGGCGGAGGCACCGCAGCGGGCGCAGGCGATGGTCGACGCTGGCGGTGCGGCACGCCTGCGGCGGCGCGGGCGGGTCGAGGTGGAGGGCGCCTCGATCGATGCCGCCACTGAAGCCGACGCCCCGGCCCTGGGTCTCGACGAGCTGCGCCGCCATGCCGCGCGCTGCCGGGACTGCCCGGTGGCCGACGTCGCCACCCAGACCGTGTTCGGCGAGGGCAGCGCACTGGCGCGGCTGATGATCGTCGGCGAGCAGCCCGGCGACCACGAGGACCTGCGCGGCCGGCCGTTCCAGGGGCCCGCCGGGCAGTTGCTGCGGTCGGCGATCGGCGAGCTCGGCTGGGACGAGCGCGCGCTGTACCTGACCAACGCGGTGAAGCATTTCCATCACGAGCTGCGCGGCAAGCGGCGACTGCACAAGACGCCCGGGCAGCAGGAGGCGCTGGCCTGCCTGCACTGGCTCAAGGCGGAGATCGCGGCGCTGCGTCCGCGCGCGATCGTGGCGCTCGGCGCGACGGCGGCGCGCAGCCTGCTGGGCGTCGACGTCGGCGTCGTCGCGAACGAAGGGCAGTGGTTCGAATCGGCAGACGGCACCCCGGTGTTGATCTGCCTGCATCCCGCCGCGATCCTGCGCGCCGACCCCGCGCGCCAGCCGGCGTTGCGTGAGCGATGGGTCGCGTCGCTGCGAGAGGCCGGCCGATTCCTCGACGCGGTGCCGGGATCGACGGCCGAACCTGCGCCCGACACCTTGTTGGAAGTCGGGTACGAGACCGCAGCGGAGCCCGGGCTCGCAATGGAACGCGTCGCCCGTCCTTCTTTCACACCGGGATCCGAACGCTCATCCGAGCTTGCGTCGAAACCCGCGGCGGACGGGACGGTCCCGTCGAGCGATCCCTCGCGCGAGGCCGACATCGACGTCGCGCTCGCTTCCGCAAACGCGCCGGCCACTGGCTGAATCCCCGAAGCCGCCGCGGTGCGAGGGCCGCGACCGTCCGCCGCATCCGCATCCTCGGGCGCGACAAACGACGACAATCGCCCCCTCTGAATCATCGATGGCGACGACATGTCCGAATGGAGAGGCTGGATCGAACTGCTGCTGGAAACGGCGCTGCTCGCGATCGCGTTCATCGCGGTCTACGAAGGCGCACGGCGTCTCGCGCTGAACGGGTTGACGCGCTGGGCCTCGCTGATGCTGGCCGCGGGCCTGGTGCTGCCGGTGTACGAGGGCGGCGTCAGCCTGACCGTGCCCGCGCGCGTGCGCCAGCAGGTGGCGGATCAATCGGCCATGCGCGCGCCCGAGCCGCCCGGCGGCTGGGAGAAGATGCCCGGCACGCCGGAGCAACGCACGGCGCTGAGCAGCAACGCGGCGGCGATCAACTACTTCGTCACCGGCACGCCCGGGCCGTTCATCGACGCGTCCGGCAACCGTGTCGTGCTCGTCCCGACCGCGCAGCAGATCCAGACCCGCGAGGCGATCGTGCGCGACCAGAAGGGCGCCGAGGACACCGGCGACCAGTTCTTCGAGCGCGGCGTGCGCCTGTTCACGACGGCCGCCGTCTCGATGCTGCTGGGCCTGATGGTCGGCTTCGTGCAGCGCCGCCGCGCGCGCCGCTGAGCGTTCGCGCCGCCTTCGCCCTCTCCCGGCCGCCGCTGGCGACCGGATCCTGCAGGGCCTCGTGTCTTTCGCCGCGAGAGGCGGTGCCCGACCCCTGCGATTCGAGCGCGCGCCCGATCAATCCGCGTTCAACGTCGCCGCGTGGAACCGCAGGTGCTCCTCGACGAAGCTCGCGATGAAGAAGTACCCGTGGTCGTAGCCGGCGTGGCGGCGCAGGGTCAGCGCTTGGCCGGCGTCGCGGCAGGCGGCTTCGAAGCGGTCGACGTGCAACTGCTCCGCGAGGAACTTGTCGGAAAGGCCCTGGTCGACCAGCAGTGGCGGCGTCCGCGCACCGGACTTCACGAGCTCGGTCGCGTCGTGCGCCGCCCAGGCCGCGCGATCCGCGCCGAGGTAGCCGGTGAACGCCTTCTCGCCCCACGGGCACTGGGTCGGCGCGGCGATCGGCGCGAACGCCGACACGCTCGCGTACGCGCCCGGGTGACGCAGCGCGAGCGTCAACGCGCCGTGGCCGCCCATCGAGTGGCCGAACAGGCCCAGCCGGTCGCGTCGCCACGGGAAGTGGGCGGCGAGGACGTCGGGCAGCTCCTGCGTGACGTAGCTCTCCATGCGCCAGTGCGTGGCCCACGGCGCTTCGGTGGCGTCGAGGTAGAAGCCGGCCGCGGTGCCGAAGTCCCAGGCCGCGTCGGCGCCGGCGACGCCGGTGTCGCGCGGGCTGGTGTCGGGCGTGACCAGCATCAGCCCGAGCTCCGCGGCCGCGCGCTGCGCGCCGGCCTTGATCGCGAAGGTCTCCTCGGTGCAGGTCAGCCCGGCGAGCCAGACGAGCGCGGGCACGGCGTCGCCCGCCAGGGCTTGCGGCGGACGATAGACGCCGAAGCGCATCGGCAGGCCGATCGCGCTCGACGCGTGCCGGTAGAAGCCCTGCTCGCCGCCGAAGCACGCGTGCTCGGACAGCGTCTCGAGCGTGGCCACGGTCGTCGACATCAGTAGACGACCACCGAGCGGATCGACTCGCCGCGCTCCATCAGCTCGAAGCCGTGGTTGATCTCCTCGAGCTTGAGCGTGTGCGTGATGAGCGGGTCGATGGCGATCTTGCCGTCCATGTACCAGTCGACGATCTTCGGCACGTCGGTGCGGCCGCGCGCGCCGCCGAAGGCCGAGCCCTTCCACTCACGGCCGGTGACGAGCTGGAACGGTCGCGTCGAGATCTCCTGGCCCGCGCCGGCCACGCCGATGATCACGCTCTTGCCCCAGCCCTTGTGGCAGCACTCGAGCGCCTGGCGCATCAGCGTGGTGTTGCCGACGCATTCGAAGCTGTAGTCGGCGCCGCCGTCGGTCAGCTGCACGATCGCGTCCACGACGTTGGGCACGTCCTTCGGGTTGATGAAGTCCGTCATGCCGAACTGGCGCGCCATGGCCTCGCGCGCCGGGTTGATGTCGATGCCGACGATCTTGCCCGCGCCGACCATCTTCGCGCCCTGGATCACGTTCAGGCCGATGCCGCCGAGCCCGAACACCACCACGTTCGCGCCGGCCTCCACCTTCGCGGTGAACAGCACCGCGCCCACGCCCGTGGTGACGCCGCAGCCGATGTAGCAGACCTTGTCGAACGGCGCGTCCGGGCGGATCTTCGCGAGCGCGATCTCGGGCACCACGATGTGGTTGCTGAACGTGGACGTGCCCATGTAGTGCAGGATGGGCTGGCCGTCCAGCGAGAAGCGG
>JASLEM010000238.1 GCA_030151165.1 Burkholderiaceae bacterium
GTGCGCAGCAGCACGCGCTTGAGCGGCGACACCTCGACGCGATGGCCGTTGCTCTCGTTCGGCTCGTAGCGCTTGCCGAGCGGGCCGTTGTCCTGCACCCAGGCCACGCCCAGCGTGCCGTAGAACTCGGGGCGGAAGCTCGACGTGAAGAACCGGTCGCTGAACAGGCGGCGCGAGGCGTTGAGGATGAACACCTGGAACTGCGTCTCCGAGATCGCGTAGCCGTGCGGCCGCGTGAACTCGCTGAGCCAGCCGACGACGGTGTCGACGTCCTCGATGTTGTCGACGACGCTGCCGTCCGGGTGGCCCAGGCAGTCGTTGATGCGCGTGCCGTCCTCGTTCAGCTGCGCGGCGGTGATGACCTTGCTCGCGTCGCACACGTGCGTGCCGTACACCTCGCGCAGCGCGGCGATCACCTTCTCCTGCTCGAGGCGTTCCGGCGAGCCGACGGGCAGGCGGTGGTCGATGAAGTCGTCGTAGCTCGCGAGCTGGCGCAGGCCGTACTGGCGGCGGAACTCGTTGAAGCGCGGCACGCCGTGCTCGCGGTCGCGGATCACGTCGAGCGCCGCGAGGTCGATCTTCTGCGTTGACGACTGCAGGCGCGGCAGCGTCAGGTTCTGCATGAACTGCGGCGTGTTCTGCAGCGTCAGCAGGCCCAGGCGCTGGCGGCCCATCGACAGGCCCCAGTTGGCCGCGCCGTGGTCGGCCATCTCGGCGGTGGCCTTCGCGCGGAAGGTCTCGACGACCGGGATCTTGGCGCGGATCACGTTCGGATCCTGGTCCCATTCGCGGTACTCGATGAGGTCGGGCACCAGCGCGTGCAGCCGGTAGACGCTGACGAACTCCTCGGGGAAGTTGAACGGCGAACCGAAGTGGTTGACGCCGCCGTTGACGTGCTCGGGGTTGCGAAGGTCCCAGATGTCGGTCTTCTTCGGGTCATAGGCCGCGAAGATCGCGTCGTCCTTGTAGACGTGGCTGCCCAGCCCGAAGATGCCCGGCCCGGACGCGAACACCGAGTACCACTGCGTCGCCTGCTTGGCCTTGTCGGAGCGGCCGAAGTTCTGCACGACGATCTTCTCGAGCGCCTGCGCGACGATGTCGTGGCCCTGCAGCAGGCCGTTCCAGTTCGAGTTCATGCCGAGGTACAGCGGCTCGTCGTACAGCAGCTGCGGCGTCCATTCGATCGTGTGGATCTTGGCGATCTCGGCCGCGATGACGAGGCGCGTGACCTCGAACAGCACGTCGTCGCCGACGTCGCGGTAGCGGATCACCTCGTCGGGCTTCGCCGGGTCGCGCAGGCCGCTGTCGGCGTCGGGCGTGACGGCCGCCTGCTGGCGCCACGCGGTGACGAAGGCGTTGTGCTCGCGCGCGAAGATCGTGTGATAGAAGTCGATGCCGATCGTCCAGTTGTCGGGGAACGCGACCGACGACTGCCCGGCCCACTGCGGGTTGATCGGGTCGCCCGGCACGAAGGTCGGCAGGTCGCCCTGCATCTCGCCCGCACCCGCGCGCGCGCCGGGCAGCAGCAGCATCTTCGCGCGGTCGGCCGGGTCGCGCTTCACGCGCTGGCGCGAGATGGTGTCGTAGCCGTACAGCTGCGACGCGTCCCACCAGCCGGTCACGTTGTTGGCGTGCGTCTTGTAGGCGCGTTCGAGCTGCTGCTCGCCGGTCGCCGCCAGCTTGAAGGTGGGCGGCGCGCCGTCGGCGGCGACGTAGCCCTTGTCGATGCGGTCGTCGGGCCGGCAGCCGAGCGCCTGCACCTGCGCGGGCGTCAGCGGCACGTCGGTCGAGCCGGCGCGCTGCGTCGCGCAGCCCACCGGCATCCACGTCGGCTGGTTGTGCCCTTCCTCGAGGTGCGAGAACCAGTCGTGCGTCATGAACTGGATCCAGAACGCCGCCAGCACGTTGAAGAACGGCGCCTTCTTGTAGTCGCAGTTCGCGGCTGGCGAGAAGCCCGGCAGGCCTTCGCCCTCGTTGCACTTGCCGGGGTCGGACTGCGGCCGCGTGAAGAGCTTGCGGCTGATCACCTGCGGGTCGGGCTGCAGCAGGCTCAGGCGGTTGCCGTGGCGGTTGCGGGCGAGCTCGTTCGCACCGAGGTCGGGATACGTCGCGTCGAAGGTGACGTTGCGCGCGAAGGTCGTGCCGCTCGATCCCATCAGCGGGTTGCGGATGTCGTTGCAGGTGCCGTCGAGATTGCGGAAGCGGATCAGCTCGCCCGTGCACAGCTGCGGGCCGGCGCCGCCGACGGCGGCGTACTCGGGCGAGGTCGGCGGCAGCCGCATCGCGTCCCAGGTCTTCAGCGCGGGGCCGTCGACGCCGGGGCGGCCGTTCCTGAAGTCGGCGTAGGTGCCGTTGTTGTCGAACAGGTTGAACTTGACCAGCTCCATGCGCTGGTACTCGAGGTCGAGCAGCGCGCCGTCGATGCCGCGGCCGTCGGGCGAGGTGTGGATGCCGAACCCGCGCTCCAGCGAGCTCGCGTCGCCGGTGGCGTGGTAGTTCGACCAGTCGACGAACGGCGTGCCGCGCGACGCCACCGCCGCCTCGCCGCCCCGGCAGCGCGCGACGTCCACGCCCACCTTGCCGTTGAAGCGCTGGTCGGGCTCGGAGGCGATCGGGCGCAGGCCGCCGGCCACCATCGCGGCGCAGGCCGCGAGGTCGGCCGGGGTGTCGCCCGCGGCGCCCTTCGGCGCGGGCGGGGGCGTGTCGCAGCCGCAGAGGATCAGCGCGATCCCGGCCAGGAGCAGCGTCTTCGTACGAGCGTGCATGTCGACCTCCCGCAGCGTGCGCCCGCGAGCGCGCCGGACGGCGCTTTCCGCAGGGCCGATGCCTTGAATGAATCGCGGGGATGCTACGCGGCAGCGCGCGGCGCGCCTACGCCCGCCTCGCGGCGAGTTGGGGGTTGACGGACGGCCAAAAGAAAACGGGCCGCGCCTGGTGAGGGCCGGCCCGTCCGCGCGCGGCGAGCGCGCCGCGCGGGTCGTGGATCAGGGCGTCGCCCGACGCCTCGTCCGGTGCGTCATGCCGCGCATCATTCGGCGCGGCCGCGACGGCGCGCGAGGCCCGCCAGCAGCGCGAGGCCGGCGCCCATCAGCGCCATCGATGCCGGCTCCGGCACGGGCGACGACGACGGGCCAGCGCTTTCGTCCACGACGACGTTGTCGAGCGAGCTGCCCCACGAGTCGCTGGTGCCGACGGCCTCGAAGGTCAGCGTCGTCTGGCCGGTGGCCGTGAACGTCGTGCTGTAGAACGCCCACTGGTTGTTGGTGGTGGTGTTGTCCGGCAGCGCGGCGACCGTCACGGCGCCGGAGCCGACGTCCACGCTCAGTCCCTGCGTGCTGGCCGGCACGGTGCCGCCCGGGAACGGGCCGTTGTAGTTGTCGTCCTGCGCGCGGTTCGAGTAGTAGAAGCTCAGGGAGTACGTGTGGCCGGCGACCGTGTTGAGGATCTGGCTCATGCCGCTGTTGTGCACCGCGTCGAGCTCGACGTAGTTGACGCCGTCCTGCGCCGAGCCGACGAGGTTGTTGCGCACCTCGATCGCATCGCCCGAGCCGCTCGACACCGTCCAGCCCGGAATGCCCGAGTAGTAGTAGCCGTAGGTGCCGGCCGCCTGCGTGACGCCCTCGAAGCTGCCGTCGACCACGATGTTCGTGGCGAACGCCGACCCGGCCGTGGCCAGGATGGCGGCAGCGATGATGGACTTGATCATGGTCTTCTCCCGAAGTGAACAGTGACGCGACAGTCGCGTAACAAGTTCTTTCAGTGTGCTCTACGTCACGTTTTTTTCCACTCCCCAGGAATGGTGAAGAAATATTGCTGTATGGCAGAACCCCCTAAGTTGAAGTCCACCGATCCATGCGGGCTGGCGGCTCGACCGCAGCGAAGCGTCGCGGCGTCAGGCCATCGTCACCCAGGTCGCGCCGCCCGCGGACGACGCCACGGTGCGCTCGATGAAGCGCACGCCGCGCGCGCCCTCCTCGATGCGGGGATACGCCGCCAGCTCCGCTCCGGGCGGCTGCCCGCCCGCCTCGCGCGACCGCAGGTCCGCCGCCACGCCGACGTAGAGGTTCGCGAACGCCTCGATGAACGCCTCGGGATGGCCGGGTGGCAGCCGGCACGCGGCCTTCGCGGCGTCGCTGAGCCAGGGCGCGTTGCGCGTCAGGATGCGACGCGGGCCGTCGCCGGGCGAGTGCACGAGGACGTTCGGCTCCTCCTGCCGCCAGTCCAGCATGCCGCGCTCGCCGATCACGCGCAGCCGCAGGTCGTTCTCGTTGCCGGCCGCGATCTGCGACGCGCTCATCACGCCGCGCGCGCCGCCCTTGAAACGCAGCAGCAGGCTGGCGTCGTCGTCGAGCGTGCGGCCCGCGCCGAAGGCGGTGAGGTCGGCGCAGAGGCTCTCGAGCTCGAGGCCGGTGACCGTCGCCACGAGGTTCTCGGCGTGCGAGCCGATGTCGGCCATCGCGCCCGCCGGGCCGCCGAGCGCCGGGTCGACACGCCACGCCGACTGCTTGTTCTGCGAGCGCTCGAGCGCCCCCGCGAGCCAGCCCTGGTGGTATTCGACGACGACCTTGCGCACCGCGCCGATCGCGCCCGTGCGCACGAGCTCGCGCGCCTCGCGCACCATCGGGTAGCCGGTGTAGTTGTAGGTGACCGCGAACAGCGTGCCCTGGCGCGCGACGCGCGCGACGAGGTCGTCCGCCTGCGCGCTCGTGTGCACCAGCGGCTTGTCGCAGACGACGTGGAAGCCGGCGTCGACGAACGCGCGCGCGACGTCGTAGTGCGCGTGGTTCGGGGTGACGATGACGACGACGTCGACGCGTTCCTCGAGCGGCCGCTCCAGTTCGTCCTCGAGCAGCAGCTGCCACGTGCCGTGGTTGCGTGCGTCGGCGAGGCCCAGGTCGGCGCCGGACGCGCGCGACTTCTCCGGCGTCGACGACAGTGCACCCGCGACGAGGTCGTAGTGGCCGTCGAGCGCCATCGCGTGGCGGTGGATCGCGCCGACGAAGGCGTCGCGGCCGCCGCCGACCATCGCGTAGCGGAGCTTGCGGGTCATCGGGCGCCTCCGTTCGTGCCGCCCGCCATGCCGGACTGCTTCGCCTTGTCGAACACCGCGTCGAACGCGCCGTGCGCGGGTTCGAAGTCGAGCCGGCGGCAGAACGCCGCGCTCTCGGTGGCGCCGTGCACGCGGTCCATGCGGCTGTCCTCCCATTCGACCGACAGCGGGCCGGCGTAGCCGACGTCGTTCAGCGCGACGATCAGCGATTCGAAGTCGATCATGCCGCGGCCGACGCTGCGGAAGTCCCAGGTGCGGCGCGCGTCGCCGAAGCTCGTGTGGCCGCCGAAGGTGCCGACCGTGCCGTCGCCCTTGCCCCACCACACGTCCTTC
>JASLEM010000313.1 GCA_030151165.1 Burkholderiaceae bacterium
GTCCTGAGGGCCCGCTCGCGACATCCGGAACGACGGCGGACGAGTGGGTCCGCCCGCCCGAAGTCGATAGCGGGCGCCGTTCCGGTCCGGTGGGTGGAGGTGAGCCGCGTCTCTCGGCTCACCTCTTTTTTTGCCCGAAAAAAAAGCCGGTCGGCACCCCGAAGCGCCGACCGGTTCGCAATGCCCAATAAGAATTGGACTAGCCCGAAATCGTCACGAAAAAAGAACGCGTTCACCCGTGCGCGTCGGCCTTCAGAAGCACGCCGAGATTGGGATTGAGCTCGTCGAAGATCGGCAGCGCGGCCGCCCCGAGGGCCGCGGTGTCGTGGCCGGCCAGCCCCGCGATCACCCGCGGGCTCTGGCGGTTGCGGCGTGCCGCGACCGAGGTGTGCAGCGGCTCCAGCCGCTCGATCAGCAAGGCCAGCACCGACGACGGCAGGAAGCCGCCGATGACGACGGCCTCGGCGTCGAGCATCGAATCGAGGATGTTGACCGCCTGCCGCAGCCGCTGCGCGGCCTCGTCGAGCCAGCCGTCCAGGCGCGCGCGCGCGGCGGGGCTCGGGTCGAGCAGCATCTGCGGCGTGGCGTGCGCCAGGTCGCCGATCTCGAGGGCCTCGTACGCGGCCTGAAGCGACACGTAGCGCTCCAGGCAGCCGCGGTTGCCGCACGGGCACGGGCGGCCGTCCGGCACGACGATCATGTGGCCGATCTCGCCGGCGTTGTGGCCCGAGCCCTTGTACAGGTGGCCGTCATGGAACATGCCGGCGCCCAGACCGGTGCCGATGAACAGGTACGTGAAGCTGCTGAAGGTGCGCGCGACGCCGTGCAGGCGCTCGCCGATGGCGGCGGCGGTGGCGTCGTTCTCCATGATCACGGGCATGCCGATGGCATTGCCGATCTGCTGCGCGATCGACAGGTCCTGCCAGCCCGGCAACGCGGTCGGGCCGACGGCGCTCAGTCCCTCGACGTCGAACGGCCCCGGCACCGCCAGGCCGACGCCCAGCACGCGGCTCCAGTCGGCGTCCGACGACTTGCGCAGCGTCTCGATGACGTCGCGCACCAGCGGCAGCGCCTGCGCCGGCGTCGGATGGTCGACGGCCAGCGTGCAGCGGCCGCGCACCTTGCCGGAGAGGTCGACGACGACCGCGACCATCATGGTCTGGTCGATCTGCAGGCCGATCGAATAGGCGCCGTCGGGGTTGATCACGAACGGCGTCGCCGGCTGGCCGCGCGTGCCGCGCTCGGGCGTCAGCGCGTTCAGGAAACCGAGCTTGAGCAGCTCGCTCGCGATGTTGGAGATCGTCTGCGGCGTCAGCGCGGTCAGGCGCGCGATGTCCGCGCGCGTCAGCCGGCCGTGCAGGCGCACGGCCTCCATCACGACGCGGCGGTTGTGCGACCGCGCGAATTCGAGGTTGGTGCCCGACAGGCTGGCAACAGGAGGCTTGTTCACCGACGTCATGATGGCTGGCTCGAGCTCGAGTGTATTAATATAATCAAATTGAAGTAATGCTCGACAACCCTGGGACGATTCCGGAGGTCCACGCGATGGCGGCCGACCGCGCCCGATGGCGTCGAGCTCGCCCCGTCGGCCCCGGGCATTCTGGCCTGAAATCGCCGCGCACGACGAGAGAGGCTTCGACGTCTGCGCGTGCCCCCGCCCCACTCCTGCGGGATGGCGTCCGCCGCCAAGTCACCTCATCGCCCACGGTCAGCCCGCGCATGCCCTGCCGTGAACAGAGAGCGGGAGACCCCGGCTCGGGCGTGGCCCGAACTCCTGTCATCGCAGGTGAAAACCCTCTCTTCATGGCGCTTGACCCCGTCGAGCTCGCCTGGTGATAATGAAAACAAATTGATTTAAACAAATCGCTGCCGTGTCGAACTGCCCCGCCCGTCCGCCGAGTGCCGCTCCGCGAAGTCGTTTCGCACGCCGGCTGGCGTGCGCGCTGGCGGGCGCGGCGACGCTGGCGAGCGGTGATGCAGCGGCGGCCGCGCCGGTCGAGCTGACGATGTGGGTCATGCCGGTGACGGTCAACGCGCAGCACGACATCCCCGACCTGATGAAGCCGTGGCTCGCGCAGCATCCGGAGATCACCGTCAAGGTGACCGTGCTCGACTGGGAGTCGGGCTGGAACAAGATCACGGCTGCGGCGGCGTCGCGCCGCGGGCCCGACCTGCTGGAACTCGGCACCACGTGGACGCCCGCGATCGCCGCGATGGGCGGCATCGAGAAGCTCAGCGCCGCGCAGCTCGCCGAGGTCGACAACGGCGCGCCCTATTTCCCCGAGCTGTGGAAGACGACGCAGGTCTTCGGCGAGAAGGGCTCGTACGCCGTGCCCTGGTATGCCGACGTGCGCGCCGCGTTCTACCGCACCGACGTCTTCGCGGCGGCCGGCGTCGACCCGAAGCAGGCGTTCGCGACCTGGGACTCATTCCACGCGGCGCTGAAGAAGCTCAACGGCCAGGTCGTCGGCGGCAAGCGCGTCGCGGCGCTGGCGTACGCCGGGAAGAACGACTGGGACGTCGTCCACAACCTCGCGCCGTGGATCTGGAACGCGGGCGGCGACATGGTCACCGCCGACGCGAAGCGCTCCGCGCTGGACACGCCGCAGGCGCTGCGCGCGATCGACTACTACTCGCGCCTCGCGGTCGAGGGCCTGGTGCCGTCGAACGCGCTCGAGAAGGATTCGGACATCCTCGAGGGGGCGTTCGTCGGCGGCGACTACGCGGTGATCTTCTCGGGGCCGTGGCTCGTGCGCCGCATCTTCGCCGCGCCGGCGGCCTCGACGCTGCGCGCCAACTTCGACGTCGCGCCCTACCCCGCCGGCGACCACGGCCACGCCACGATCTTCAGCGGCTCGAACCTCGCGATCTTCAAGGGCTCGAAGCACAAGGCCGAGGCGTGGGCGCTGATCAAGTACCTCGGCTCGAAGCCCGCGCAGGTCACGCTGACGCAGCTGACCTCGATGATGCCGACGCGGCTCGACGCGTGCGCCGACCCGGCGCTCACCGCACGCCCCGCGTTCGCGAAGCTCACGGCCATCGCGCTCGACGGCCGCGCCTACCCGCCGATCCCCGCGTGGGGGCCGCTCGAGGCCGTCTACACGAAGCACCTGGGGCAGCTCGCGGAATTGACGTCGGGCGTCTCGGGCACGTACAGCGCCGCGGCGATGAAGGCGGAGATCGCGAGCACCGTGGTCGAGGCGAACAAGGTGCTGGAGGAGGCGAATTGAGCGCGGTGCTGCCCGTGGCCGACGCCGACGTCGCCGTGGCGAAGCGGCGCAGGCGCTTCGACGCCTTCCCGTACCTGCTGCTCGCGCCGGCCGCGCTGATGATGCTGGTCGTCAACCTCGTGCCGATCGTGCAGGGCTTGCGCATGTCGATGCTCAAGCTGAACCAGTACACGCTGAGCCAGTTCATGGACGCGCCTTTCATCGGCCTGCGCAACTACCGCGGCGTGCTGTTCGACGCCGACAACCCGGTGCACGCGGGCATGCTGCTCGCGCTGCGCAACACGGCGCTGTACTCGATCCTGGTGACGGTCGCCGCCGTCGGCATCGGCCTCGGCGTGGCGCTGCTGCTGAACCGCGACTTCCCCGGCAAGGCGCTCGCGCGCACGCTGCTGATGCTGCCATGGGTCGTGCCGACCTACGTCGTGGGTACCCTGTGGGGTTTCATGTGGCAGCGCGACGAGGGGATCATCAACCACGTGCTGGTCGACGTGCTGCACCTGATGGACCACAAGCCGTTCTGGCTGATCGGCGGCAACACCTTCTACGCGATCGTCATTCCCACCGTGTGGCGCGCGTGGCCGGTGCTGATGCTGATCTTCCTGGCCGCGCTGCAGGCGGTGCCCGAGGAGCTGTACGAAGCCGCGCGCCTGGACGGCGCGAACGCATGGCAGCGCTTCCGCAACATCACACTGCCGGCACTGAAGCCGGTGATCGTGATCCAGGTGATGTTCCAGATCATCGACAACGTCTACTCGTACAACATCGTGGCGATGATGTTCGGCAAGGGCGCGGGCTATCCCGGCGAGTGGGGCGACCTGCTGATGCCGCTGCTCACGCGCCAGAGCTTC
>JASLEM010000321.1 GCA_030151165.1 Burkholderiaceae bacterium
AGCGGGCCTTGAGCACGTGACCATCCAGGTGGGCCGTGAGCATCTGGTGCGTGCCCACGTCCTGCACGCGCGCCACGGCGCAAGGCAGCGCCCCGCCCTGGCCCTGCGGCGCAAGCTGCAGGTATTCGGGGCGCACGCCCATGCGCAGGTCGCCCTCGGGCAAGGTGCGCGCCACCAAAGACAGGGGCAGCCGATGCCCCGCCACGACGAGGTGGCCGTCCCGTGCCTGCGCGGGCAGGAAATTCATACCCGGCGAGCCGATGAAATGCCCCACGAACGCGTGCTGCGGGCGCTCGAACAGGTCGCCCGGCGTGCCCACCTGCACGGCGCGGCCGCGCGTCATCACCACCACCTGGTCGGCAAAGGTCAACGCCTCCACCTGGTCGTGCGTCACGTAGATCAGCGTGAGCTTGAGTTCGTGGTGGATCTGCTTGAGCTTGCGCCGCAGCTGCCACTTGAGGTGCGGGTCGATGACGGTCAGCGGCTCGTCGAACAGCACGGCGCTGACGTCCTCGCGCACGAGGCCGCGGCCGAGAGAGATCTTCTGCTTCGCGTCGGCGGCGAGGCCGGCGGCGCGCACGTCGAGCTGCGCGCTGAGCTCCAGCATCTCGGCGATGCGGCCCACGCGCTCCTTGATGCGTGCCGGCGCGACGCCGCGGTTGCGCAGCGGGAACGCGAGGTTCTCGGCGACGGTCATCGTGTCGTAGATGACCGGGAACTGGAACACCTGCGCGATGTTGCGCTGTTGCGGCGTGTGCGCGGTCACGTCGCGGCCGTCGAACTTCACGCCGCCGTGCGACGGCTTGACGAGGCCCGAGACGATGTTGAGCAGCGTCGTCTTGCCGCAGCCCGAGGGGCCCAGCAGCGCGTACGCGCCGCCGTCCTCGAAGGTCATCTTCAGCGGCAGCAGCGCGTAGTCGTCGTCGCTCTGCGGGTTCGGCTTGTAGGCGTGGGAGAGGTCGAGGTCGATGCGGGACATGTCAGCGCTCCGCCCGGCCGCCCGAAGGAAGCGCGACGCCCCCTCGGGGGGCAGTGAACAACGTGGACGTGGGGGTCATGACTTCTCTCCCGGTGCGACGAGGAGGTTGCCGTCGGCGCCGAACACGTAGGCGCGGCCGGGATCGAGGTACAGCGTGATCGGCGAGCCGAGCGCGAACACGTGCACGCCGGTGAGCTGCGCGACGAGCTCGCCGATGGCGGTCTTCACGTGCACGTAGGTGTCGGAGCCGGAGATCTCCGCGAGCTCGACGGCGCCCGGCAGCGCGAGGTCGCCGGGCCGCTGGCGCACGCCCAGCGAGCCGGCGCGCACGCCGATCGTCAGGGCGCCCGTGGCGGCCGCGGGCAGCGCGATCGTCATCTCGACACCGCCCGGCAACGCGATGCCGCGCGGTGCCGCGTGGCCCTCGACCAGGTTCATCGGCGGATCGCTGAATGCGCGTGCGACGCGGATCGACTTCGGGCGATGGAACACCTCGGCGGTCGGGCCGTATTGCAGCAGCTCGCCGGCGTCCATCACCGCGGTGTAGCCGCCCAGCAGCAGCGCCTCGGTCGGCTCGGTCGTGGCGTAGACGACGGTCGACTGCCCCGCCGCGAACAGCGCGGCGAGCTCGTCGCGCAGCTCCTCGCGCAGCTTGTAGTCGAGGTTGACGAGCGGCTCGTCGAACAGCATCAGCGGCGCGTTCTTCGCCAGCGCGCGCGCGAGCGCGACGCGCTGCTGCTGGCCGCCCGAGAGCTCGCCCGGCAGCCGCTGGAGGAAGGGCTCGATGTGCAGCTTCCGCGCGAGCTCGAGCACGCGCGCCTCGATGCCTTTTTCCTTGCGCAGCTTCAGCGGCGACGCGATGTTGTCGGCCACCGTCATCGACGTGTAGTTGATGAACTGCTGGTAGACCATCGCGACGTTGCGCTCGCGCACCGACTTGCCCGTCACGTCCACGCCGTCCACCAGCACGCGGCCGGCGTGCGGCTTGTCGAGCCCGGCCATCACGCGCATCAGCGTCGTCTTGCCGGCCTGCGTCGCGCCCAGCAGCACGGTGATCGCGCTGGGCACGAGCCGGAGGTCGAGCGGGTACAGGTGCGTCGCCGCGCCCACTCGCTGTTCGATGCGTTCGAGCATCAGTTCCATGAAGTCTCCGTCGGCGGCGATGCCGCGTCCCGTTCCGTGGCGCCCGACCAGTGCGCCGTGCACCAGGCCGCGACCGCGGCGCGCTCTTCGGCGCTGAAATGCAGGCCCAGCTTGCTGCGACGCCAGAGGACGTCATCGGCGCTGCGGGCCCACTCGTGATCGTGCAGGTAGTCCAGTTCGGCCTCGAACAGCCCCGGCGCGACTTCCGCGCCGAGCCGCTCGCCGGTGCCGAGCACCAGCTCGATGCGGCCGCCGTAGGCGCGCGCGAGGCGGCGCACCGTGTCCGCTGCAAGCTGTGGATAGCGCACGCGCACCGCCTGCTCGAAGCGCGTGAAGTCGACGTCGGGCCGGCGCGTCGGCACGATCCACGCGCCGAGGTCGCCGCCGGGCAGCGTCGCGCCGCGCGTCCAGGCGCCGTGCGACGCGTCGACCTTCAGCGGCGCCATCAGCAGGTCGGCCGCTTCTTCGGCCAGGCGGCGGAACGTCGTGATCTTGCCGCCCCACACGCTCAGCAGCGGCGCGCCGTCGACGTCGAGCTCGAGCGCGTAGTCGCGCGTCACGGCCGAGGCGTCGCCCGACTCGTCGTCCAGCAGCGGGCGCACGCCGGAGTACGTCCACACGACGTCGGACGGCACGACCGACTTCGCGAAATAGCGGCTCGCCTGCTCGCACAGGTAGCTCGTCTCCGACGCGTCGATCTTCGCGGCGCCGATCTCGCCGTGGTGCTCGACGTCGGTGGTGCCGATCAGCGTGAAGTCGTGCTCGTAGGGGATCGCGAAGATGATGCGCTTGTCGGGGTTCTGGAAGATGTACGCGTGGCCGTGGTCGAACAGTTTCGGCACGACGATGTGGCTGCCCTTGACGAGCCGCAGCGACTTCGCCCGCGGCACGTGCGCGTGCTCGCCGAGGAACTGCGCGGCCCACGGGCCGGCGGCGTTGACGAGCGCGCGCGCCTTCAGGCGATGCGGCTCGCCGCTCGCACTGACCAGCGTCGCCTGCCAGCCGTCGGCCGCGCGCTGCGCGTCCTCGCAGCGCCAGCGCGTGAGCACCGTCGCGCCGCGTTGCGCCGCGTCGACGGCGTTGAGCGCGACGAGGCGCGCGTCGTCGACCCAGCCGTCGGAGTAGACGAAGCCCTTGGTGAAGCGCGGCTGCAGCGGCTTGCCCGCGTCGTGCCGGCGCAGGTCGACGGTGCGCGACGCCGGCAGCACCTCGCGGCGCGCGAGATGGTCGTAGAGGAACAGGCCGATGCGGATCATCCACACGGGCCGCATCGACGGGTCGTGCGGCATCACGAAGCGCAGCGGCCACATGATGTGCGGTGCGCTGTGCAGCAGCACCTCGCGCTCGGCGAGCGCCTTGCGCACGAGCGAGAACTCGTAGTACTCGAGGTAGCGCAGCCCGCCGTGGATCAGCTTGGTGCTGGACGACGAGGTCGCCTGCGCCAGGTCGTCTTTCTCGCACAGCACCACGCGCAGGCCGCGGCCGGCGAGGTCGCGCGCGATGCCGGCGCCGTTGATGCCGCCGCCCACGACGAGCACGTCGCAGGTGGACGGAATCTCGACGCGCGAGGATCCGGCGGGATGGTCAAAAGCTTGCACGCTGCCTTCTTGTCTCTGAGCCGGTGTTGACTCGAAGCTGTATTTTTTTCGATTGGCAGCGATTCTGTTCGTTTGATGTTCGTTTCGCGCCCAGGAAAACCCTCGAATGGATTCGCAGTTGTTCGTTTAGATTCGCTCGCCATGAACCCGACGCCCCGCCAGATCGAGCTGATCGAAGAAGTCCGGCGCCTGCAGAACGTCTCGGTGGAAGCGCTCGCGGAGCGTTTCGGCGTCACGCTGCAGACCGTCCGCCGCGACGTCCGCCAGCTCACGGACGCCGGCCTGCTCACGCGTTTCCACGGCGGCGTGCGCCTGCCCGGCTCGACGACCGAGAACATCGAGTACCGCAAGCGCCAGCAGCTCAACGCGCAGGCCAAGCAGGCCATCGCGCGGCGCGTCGCGCAACGCGTGCCGCACGGCTCGTCGCTGCTGATCAACATCGGCACCACCACCGAGGCGATCGCGCGCGAGCTGCTGCTGCACAAGGGGCTGCGCGTCATCACGAACAACCTCAACGTCGCGGCGATCCTGTCCGACAACGCCGACTGCGAGGTGATCGTCGCCGGCGGCGTGGTGCGCTCGCGCGACCGCGGCATCGTCGGCGAGGTCACCGTCGATTTCATCCAGCAGTTCAAGGTCGACATCGGCCTGATCGGCATCTCGGGCATCGAGTCCGACGGCACGTTGCGCGACTTCGACTACCGCGAGGTCAAGGTCGCGCGCGCCATCCTCGAGCACTCGCGCGAGGTGTGGGTCGCCGCCGACCACACCAAGTTCAACCGGCCCGCGATGGTGGAGCTCGCGCGCTTCGACCAGATCGAGATGCTCTTCACCGACGCCCCGCCGCCCGACCCGTTCCCCGCGCTGCTCGCGCAGGCGGGCGTGAACTGCGTCAACTGCACCGAAGACGAATGAGCGCCGCAGCCCCGCACGCGCTGCGGGGCCGCGCGCGACGACACGAGAAGCGCCCAGCGCCGGAGACACCGACATGACCACCCGCCCCGCCTACATCCTCGCGCTCGACCAGGGCACGTCCAGCTCGCGCAGCATCGTGTTCGATGCGCACGGCAGCATCCACGCGATGGCGCAGCGCGAGTTCCGCCAGATCTTCCCGCGCCCGAGCTGGGTTGAGCACGACCCGAAGGAGATCCTCGAGACGCAGCTCGCCACCGCGCGCGAGGCGCTCGCGAAGGCCGGGCTCGCCGCGAAGGACCTCTGCTCGATCGGCATCACCAACCAGCGCGAGACCACCGTCGTCTGGAACCGCGCGACGGGCGAGCCCGTCTACAACGCGATCGTCTGGCAGGACCGCCGCGCCGAACCCACCTGCGCCGCGCTGCGCGAGCGCGGCCTCGAGGACACGTTCCGCGCGAAGACCGGCCTCATCCTCGATGCCTACTTCTCGGGCACGAAGCTGAAGTGGATCCTCGACAACGTGCCCGGCGCGCGCACCGCGGCCGCGCGCGGCGAGCTCGCGTTCGGCACGGTCGACTCCTGGCTGATGTGGCACCTCACCGACGGCCAGGTGCACGCGACCGACGTCAGCAATGCATCCCGCACGCTGATGCTGAACGTGCACACGAACACGTGGGACGACGAGCTCCTCGCGATCCTGGACGTGCCGCGCGAGATGCTGCCCGAGGTCAAGCCGTCGAGCCACGTCTTCGGCCATACCTCATCGGGCATCTTCGGCGCGAGCCTGCCGCTGGGCGGCGTCGCGGGCGACCAGCAGAGCGCGCTCTTCGGCCAGGCCTGCTTCCGGCCCGGCCTGGCGAAGAACACCTACGGCACCGGCTGCTTCATGCTGATGCACACCGGCGCGACGTTCCAGTCCTCGACCAACGGCCTGATCACGACGAGCGCCGCGCAGCCGGGCGCGACGCCGGAGTTCGCGCTCGAAGGCAGCGTCTTCATCGGCGGCGCCGTGGTGCAGTGGCTGCGCGACGGCCTGCGCGCGATCCAGGGCAGCGGCGAAGTCCAGCAGCTGGCCGAGAGCGTGCCCAGCAGCGGCGGCGTGATGTTCGTGCCGGCCTTCACCGGCCTCGGCGCGCCGTACTGGGACGCGGACGCGCGCGGCGCGATCGTCGGCCTCACGCGCGGCAGCACGGTGGCGCACATCGCGCGCGCCGCGCTCGAGAGCATCGCGTTCCAGAGCGCCGCGCTGCTCGCCGCGATGAGCCGCGACGCCGTCGCCGCCGGCGGCGCGCCGGTGGCCGAGCTGCGGGTCGACGGCGGCGCCTGCGTCAACGACCTGCTGATGCAGTTCCAGGCCGACCTGCTGGGCATCCCCGTCGTGCGCCCGCGCGTCATCGAGACCACCGCGCTCGGCGCCGCCTACCTCGCCGGCCTGTCCTGCGGCCTGTGGCGCAACCTCGACGAGCTCGCGTCGCAGTGGAAGGCCGAGCGCACCTTCCTGCCGACGATGTCGCGCGACGATGCCGGCGCGTTGATGATGGACTGGGAACGCGCGGTGCGGCAGGCGGTCGCGCGCTAGTCCTTCGCGGCGGACTTCGGAGCGGCTTTCGCGGCCGCCTTGTCCGGCCGCGCCGCCGACGGCAACAGGTTCGCGGCCAGGAAGTCGACGAACACGCGCAGCTTCGGCGACAGGTACGGGCTCGCCGGCCACACCGCGCGGAAGGTGCCGGTGTGCGACGTGTGCGTGTCCAGCACGCGCACCAGCGCGCCGGCCTTCAGCTGGCGCGCGAACGCGAAGTCGGGCACGCAGGTGATGCCGAGGCCGGCCTCGGCGAGCGCGACCATCGGCTCGATCGTGTTCGATGCCGACGTCACCGGCAGCATCACGTCATCGCCCTCGTCCGGCGTCAGCAGCGGCCAGCGCTCCAGCTTTCCATTGGTGGGAAAGCGGTGGTGGTGGCATGCGTGGTGGACGAGGTCCTCCGGCGTGCGCGGCGTGCCGGCACGCGCGAAGTAGTCGGGCGAACCGACGAGTTGCAGGTGATAGGTGCCGAGGACGCGCGCGATCAGCCGCGAGTCGGTGGCCTCGCCGGTGCGTACGACGACGTCGAAGCCGTCGTTGATGACGTCGACCAGCAGGTCGGAGAAATGCAGGTCGAGCTCGACTTCCGGATAGGCGTGCATGAACGCCGTGAGCGTCGGCATCATCAGCATGCCGACCAGCGGCAGGCTCACGCGCAGGCGCCCGCGCGGCACGCCCTTCGCGTGCGCGAAGCCGGTCTCGATCGCCTCGACCTCCGCGAAGATGCGGCGGCAGCTCTCGAGGAACTGCTCGCCCTCTTCGGTCAGCGTGATGCTGCGCGTGCTGCGGTGGAACAGCCGCACGCCGAGCCGCTGCTCGAGCCGCGCGACGGCCTTGCCGACCGCCGACGACGACAGTCCCAGCTGGTTGCCCGCCTCGGTGAAGCTGCGGGTCTCGGCGGCGCGCGAGAACACCTTGAGGGCGCTGAGGTTGTCGAGGTTGTTCATGGCCGTCCGGGGCATTCGGGACATCCGTGTCCGAGGAGTCGGGAACTATAGGCTCTTGCCGACGCGGATGCGCGCGCCCAGACTGATCTCCGACAGCGAAGCCCTCCGTCACCGAAGGTCTCGCGCCCTCACCGACACTGGAGATCGACATGGCTTCCACTTCCGCCACACCCGCGCCTGCTCCCTCGGGCGCACCCCGGGGCGCCGGCGTGCCCGCGCCCGTGTTCTGGCTCGCGCTCGGCGCCTTCGCGATCGGCACCGAGGGCTTCATGATCTCGCCGCTGCTGCCGGGCCTCGCCGCCGACCTGGGCGTGACGATCACGACCGCCGGCCAGCTCGTGACCGTCTTCGCGCTGGCCTACGGCCTCAGCTCGCCGGTGCTCACCGCGCTGACCGGCGGCCTGAACCGGCGCACGCTGCTGCTCGGGAGCATGGGGGCGTTCTCACTGTCCAACCTCATCGCGTTCGGCGCGCACAGCTTCTGGGGCCTGATGGGCGCGCGCGTGCTGCTCGCACTGTCCGCGGGCCTGTTCGTGCCGGGCGCCAACGCGCTCGCCGGCGCGATCGCCACGCCCGAGCGGCGCGGGCGCGCGATCGCGGTGGTCAACGGCGGCATCACGGTGGCGATCGCGCTGGGCGTGCCGCTGGGCGCGATCGTCGGCCACCACCTCGGCTGGCGCATGACGTTCGCGGGCGTCGCCGGCCTCGCCGCGCTCGCGACCGCCGGCGTCGCGATCGGCGTGCCGCGCGACATCGGCGTCGGCATCCCGACCGCCACGCTGCGCGAGCGCATCGCCGTCGCGGGCCGGCCCGCGGTGCTCGTCACGCTGCTGTCGACCACGCTGTGGGCGACCGGCGCGTATACGGTGTACACGTATCTGTCGCCGCTGCTCACCACCGTGACCGACCTCGCCGCCCCGCACGTCGGCGCCGTGATGTTCATGTGGGGCGTCGCGGCCGCCATCGGCGTGCTGGTCGGCGGCGCGCTGAGCGACCGCGTCGGGCCGCTGAAGGTGATCGTGCCGGCGATCTCCGCGATGGCCCTCGCGTTCACGGCGCTGAGTCTCGCCGCGCACCTGCTCGCGCCGGCCGCCGCGCTCGTGCCGGTGCTCGCCGCGATCGCGGCGTGGGGCGTCGCGCACTGGGCGTTCTATCCGGCGCAGCAGGCGCGGCTGATCGAGACGGCGGGCCTGAAGGTCGCGCCCATCGTGCTGTCGCTGAACGCGTCGTTCATGTACATCGGCTTCTCGGTCGGCGCCGCGGTCGGCGGGCTCGCGCTCGCCCACGGCGGCGTCGGCAGCCTGGGCTGGGTCGCCGGGCTGATGGAGATCGCCGCCGTCGGCCTGACGCTCGCGCTGGCCGCACGCCGCGCGCCCATCGCCCGCACGGCCTGCCCCGCCTGAACGTCGACCAACCCCTACCCCCGTCAACTCGAGGAGCCACCCATGCCCACGCCCGTCACCGATTCGCTGCCCGACGCCCTGCGCACGCTGCACACCCGCCCGCTGCTCGCCGTGAAGCTCGACGTGCGCGGCCCGATGCCGATCATCGCCACGCCCGGCGCGCAGCGGCGCATCGGCGTCGTCACCGGCGGCTCGTTCGACGGCGAGCGCCTGGCCGGCGTGGTGATGGACGGCGGCAGCGACTGGCAGACCCTGAAGGCGGACGGCACCGTGCAGCTCGACGTCCGCCTCGTGCTGAAGACGGACGACGACGCCTTCGTCGCGATGACCTACCGCGGCGTGCGCCACGGCGCGGCAGAGGTGATCGCGCGCATCGACCGGGGCGAGGTCGTCGACCCGTCCGAGGTCTACTTCCGCTCCATCGTCCAGTTCGAGACGGCCGCGCCGAAGTACGACTGGCTCAACCACGTCGTCGCGGTCGGCATCGGCCACCGTCGCGCGGACGGGCCGGTCTACGCGGTCTTCGAAGTGCTCTGAGCGAGGTTTTCGAGCCAGGCGCCGCAGCCTGCACTATCCTGCGGGGATGGACAAACCGAAACCGTTCTCGATGATCCGCGAGTTCCACCTCGCCGACTGGTTCACCCTCGCGAACGCCTTCTGCGGCGTCGGCGCGCTGTTCTCGGTGATGACCTTTCTCCAGACCGCGGACATCCGCCACGTCTACTTCGCCTGCGGGCTGATCCCGGCCGCGCTGGTGTTCGACGTGCTCGACGGCCGCGTCGCGCGCTGGCGCCAGCAGAGCTCGGAGCTCGGCCGCGAGCTCGACTCCCTCGCCGACGTCATCTCCTTCGGCGTCGCGCCCGCGGCCATCGCGTACGGCTGCGGCATGCAGGGGCTCTACGACCGCATCGTGCTGGTGTTCTTCGTCGTCTGCGGCGTGTCGCGGCTGGCGCGCTACAACATCACGGCGGAGAAGCTGTCCGAGGGCGGCACCAAGGTGAAGTACTTCGAGGGCACGCCGATCCCGACCTCGCTGCTGCTGGTGATCGTGCTCGCCGTCGCCGCGGGCCAGGGCTGCATCGGCGAGCAGCTGTGGTTCGGCGTCGTCGATCTCGGCGGCTTCCGCTTCCACCCGCTCGTGCTGATGTTCGCGGTCTCCGGCTCGCTGATGATCAGCCGCATCCGCATCCCGAAGCTCTGACCGACCCATACGGTTCGGGGTATCGCACCCGGCCGCACGCACCGCCCCGATGAACGCACCGCTCTCCTTCCGCCCGGCCCGCGCCGAGGACGTCCCGGCGATCGTCGCCCTGATCAACTCGGCCTACCGCGGCGACTCGAGCCGCTCCGGCTGGACGACCGAAGCCGACCTGATCGACGGCCCGCGCACCGACGACGCCGAGGTCCACGCCCTCGTCGCGGCCGACGACTCGCTGCTGCTGCTGGCGACCCAGGGCGAGGACATCGTCGGCTCCGTCTTCCTGCAGCGCCAGCCGGCGGCCGGCTACCTGGGCATGTTCGTCGTGCGACCCGTGCTGCAGGGCGCGGGCACCGGCAAGCGCTTGATGCAGGCCGCCGAGACGCTGGTGCGCACGCAATGGGGCCTGGAGCGGATGACGATGACCGTCATCACGCGGCGGCCCGAGCTGATCGCGTTCTACGAGCGCCGCGGCTACCGGCGCACCGGCGAGATCCGCCCGTTCCCGCCGGAGCATGCGGACAAGGCCAAGGTCGCCGGCATCGAGATGGCCGTGCTCGACAAGGTGCTGGCCGAACCGTGACCCTGCATGCCGCGGGCCGAGGTCAGGCGACGACGGCCGTGATGCGATCGAGATGTTCCGCCGTGCCGCGCTCGCGCGACGGCGTGCCGTCGCTCGCCTTCGTGCCGTCCACGAACACCACCTGCTCCGTGAAACGCAGCTGGCAGCCGTTGCCCTCCGGCGCGAACTCCACGGTCGCCAGCGACACCGAGTGGTGCTGGCCGTTCAGGTGCATGTCGTAGACGTAGACGAGGCGCGACGCCGGCTCGACGAGGTGGTAGCGCGCGGTGAACTGCGTCTCGAACGCGCCGCCGCAGCGGCCGGGGATCGCGCCGTCCGGGAAGCGGCCGCGCAGCACTTCCTCGCCGCCGACGCGCAGGTCGAGCCGCCGCTCGACCAGCTCCCACTTCTCGGGGCCGATGAACCAGCGCGCCTTGAGCTCGATGTCCGACCATGCGGCGTACACGCGCTGCGGTGACGCCGCGTAGTGCCGGACGATCGTGAACTGGCCGTGGGTCGTGACGGGGGCGGGGTTGGAGGCGGGTTTGGAAGCGGGTTTGGAAGCGATGTCACTCATGTCGATGTTCCTTTGCGTCGAGACGCTTTCGGGGGGATGACCGGGGCCGCGGGGACAGGCGCCGCGGGAAGTTGACGATCCTGTTCGGCCAGGATCTCGCCGAGGCGATCGAGGTTGCGCTCCCACAGCGTGCGGCGCTGCGTCAGCCAGCCCTCGGCCTGCGCGAGCACCGCGCGGTCGAGCTGGCAGCTGCGCACGCGGCCGGCCTTGTGCGTCCGGATCAGCCCGCTCGCCTCGAGCGCCTGCACGTGCTGCACGACGGCCGCGAGCGACATCGCGAGCGGCTGCGCCAGCTCGCTCACCGAGGCGTCGCCGCGCGTGAGCCGGTCGACGATCGCGCGGCGGGACGGGTCGGACAGCGCATGGAAGACGCGGTCGAGGGATGAATGTTCAAGCATTTGCTTCAGTATTCATCGCGTCGGCCGAATAGTCAAGCGATTGCTTCAGCGATCCGCACCGAGCCGGCACGCCGCCTGAATAACCATTTAGGTTGTACACAATTTAAATGCTCGCTACATTTCATCCCATGCACCGCGCCAACGCCACCCCCACCGCCGCCAGCCTCGCCGCCGATGCCAGCGCGGATGCCTGGCTGGCGCTCGACAAGCAGCTCTGCTTCGCGCTGTACTCGGCCTCGCTCGCGATGACCAAGATGTACAAGCCGCTGCTCGCCCCGCTCGGGCTGACGTACCCGCAATACCTCGTGATGCTGTCGCTGTGGGAAGACGGCGGCGACGGCCTGACCGTCAGCGCCCTCGGCGACAAGCTCGCCCTCGACTCCGGCACGCTAACGCCGCTGCTCAAACGCCTGCAGGCGCAGGGCGCGCTGACCCGCGAGCGCGACACCGCCGACGAGCGCCGCGTCATCGTCCGCCTGACCGACGCGGGCCGCCAGCTCAAGCTGCAGGCCCGCGCCGTGCCGCCGCAGGTCGCCCGCAACTCCGGCTGCGACGTCGAACAATTCACATTGCTGATGCGCGAGCTGTCGACACTGCGCGATTCACTGGTCCGCACGACGGCGCCCGACGCCGGCGCGCCGCCGCACTGAGCACCGATTTCCCGCACGGGCCGACGGCAATCCCGCACGCCGACCCGCACCTTCATCGACCACCAAGGAGCACGCCATGTCCCCCGAAAAGATCCTCTACACCGCCACCGCCACCGCCACCGGCGGCCGTACCGGCACCGCGAAGTCGTCCGACGGCGCGCTCGAAGTGAACCTGGCCACGCCGAAGGAACTCGGCGGCGCCGGCGGCGCGGGCACGAACCCGGAACAGCTGTTCGCGGCGGGCTACTCGGCCTGCTTCATCGGCGCGATGAAGGCGGTCGCCGCGGGCATGACCGGCGAGCCGAAGATCGCGCTGCCGGGTGAAGTCTCGATCACGTCGGACGTCGGCATCGGCCAGATCCCCGGCGGCTTCGGCATCAAGGTCGCGATGAAGATCTCGATCCCGGGCATGGACAAGGCCGCCGCCGAGGCGCTGGTCGCCAAGGCGCACCAGGTCTGCCCGTAC
>JASLEM010000328.1 GCA_030151165.1 Burkholderiaceae bacterium
CGGGCCTGGGCGGCCAGATCAGCGGCACCGGTGGCCACGGCCTCGGCGCGGGCGGCGGCAAGGCCGGCGGCACGCTGCGCCCGGACGGCAGCGGCAAGGCCTCGCGCTCGCTCGAGGAGGTGCGCCTCGTGCTCGAGCGCAACAAGGGCGCGCTCTACGCGATCTACAACCGCGCGCTGCGCGAGGATCCAACGCTGCAGGGCAAGGTCGTCCTCGAACTGACGATCGCCCCGAGCGGCGCCGTCACCGAGGCGCACTTCAAGTCCAGCGAACTCAAGTCGCCCGACCTCGAACAGAAACTGCTCGCCCGCTTCAAGCTGCTGCAGTTCCAGGCCGAGGACGTGAACGCGCTGACGACGACCTACCCGATCGACTTCCTGCCGTCCTGACCGACGGGCGCGTCACGCGCTTCGAACGCCGGCCCTCGCGAGATTCGCGGTGGCCGGCGTTTTCGTTCGGCGTGGACGTTTCTGACCGTCGAATGCATCGGACATGCACCACAATGCGTCGATGCACGCAGCCAAGCTCGCTCGAACCGTCGCGGCGGCAGTGTCCGCCTTGACCCTGCTCGCCGCGTCCTTCGTCGGCGGCGCGGCGGTCGGCGCCAACCGGCACTGGTTCGGGGATTCGGCAAGGCTGGTCGTCCGGAACGACAGTGGCCAACCCATTCGATCGCTCGAGATCGCCTACGAATCCGCCAGGGCGAGCGGCACGATCCGGTCAACGGACATCCAGGCGGCCGGCGAACGGCACTACGACCTGGACGTGGGCGAAGGGAGTTTCATGGTCGTCGCGACGCTTGCAAACGGCACGGTGTTGCGGGGCCGCGGACAGTACGTCGAGTCGGAGTGGTCCGCCAGCGCCGTCGTCCGGCCATCGCGGATCGACGAGCAGGCGAAGTCGTAGGTCGGCATACGTCGGCGCGCCGCTGCCTCAAGCCGCCACGACCCGGAACGTGTTCCGCCCTTCCTCCTTCGCCTCGTACAACGCCTTGTCCGCCAGCGCGACCAGCTCCGCCGGGTGCGTGCGGCCGTCGGCCTGGTAGGCGATGCCGATGCTGGTGGTGACGTCGAGCTTCACGCCGGCGACGTCGAACGGGCGGTTGATCGCGGCGAGCACCTTGCGCGCGATGAACTGCGGCTCGGCGGGCGTGTGCAGGTTCTCGAGGATCACGACGAACTCGTCGCCGGCCAGGCGGGCCACGGTGTCGGTCTCGCGCACGCTGGACTTCAGACGGCGGCCGAACTCCTGCAGCACCTCGTCGCCGGCGCCGTGGCCCAGCGTGTCGTTGATCTTCTTGAACTTGTCGACGTCGAGGAAGAACAGCGCGATCGGGCGCTCGTTGCGGCGGCTGCGCGCGAGCGCGTCGACCAGCTTCTCGTTGAACGCGTAGCGGTTGGGCAGCTGAGTCAGCGCGTCGGTGCGCGCCTGGTGCGCGAGCTTCTGCTCGGCGACCTTCATCGCGGTGATGTCGCTCACGAGCACGTAGAAGCCGTCGACGGTGTCGTCGGCGGCGATGTCGGGCAGGTAGGTCGTCTGCAGGTGGCGCGGCTCGCCGAAGAAGCCCGTCTCGACCTCGAACTCCACGCGCTCGCCCGCCAGCGTGCGCTCCACCATCGGGCGGCGCGTGGCGTAGACCTCGGCGCCGAGCACGTCGCGCATCTCGCGCCCGACGATCTGCTCCGGCGACTGGCCGAGCCACTCGGTGTAGGTGCCGTTGCAGAACTGGTAGCGCACGTCGCGGTCGACGTACGAGATCAGCACGGGCAGGTTGTCCGTGATCATGCGCAGGCGCTGCTCGCTGCGCGCGAGCGCGAGTTCGGCGGCGCGGCGGTCGGTGAGGTCGAGCACCATGCCGTAGAGGCCGTGGACGACGCCGTCGTCGTCGCGGTCGGGGATGTAGTGCAGCAGGTTGTGCAGCTTGCGGCCGTGCACTTCGATGTCGCACTCGAACGAGACGGTCTCGCCGGCGAGCGCGCGGCGCAGGCCGGCCTCGACGCGGTCGAAGGCCTCGCGGCCGACGACGTCGACCACGCGCTCGCCGACCATGCCGGCGACGTCCAGCCCGAACCAGCGCTGGTAGGTGGCGTTGGTGAAGGTGTAGCGCAGGTCGGTGTCGATGTGCGAGACCAGCGCCGGCATGTTGTCGGTGACGGTGCGCAGCCGGCGCTCGCTCTGCGCGAGCAGGCGCTCGGCGCGCTTGCGCTCGGTGATGTCGTGGATGAAGGCGTACGCCACCTGCCCGCGCTCCGTGCGCAGCGCCGCGGCCGACAGCTGCACCGGGATCTCGACGCCCGTCTTGTGCAGTACCTGCAGCTCGACGCGGTGCCCCGCGCCCGCGCCGCCGGCCACGCCGCGCGTGAAGGCGTCGACGCCGATGCGGTGCACGTCGCGCAGCGCCGGCAGCGTCATCAGGTCGGAGAACATCTTCCCGAAGGCCTCGTCGCGGGTCCAGCCGAAGGTCTGCTCGGCCTGCCGGTTCCACTCGCTGATGCGGCCGGCCTCGTCGATCGAGATGTAGGCGTCGGGCGCGTGCGTGAGGATCGCGCGCAGGCGCTCCTCGCTCTCCCAGCGCTCGCGCACGGCGCGCGAGAGGTCGTCGTTGGTGCGCGCGAGCGCCGCGGTGCGCTCGGTCACGCGGGCCTCGAGGCTCGCGTTGAGGTCGCGCAGGTGCGCGCCGTCCTCGCGCTGGCGTGCGGCGTAGCGGTCGAGCGCCTCGCCGAGGAGGTCGGCCTCGCGATAGAGCGGGTTGCGGCGCGGCGGCAGCGCGTCGTCGGCGGGCATGTCGAGGCGCGCGCCGAGCTCGCGCAGCGGCGTCGCGAGGCGGCGCGCGAGCAGCCACAGCAGCGGCGCGAGGATCAGGCACAGCAGGGCGGCAGCGATGCGGGTGCGCGTCTGCAGCGCGCGGTAGCTGCCCATCGCCACGTCGCGCGGCTGGCGCAGCACGACATTCCAGCCCAGGCCCGGGAAGCGCCCGGCGCCCTGCGTTCGCGACTCGACCGACAGCTCCTTCGAGTCGTCGGCGGCAGGCAGCTTCCTACCCTGCAGCGCGGCCGAGCCGAGCAGCACGGTGCCGTCGGTGCCGACGATCAGCGCCTCGGCCTGGTGGCGCTGCAGCGCGGTGTCGACGAGCTCGCGCTTGATCTGCGCCGCCCACTGCCAGCTGAGGTGGCCGCCGAGCACGCCGCGCAGGCTGCCATCGGGGCCGTAGACCGGCGTGGCGACGTCGACGAAGCGCCACGGCTCGGCCTGCGCCGGCAGCAGCTTGGCGAGCAGCAACGCGCTGTGCACGTCGCCGACGAACATGCCGTGCTCCGCGCCCGCGAACCAGGGCCGCGCTTGCACGCTGACGCCTTGCAAGAGGCCGTCGACGGACGCGACGACCTTGCCGTCGCGACCCGCGAGGCCCAGCCACGCGAACTGCGGGAAGCTGTCGTGCATCTGGTCGAGGGCGCGCCGGATCGCGACCGGGTCGGTGCCGGCGCTCACCTGGTCGAGCTGGCCCATGACGCGCACGTCCTCGACGTTCTGCGCCATGCCGCGGTCGAGGGCGTCGCGCAACGCGTCGGCGTTGGTCTGTAGGAACTGGGTCGCCTCGACGCTCGCCTCGTCCGCGACGAAGCGATCGATCAGCAGCGTGCAGGTCAGCACGGCGGCGATCGTCGCGCCGAGGACGCTGACGAACAGCCACGTGGCGAGCGTCGGCCGGGCGAAGCGGCGCGACGGGGTCGCGGCCGGGGAGGGGAGCCGGGAAATCGGGTTCACGCCTCCTTATCGGCGGCGTGGCGGCGCACTGAACGGGAAACGGGCGACTTTTGCCGCCCGTTTCCCGTCGTTACGTCACACGGCCGTCACTGGCCGAGCGGCACGGGCGGGCGCACCTGGATGTCGTTGTGCACGCCCTGCACGCCGGTCGCGCCGCGGGCGATGCTCTCGGCGCGATCCTTCTCGTCCTGCGAGGCCGTGAAGCCCGACAGCTCGACCTGGCCGTTCATCGTCGCGACGTCGATGTGGCGCTGCATCAGCCGGTCGTCGGCCGACAGCGCGGCCTTGATCGTCGTCGAGATCGCGCGGTCGGTGGACGGCTGCACGGTCGCGACGTCGGGCGTCGTGTTGCGATAGCCGCTGGCGCAGGCACCGAGGCCGAGGCTGCCGACCGAGACGAGCGCGGCGATGAGAAGCTTGTTGTTCATGGGAATCTCCTGAAGGTGGTGTCCAGCGCGCCGACTCGCGCAGCGCGACTGCAAGCGGCGAACCGCCGTGTAGCGGAGATGGCAAATGAAGGGCCCGCGACGCCTTCGGCAGTCGCGCGGCGAGCCACTCGTGCACGTCCGCACAGATGTGGCGGCCGGCAAGCAGGAAGTCCTCGAAACGGCTCGGCACGTACGGCAGGTACAGCAGCGGCATCCGCGCCTGCTCCGGCGTGCGCGCGCCCTTGCGGCCGTTGCACGCGGCGCAGGCCGAGACGAGGTTCATCCAGCTCCACGCGCCGCCGCGGCTTGCGGGCACGATGTGCTCGCACTGCAGCTCGCGCTCGTGGAAGCGTAATCCGCAGTACGCGCAGGTCATGCGGTCGCGCCGGAAGAGCTTGTGCCTGGCGACGGCGGGCGCGGCGTCGAACAGGTTGACGCGGGCAGCGCCGCGCAGCGCGATGATCGGGTACACCTCGATCGTCGACTGCCGCCCGGCGTCGACGTTCCAGCCGCCGCGCAGCGTGCGCAGCGGGCTGGCGCCGTCGAACCAGGCGACGGCGTCCGTCGCGTGATGCGTCGCGGCCTGCTCGATGGAGATCCACGCTTGCGGCGTGCCCTGGATGTCGAGCTGGAGAACATGCGGGTGGGGTGTCTGCACGATGCCCTCCTTTCAAGGGCGCGGGTTGTGGAGCAGCGCGTCAGCGCGCGTAGTGCCGGCGGTCGCGGGCGTCTAAAACAGTCTTCGCGGAGACAGCAATGCCTGAACCGCCTCGACGATCCGCAGATGCAGGGGTCGTCGCGCCCCAGCTTCTCGCGCAGTTCCTTGTCGCCGTGGACGATCCGTGCATCGCCGGTCGTGCGCTTCACGCCGGTCTCGCTCGGGAACCCGTTGCGACGCTTGCTCATGGTCGTGAAAGGAGAAGTCTTCGTGACGGATCTTCATGATGGCCTCCTGAGGTTGTCGTCGACGCGGCATGCGCTGGGGGGTGGCCGGACGGAATCGAACCGTCGTCGGCGGGATCACGACCCGCAGCCCTGCCATTGAGCGACGGCCACCCCCCAGCGCACGCGTTGCTGGCGCCTCGTGCCGGGATCGAACCGGCGACATCCGGCTGGACAGGCCGGCGCTCTTCCACTGAGCTGACGAAGCGAATCTTCGAAAAGGTTCCGGTGACGGGTTCCGGAGCCGCCCCATCGTTGCGGCCGGTTTCCGCGCGGCGAGCGTGAGCTCTCAACGCGCTTCGGGTCGGGGTCCTTCTTCCCATTCGGCTGTGCCTTCACGCGAGCCATCCCGTCGGATGCGGCGTCTCGCTGCACGTGGCCGGGAATCCCGCCGCGCACATCCCGGGCCGCGTACACCTCGAGGTTTGCGGACACCGGAGTGCGAAGGCACACCCGAATGGAAAGAAGGAAAAATGCGAGTCGGAAAACGAAAGGGCCCGGATCCTTCGCGGAATCCGGGCCCCTGGAAAACCAGAGCGTGGAGGCGCGCCGTCAGGCGCAGCACTCTCCCGGATGCATTCGATCGTTCGCGCCGCGATGGCCCGGCATCGGCTCGCAGGCCAGCAGCCAGGCACGCACGAACGCACGAAGTCCTTTCTGGGACTTGACGGTCGGGGTGGCGGGGCAGCGGGTCACGATGGATTCCTGGTGCGGTGTTGTGGGGCTCTTTCGAGCGACAGGGTGAATAGTAAATAGTCTTTACGCCTTGCGCAAGGGGCTGCGACAATCGCTCCTGAATTCCGTTGCATCCCGATCACAGTCCCTTGAGCAATATCACCGTCCATCGTCGACGCAACGCGCTGTCGCTGTTCCAGTCCTTCGCCGAGGCCGCGGTCGCGTCCGGCGCCGCGCCCAAGGGCATCGAGCAGGCGTTCGCGGCGCACGTCGAGATCTCGCCCAGCATGTGGAGCCAGATCAAGTCGGCGCGGCCGATCGGCGACAAGCTCGCGCGCCAGATCGAGCAGCACACCGGCAAGCCCGCCGGCTGGCTCGATGAGGAACGCGAGGCGGCCGGCCTCGCGCCCGCGGAGCAGCAGTTCCTCGCGCTCGCCCTGAAGGCCTGGCGCGCGACCAACAGCGAGGGCCGCAAGGCCTTGCGCGCGCACCTGAAGACGATCGCGTCGTAGCGCCCGCAACGCGATCGGCGAGGCCGCGGTCCATGCCACACCGCTCGGGCCGAGGCAAGAATTCCGAATACCCTGTCGCGTGTTGGCAACAAGCAACGGTGCCATGCCGATGTCATTGAAAGCGCAGACAATCCATGTCAGCCGATTCTTGACCGGCGTCAACGCTGGCAAGTCACCGTCGTTCTACCCTCGATCGCTTTCAACTCACCCGCTGCAGCACTCGTTTGCTCCAATTGAACAATGCCGCCGGGCGGGTCGCGATCGGATCAGCGAACGGAGACAACGTCATGACACCGCAATCGCCGACGACAGGCAGATGAGCCCGAACCCTCGATGCTCGGTCCGTTGAACGGCATCAGGCTCTCGGCTCAAGAATCATCTTTCACCCTCTTCCGTACCAGTTCCCCTTGGAGAAGTCCGCAATGAAAAAATCCTACATCGCCCTCGCCGCACTCGCGCTGGTCTCGGGCGTCGCGTCCGCCCAATCGTCGGTCACCATCTACGGCAAGGTCGACCTCGGCATGGTCCTGGACAGCGGCAACCCGGCGGGCAAGTCGCTGCGCCTGTCGTCCGGCGTGACCGGCGGTTCGCGCCTCGGCTTCAAGGGCGTCGAAGACCTCGGCAACGGCTACAAGGCTGGCTTCACGCTGGAAACCGGCTTCTGCGCCGACAGCGCCGCCGGTGACAAGTTCTCCGCCACGAGCAACTCCACCGGCAAGCCGGTCACCGACTCCGCCGCCAACTTCTGCACGGGCTCCAACGCCTTCATGGGCCGCCAGGCTCACGGCGACCTGAGCGGCTCGTTCGGTGCGCTCGTCGCCGGCCGCCAGTTCAGCCTGGGCTACGCCGCCATCAGCGCGATCGACCCGTTCGGCTCCGGCTACGCCGGCCAGGCCGTCAACGTGATCGACCCGTCGGGCACGCGCGTCAACAACTCGCTGCACTACACGACCCCGGCCGTCTACGGCATCACCGCCACCGGCGAAATCGCCCTGGGCGAGCAGACCGGCAACTGGCAAGCTGGCCGTGAAACCGGCGGCCAGATCGCCTACGCGCAAGGCCCGGCCTACGTCGCGTTCACGGTGTATGACCTGGACAACTCGAACGGCGTCGGCGCCGCTCGCAAGAACTACCAGTTCGGCGGCACGTACGACTTCGGCGTCGTGAAGATCCACGCCCTGGCGCAGAAGTCGTCGGGCCAACCGACCGGCGGCAAGAAGCTGGACGTCCTCGACCTGATGGGCGGCGTGACCGTTCCGTTCGCCGGCGGCTCGATCCTGGCCTCGTACGTCCACCACAACGACCGCACCGCGGACGCCGTCTCGACCAACACCGGCAACGAAGACGCGAGCCAGTGGGGCATCGCCTACAACTACCCGCTGTCGAAGCGCACCGCGATCTACACGGGTTACGCGCGCATCCACGACGACAACAACCATTTCGGCAAGGCTGCCGCCTTCACGGTCGGCAACGCCACGGAAACGGGCACCGGCACCAAGGGCTTCAACCTGGGCGTCGTCCACAACTTCTGATTCCGATAATCGAGTGACGCGTCGCGGTGCCGGACTTCCGGTCCGGCGCGCGTGATGACTGGGGCCCGTCCGACTTGAGCAAGGACGGGCTCTTTTTTTTGTCCCGACGCTTTCGCATCGGGCACGCCTGACCCCGGCTGACGCCCGTCGGCCCGCATGACGCCCTGCCCCCCGCAGGGTTGAAGTCGACCGCGCCCGACCATCGCGCGAGTCGCAGCGATCCGGAAGCCGGATCGTTCATGGACCGGCGTTTCGTCGAAGCGTTCGATGCGGCGCGACCCTCGAGCGCAGGGCGCGCCTCGGCGCCCGTCGAGGATGCCCGCCCCTCGCGCCAGACAAACTCGATGCGCTGGCGCGGGAAACTTGCGTTGGACGTTGCGCGCGACCCTGGACAGAATGTGCCTCGGCGCCCTGCCGTTGTCGCGACACAATTCCTGGTTGCGTCAACGCCGTGCCAAATTCAACGTCCAAGTGCGCTTGAGTGCTTCCGCGCCATTGGCCTTGCCAACGTCATGTAAACGCCACAATGCCAGCAAATCCAAGCCTTCCAGCCAATCGATGGCAGTTCTGGATCGACCGCGGCGGCACCTTCACCGACATCGTCGCGAAGCGGCCGGACGGCGCGATCGTCACGCACAAGCTGCTGTCGGAGAACCCCGAGCAGTACCGCGACGCCGCGGTCGCCGGCATCCGCCACCTGCTCGGCCTGGCCGCGGGCGAGCCGATCACGTCGGCGCAGGTGGAGTGCGTGAAGATGGGGACGACGGTCGCGACCAACGCGCTGCTCGAGCGCAAGGGCGAGAAGACGCTGCTCGTGACGACGCGCGGCTTCCGCGACGCGCTGCGCATCGCGTACCAGGACCGGCCGCGCCTGTTCGACCGCCACATCCAGAGGCCCGAGCTGCTGTATTCGCAGGTGATCGAGGCCGACGAGCGGCTGTCCGCGCACGGCGAGGTGCTGCGCGCGCTCGACGAGCCCGCGCTGCGCACGCAGCTGCAGGCCGCGTTCGACGCCGGCCTGCGCAGCGTCGCGATCGTCTTCATGCACGGCTACCGCTTCACGCAGCACGAGGCCGCGGCCGCGCGCATCGCGCGCGAGATCGGGTTCGCGCAGGTGAGCGCGTCGCACGAGACGAGCCCGCTGATGAAGCTGGTCAGCCGCGGCGACACCACCGTCGTCGATGCGTACCTCTCGCCCATCCTGCGCCGCTACGTCGAGCAGGTCGCCGGCGAGATGCCCGGCGTGAAGCTGTTCTTCATGCAGTCGTCCGGCGGCCTGACCGACGCGCACGCGTTCCAGGGCAAGGACGCGATCCTGTCCGGGCCGGCCGGCGGCATCGTCGGCATGGTGCGCACGGCGCAGCTCGCGGACTTCGGCCGCGTGATCGGCTTCGACATGGGCGGCACGTCGACCGACGTGTCGCACTTCGCGGGCGAGTTCGAGCGCGCGTTCGAGACCCAGGTCGCCGGCGTGCGCATGCGCGCGCCGATGATGAGCATCCACACCGTCGCGGCCGGCGGCGGCTCGATCCTCGGCTTCGACGGCGCGCGGCTGCGGGCGGGCCCGCAGAGCGCGGGCGCGAACCCGGGCCCGGCGAGCTACCGCCGTGGCGGCCCGCTGGCCGTGACCGACGCGAACGTGATGCTCGGCAAGATCCAGCCGGCGTGGTTCCCGAAGGTGTTCGGCAAGGCCGCGAACGAGGCGCTCGACCGCGACGTCGTGGCGGCCGGCTTCGCGACGATGGCGCGCGACATCTCGCAGGCGACGGGCCGCGAGCGCACGCCGGAGCAGGTCGCCGAAGGCTTCATCGACATCGCCGTCGGCAGCATGGCCAACGCGATCAAGAAGATCTCGGTCGCGCGCGGCTACGACGTCACGCGCTACGTGCTGCAATGCTTCGGCGGCGCGGGCGGCCAGCACGCGTGCCTCGTCGCCGACGCCCTCGGCATGGACACCGTCTTCGTGCACCCGCTCGCCGGCGTGCTCTCGGCCTACGGCATGGGCCTGGCCGACCAGGGCGTGATGCGCGAGGCGGCGGTCGAACAGCCGCTGACCGACGACGCGCTGCCCGCGGTACGCGCGCGGCTCGATGCGCTCGCCGACGACGCGCTCGCCGAGATCCGCCGGCAGGGCGCGGGCAGCGGCGACGTCCGCGTGATCCGCCGCGCGCACGTGCGCTACGTGGGGACGGACTCCGCGCTGGTCGTCGACTTCGGCGACGGCAGCGTCGCCGCGCTCGCCGCCGGCTTCGAGGCCGCGTACCGGCGCCGCTTCGCGTTCCTGATGGAAGGGCGCGGGCTGGTCGTGGAAGCCGTGTCCGTCGAGGCGATCGCCGCCGGCGACGCGCCCGCCGAGCCGCGCCTCGAGACGTTGCCGCCGACGCCCGCGCCGGTCGTCGAGACCGTCGCGATGTACAGCGGCGGCCGCTGGCACGGCGCCGCGCTGGTCGTGCGCGAGACGCTGCGGCCCGGGCATCTCGTCGACGGCCCGGCCATCATCGCGGAGAAGAACGCGACCACCGTCGTCGAGCCCGGCTGGCAGGCGCGCGTCACCGACCTCGACCACCTCGTGCTGCGCCGCATCGCGCCGCGCGAGAAGCGCACCGCGATCGGCACGAGCGTCGACCCGGTGATGCTGGAGGTGTTCAACAACCTGTTCATGAACATCGCCGAGCAGATGGGGCTGCAGCTGCAGAACACCGCGTACTCGGTCAACATCAAGGAACGGCTCGACTTCTCGTGCGCGCTGTTCGACGCCGACGGCAACCTGATCGCCAACGCGCCGCACATGCCGGTGCACCTGGGCTCGATGAGCGAGTCGATCAAGACGGTGATGAAGCGCAACGCCGGCCGCATGCAGCCGGGCGACGTCTTCGCGCTCAACGACCCGTACCACGGCGGCACGCACCTGCCCGACATCACGGTGGTCACGCCCGTGTTCGAGCATACGGGTGACCGTATCCTCTTCTACGTCGCCTCGCGCGGCCACCATGCCGACATCGGCGGCGTCACGCCCGGCTCGATGCCGCCGTTCTCGACGCGCGTCGAGGAAGAGGGCGTGCAGATCGACAACGTGAAGCTGGTCGAGCGCGGGCGCCTGCGCGAGGCCGAGATGATCGCGCTGCTGGAGAGCGGCGAGTACCCGTCGCGCAACCCGGCGCAGAACATCGCCGACATGAAGGCGCAGATCGCGGCCAACGAGAAGGGCGTGCAGGAGCTGCGGCGCATGGTCGACCAGTTCGGGCTCGACGTCGTCCAGGCCTACATGGGCCACGTGCAGGACAACGCCGAGGAGTCGGTGCGCCGCGTCATCACGCGCCTGAAGGACGGCCGCTTCACGCTGCCGCTGGACAACGGCGCGCAGATCCAGGTCGAGATCCGCGTGGACGCCGCGGCGCGCCGGGCGGCGATCGACTTCACCGGCACGTCGCCGCAGCTGGCGAACAACTTCAACGCGCCGACCGCCGTCTGCATGGCTGCGGTGCTGTACGTGTTCCGCACGCTCGTCAACGACGACATCCCGCTCAATGCCGGCTGCCTGAAGCCGCTGGACGTCATCATCCCGCCCGGCTCGATGCTGAACCCGCACGCGCCGGCCTCGGTGGTGGCGGGCAATGTCGAGACCTCGACCTGCATCACCAACGCGCTGTACGGCGCGCTCGGCGTGATGGCGTCGAGCCAGTGCACGATGAACAACTTCACCTTCGGCAACGCGCGCCACCAGTACTACGAGACGATCTCCGGAGGCTCGGGCGCGGGCGCGCTGATCGACGAGCGCGGCGCGATCGTCGGCGGCTTCGACGGCACCAGCGTCGTCCAGACCCACATGACCAACTCGCGCCTGACCGACCCCGAGGTGCTCGAGTTCCGCTTCCCGGTGCGCGTCGACAGCTACGAGATCCGCCCCGGCTCCGGCGGCGCGGGCCGCTGGCACGGCGGCGACGGCGGCATCCGCCGTGTGCGCTTCCTCGAGGACATGACCGCGTCCATCCTCAGCAACGGCCGCCACCATGGCGCGTTCGGCATGGCCGGCGGCGCGGCGGGCGCGGTCGGCCGCAACACGGTCGAACGCGCCGACGGCCGCGTCGAGTCACTCGACCACATCGGCTCGGCGCAGATGGCGCCGGGCGACGTGTTCGTGATCGAGACGCCCGGCGGCGGCGGGTTCGGCGCGCCGCGGCGCTGAAGGGGCGGCGCGCGCGTCACGCGGCGCGCGCGCCGGCCGTCACCTCAACGCATCGGCGCGTGGCAATCGCGCCAGTCGACGGCGTTGCCGACCTTCTCGAAGATCGCCGGCAGCGCGACCTTCGCCTTCGGGTGGACGTCGTGGAACAGCATGATGCCGTGGCGCTTGACCAGCATCAGCGTCGTCATGCGGTCGATGATGTCGGCCGGCGTGACGTGGGCGTTCCAGTCCTGCGAATCGAGGTTCCACAGCGCGATCTGCAGGCCTTGCTGCTCGAAGAACGGGCCGGAGTCCGTGCGGCGCTGGCCGTACGGCGGACGGAACCAGGGCAGCACGGCATCCTTCGGGAACGTCGCGTTCAGCAGCGCGTGGGTGCGCTGGACGGAGTCCTGCCACTGGTCCCAGTTCTGGTGCGACTTGTGCTCCCAACCGTGCGACGCGACGCACTGGCCCGCGTACTGCTGCGACAGCGTCGCCGCGTCCGTCTTGCCGATGCGCGCCTGCAGGTTGCCGCCGAGCATGAAGAAGACAGCGTGGCGATGCGCGGCGTTCAGCATGCGCAGCGTGTCGTCCGTCGTGCCGCCGGGGGCGGTCGGGCCGTCGTCGAAGCTCAGCTGGAAGACGGTGTCGGGCAGGTTGTCGCCGTTCCACTCGCGGTCATTGAACGTGTCGATCTCGCTCGTGACCTTCGGGAACAGCGCCGCCAGGCGCAGCTGCTCGCCGACGTAGGCGTGCGCGAACGCCTCCATGTTGTCGCGCCACGCGGCCTGCGCCGCCGGCACGCCGCGCGTCCAGGTGGCAGCCGCGGCGGCGAAGTCGGGCGCCGGGGGCATGCATGTCCAGTCGCCGGCCGCGCAGCTCGCGGACGCGAGCCGGTAGCCGGCCGCCGACAGCGCCAGCTCCTTCTTCAGCCACTTGTCGGTCGACGCGCGGTTCACGCTCTTGATCCTGAACGCGGCGAGCATGTCGCCGTCGGACAGCTTGCCCATCTCGCCGAGCACGCTCGCATAGACCAGGATGGACGCGCGCGACGCCTTGTCGAAGCCGGCGCGGGTGTCGATCGGCTCGTGCCACAGGCTCAGGTCGGCCTTGGCCACCACCGACGGGCCGACGTCGGCACGGGCCGGCGCCGTCGCCGACAACACGAGCGCCGCCGCGACGGCGACCGCGGGCAGCAACGCGCGCTTCATTGCGCGCCCTTTTGCTGCATGCGCAGGATCGCCTTGTCGTAGACGGCGTTCGCGTGCTCGGTCTTCGCGCCCTGGTACTCGCGCAGCGCGTCGCTCCACTGGCCGGCGTCCTCGTAGATCTTGCCGTTGTTGTAGTGCGAGCTGGCGCGGACGGTGGCGGCGGTGGGGCCGTCGGCCAGCGCGATCGCCTTGCGGTTGGCCCACAGCGCCTCGGAGACGCGGCCGGCCTTCTGGAACGCGAGGCCCAGGTTGCTGTACGCCTGGCCGAAGTTGGCGTCGGCGTCGATCGCCTGCTGGTACAGGCCGATCGACTCGTCGAGGTTGCCGGCGTGGTACGCGGCCTCGCCCTGCTTGTTGAGGGACTTCGCGTCGGCCTGGCCGCCGGCGCTGGCGTTGACCGTCTGCACGGTGGCATGGTCCATCGTCGACTGGAACTCGGCGCCCTGCAGGCGCTCGTGGCTCGTCGTGCCGCTGATCGTGTTGATGTCCTGGAAGTCGCCGTTCTCGGTGACCGCGAACACCGTCCACAGGTTGCCGTTGCCGGCCGGCACATAGTACGTCTTCACCAGCGTCTGGCCGACGTAGACGAACACCTTCGCGGCGCTCTTGCCGAGGTGGTCGGTCTGCGGGGAGCCGCCGTCGGTGTAGTCGTGCACTGCGTAGACGTAGCGCTCGCCTGCGTGCTTGCGCGTCAGCGTGATCGTCTCGGGGCCGAAGCCGGTGGTGTTGTCGACGTCGAGGTTCGCGTCGGTGCCGAGCTTGTGGTCGAAGAAGACGTGGTTGCCGGGGTAGACGACGTGCGAGTCGAGGTCGCGCGGGTTCGCGCCCCAGTTCAGCACGATGCGCATGCCGTCCAGGCTGTTCATCACCGGGCTGATCGCGTAGGTCGTCCCGGCGCACGGGCACTTGACGACGAGGTTGGAGAAGCCCGCCTTCTTGACGATCAGCAGCGAGCCGGCGTCGTCGGGGAACGTGGTCGTCAGCGCGACCTGGCCCTGCGCGTTGGTGGTGCCGGTGGCCGACTGCTCGCCGTTCTTCTGCAACGTGACGGTGGCGCCGTCGATCTGCTTGTCCTTGACCGTGGCGCTGAGGATCTGGACGTTGACCGGCGTGGCTTGCACGCAGGCCGCGGTGGCGAAGGCGACGGCGGCAAGGCCGGTCTTGAAAAGGCTGGACATGGAACTCCCTGGGAATCGTCGTTGTGGATGGCGAGCGCAGCGCGCCCCTTTTCGGCGAGCGCGAGTGTAGCGGCGCGGGTCGCGGCCGGGCCCCCTCCGCCGAGGGATGGGACGGCCGTGGCGCCAACAAGTGCATGAACCCATTCGCGAAATGCATGGGCACACCGTTCGCCAGGGTTACGGCCGAATTACACTGGTCGGAACGTCGTATGCCCGGTCGATTACGGGTTTACCCGCGTCTTTACCTTGTTCCTCCGTGTAACTCCCGAGCACGGAGCGGCGGCAGGACGGTACGGTGTCGGCCAGCGGGATTGGGCGAGCCCCGAGCCACGAACGTGGCGTCGAGGTTCGCCCAATCTTGTCTTTGAACCTTGTTGATTGGAGTCTCCTCATGAACCGTCCCGCAATGGAAGGGCTGCGCCTGAACGTGCCCGCGTGGGTCCAGCACGACCGCCTTGTGTCCTGGGTCGCCGAAGTCGCCGCGCTGACGCAGGCCGCCGATGTCTACTGGTGCGACGGCTCCGAAGCCGAATACGACCGCTTGTGCGCGCAGCTCGTCGCCGCCGGCACCTTCAGGAAGCTGAACCCGGCCAAGCGCGCCAACAGCTACCTCGCGTGCAGCGACCCGAGCGACGTCGCGCGCGTGGAAGACCGCACCTTCATCTGCAGCGAGCAGAAGGAGAACGCCGGCCCGACCAACAACTGGGAATCGCCCGCCAAGATGCGCGCGCTGCTGCAGACCGGCCAGGCCGACGGCACGCCCGCCCTCTTCGCCGGCGCGATGCGCGGCCGCACGATGTACGTCGTGCCGTTCTCGATGGGCCCGCTCGGCTCGGACATCTCGCACATCGGCGTCGAGCTGTCCGACAGTCCGTACGTCGCCGTCAACATGCGCCTGATGACGCGCATGGGCCGCGGCGCGCTCGACGTGCTCGGCACCGACGGCGAGTTCGTCCCCTGCGTCCACACCGTGGGCGCGCCGCTCGAGGCCGGCCAGAAGGACGTCTCGTGGCCGTGCAACAAGACGAAATACATCGTCCACTACCCCGAGACGCGCGAGATCTGGAGCTACGGGTCGGGCTACGGCGGCAACGCCCTGCTGGGCAAGAAGTGCTTCGCGCTGCGCATCGCGTCGAACATGGGGCGCGACGAGGGCTGGTTGGCGGAACACATGCTGATCCTCGGCGTGACGAGCCCGGCGGGCGAGAAGAAGCACATCGCCGCGGCCTTCCCGAGCGCCTGCGGCAAGACCAACTTCGCGATGCTGATCCCGCCGGCGGGCATGCCCGGCTGGAAGGTCACGACGATCGGCGACGACATCGCCTGGATCAAGCCGCGTGCTGACGGCCGCCTGATGGCGATCAATCCCGAGGCCGGCTACTTCGGCGTCGCGCCCGGCACGAACGAGCAGACGAACCCGAACTGCATGGCCAGCCTGACGAAGGACGCCATCTTCACCAATGTCGGCCTGACCGACGACGGCGACGTGTGGTGGGAAGGCATGGGCGAAGCCCCGGCGCACTGCATCGACTGGCAGGGCAAGGACTGGACGCCCGCGATCGCCAAGGAGACCGGCGCCAAGGCCGCGCACCCGAACGCGCGCTTCACCGTCGCCGCGACGAACAACCCGGCCCTCGACGAGGCGTGGGACGACCCGAAGGGCGTCGCGATCGACGCGTTCATCTTCGGCGGCCGCCGCTCCACCACCGTGCCGCTGGTGACCGAGGCGCGCGACTGGGTCGACGGCGTCTACATGGCCGCGACGATGGGCTCCGAGACGACCGCCGCCGCCGCCGGCCAGCAGGGCGTCGTGCGCCGCGACCCGTTCGCGATGCTGCCGTTCACCGGCTACAACATGAGCGACTACTTCCAGCACTGGCTCGACATGGGCGAGAAGCTCGAAGGCCTCGGGGCGAAGCTGCCGGCGATCTTCTGCGTGAACTGGTTCCGCAAGGGCGCCGACGGCAAGTTCGTCTGGCCGGGCTACGGCGAGAACATGCGCGTGATGGCGTGGATGCTGGGTCGCATCGACGGCCAGGCCGGCGGCACGGAGAACGTGTTCGGCACCAGCCCGCGCTACGAGGACCTCGACTGGTCGGGCCTGGCCTTCTCGCGCGCCCAGTTCGACGACGTCATCGGCATCGACACCGCGGCGTGGCAGCAGGAGCTCACCATGCACGACGAGCTGTTCGACACGCTCGCGTACCACCTGCCGGCGCAGCTGACGGCCGCCAAGGCGCGCATCGCGACGGCGCTGGGCTGACCCGCCCGGGCGCGCGTCACGCGCGTGCGCGAGGCCGCCTTCGGGCGGCCTTGTCGTTGGCGGCCCTGTATCCTGCTCGCACGATGCGCCTGCAGATCCTGTCCGACCTCCACCTCGAAACCGAGACCTTCGAGGCCCAGCCCGCGCCCGGCGCGGAGCTGCTGATCCTCGCGGGCGACATCGACCGCGAATGGGAAGGCCTGCGCCGCTTCGCGGACTGGCCGGTGCCCGTGGTGTTCGTGCCCGGCAACCACGAGTTCGACAACCGCGACGTCGACCAGGCCGCGATCGACCTGCGCGCCTTCTGCGACGCGCTGGGC
>JASLEM010000351.1 GCA_030151165.1 Burkholderiaceae bacterium
TCGACCACGCGGGCGAGGATCTTGTCGTCGCCGGCGATGTCGCCCGAGTAGTCGGACGCGGCCACCCACAGGCGGATGATCTCGGCGCCCAGCTTGTCGCTGACGGCCTGCGGCTCGATGCCGTTCTTGAGCGACTTGCTCATCTTGATGCCCTTGCTGTCCACGGTGAAGCCGTGGGTCAGCAGGCCGCGGTACGGCGCGCGGCCGTAGAGCGCGCAGGCGAGCAGCAGCGCCGAGTGGAACCAGCCGCGGTGCTGGTCGTGGCCTTCGAGGTAGAGGTCGGCCTCGGGGCCGTCCGAGTGGAAGCCCGGGTGCTCCGGCGTGCCCTTGTGCGTGCCGCGCAGGACGTGGAAGAAGGTGGAGCCGGAGTCGAACCAGACCTCGAGGATGTCGGTCGACTTGGTGTAGTTGGGCGCGTCCTGCGCACCGAGCATCTCTTCGACGGTGACGCGGCTCCAGGCCTCGATGCCGCCGCGCTCGACGATGTCGGCAGCCTGGTCGAGGATCTCCATCGTGCGCGGATGCAGCTCGCCCGAATCCTTGTGCAGGAAGAACGGGATCGGCACGCCCCAGCTGCGCTGGCGGCTGATGCACCAGTCGGGGCGGCCCGAGATCATGTCGTGCAGGCGCACCTTGCCGTTCTCGGGGTAGAACGTGGTGTTGTCGATGGCCTCGAGCGCGAGCTGGCGCAGCGTGCGCGGCGCCTTGTCCTTCGTGCACACGCCTTCGCCCTCGTCCATGCGGATGAACCACTGCGCCGCGGCGCGGTAGATCACCGGTGACTTGTGGCGCCAGCAGTGCGGGTAGCTGTGCTTGATCTTCGAGGTCGCGAAGAGCCGGCCGGCGTCGCGCAGCGCGTCGACGATCGCCTGCTGCGCCTTCCAGATGAACTGGCCGCCGAACAGCGGCAGCTCGGGCGCGTAGACGCCGGAGCCCTGCACCGGGTTCAGGATCTCGTCGATCTTCATCCCGTGGCTGACGCAGGAGTTGAAGTCGTCGACGCCGTAAGCGGGCGCCGAGTGGACGATGCCGGTGCCGTCGTCGGCCGTCGCGTAGTCGGCGAGGTAGATCGGCGACAGGCGGTCGTAGCCCGCATCGACTTCCGCGAACGGGTGGCGGAACTTGAGCTCGTCGAGCGACTGGCCCAGCGTCGTGCCGACCACCGTGCCCTGCAGGCCGTAGCGCTCCAGGCACTTCTCGACCAGCGCGGAGGCGACGAGCAGCAGGCCGCGGTCGGTGTCGACCAGGCTGTATTCGAGCTGCGGGTTGAGGTTCAGCGCCTGGTTGGCGGGGATCGTCCAGGGCGTGGTCGTCCAGATGACGACGAACGCGTCCTTGTTCAACGACGGCAGGCCGAAGGCCGCCGCGAGCTTCTCCGGCTCGGCGCACTTGAAGCCGACGTCGATCGTGAAGCTTTCCTTGTCCTGGTACTCGATCTCGAACTCGGCCAGCGACGAGCCGCAGTCGAAGCACCAGTACACCGGCTTGAGGCCGCGGTAGACGAAGCCGCGCTCGATCACGCGCTTGAACGCGCGCAGCTCGCCGGCCTCGTTGGCGAAGTCCATCGTGCGGTACGGATGCTCCCAGTCGCCGATCACGCCCAGGCGCTTGAAGTCGACCATCTGCTGGCCGATCTGCGCGGTGGCGTAGGCGCGGCTCTTCGCCTGCATGTCGTCGCGGCTCAGCTTGCGGCCGAACTCCTTCTCGATCGCGTTCTCGATCGGCAGGCCGTGGCAGTCCCAGCCCGGCGCGTACTGCGCGTCGTAGCCCATCAACTGACGGGTCTTGACGATCATGTCCTTCAGCACCTTGTTGACGGCGTGCCCCATGTGGATCTGGCCGTTGGCGTAAGGCGGGCCGTCGTGCAGCACGAACAGCGGCTTGCCCTGGCGCGCGTCGCGCAGGCGCTTGTAGAGTCCCTCGGTCTCCCACTTCTGCACCCAGCCCGGCTCGCGCTTGGGCAGGTCGCCGCGCATCGGGAACGGGGTGTCGGGCAGGTTGAGCGTCGCGCGGTAATCCTGGGCGGACGTGGATGGGGACTTGTCGTGGGTGTCTGCGGTCATGTCGGTGGCGCGTCGGTCGGCGACGCGCGAAAGGCGTAAGCGTTGGAATGCCGGGGCCGTCGAGGATCGACGACGGCGAAGGGTGCCTGGTGACCGTGCCGCACTGCGCAGCGGCGGTCGACGCGGGGGCTCAGGCCGAGGCGAGCCCGCAGGTAATTCGATCGCGCGTGGTCTGGCGCCGCACGGCGGCGTGCCAGCGGCAGGCGGCGAATCGAAAGCTGGGAAGCAGCGACATGGCCCCATTCTAGCCGGCCGACCGGAATGGCGCCCGGTGGCAAACCGGTGCATTTCCGGGCGGTTTGACGCGGGGAGTCGGCCGGGGCCGGGAGTAGAGTGAAGTTGCACGCCCTCCATCACGCCACCGACCTCACCCGCCCGACCGCCGCGAGACCCGACATGCCACGCCGCTTCATCGCGCTCCTGCTGCTGGCCTTGGCCACCGTCCCGGCGTCGCCCGCGCCGGTGGCCGCCGTGCCTGCGGCGGTGCCCCTGATCGCCCGCGACGCCCTGTTCGGGAACCCGGCCCGCGCCGGCACGCGCATCAGCCCGGACGGCCGCTGGCTCTCGTGGATCGCGCCGCGCGACGGCGTGCTCAACGTCTGGGTCGCCCCCATCGACGACCTGGCCCGCGCGCGCCCGCTGACCGCCGAGAGCGGCCGTCCGATCCGCGAGACGTGGTGGGCGCCCGACTCGCGCCGCGTGCTCTTCGTCAACGACCGCGGCGGCGACGAGAACTTCCTCCTGTACGGCGTCGACGTCGCGACCGGCGCGCGGCACGACTACACGCCGTTCGACCATGCGCGCGTCAAGATCCTCGCCATCAGCCTCCGCGTGAAGGATCGCATCCTGCTGGGCATCAGCCGGCGCGACCCGCACTGGCAGGACGTCTTCAGCCTCGACCTCACCACGGGCGCGCTGCGCGAGATCTGCCGCAACGACCGCTACGACACCTTCGTCGCCGACGCCGACCTGAACCTGCGCCTGGCGCAGCAGGCGCGCGACGACGGGGGCGTCGACTGGTTTCGCATGCGCGGCAGCTTCAGCGGCGGCGAGGCGGCGGTGGACGACGTGCCCGTCGTCCACGCCCCGATCGACGACGCGCTGGCCATGTCGCCGCTGCGGTTCAGCGCAGATGGACGGACGCTGTGGTGGCTTGATTCGCGCGTGGCGGACACCGTCTCGCTCGTCGCCCTCGACGTCGAGACCGGTGGCACGCGCGTCGCCGCGCACGACCCGCGCGCCGACATCGACGGCGCGCTGTTCGAACCGCGGACGGGCGCGCTGCAGGCCTGGACGCTGGACATCGGCAGCGAGACCTACGTCGCCGCCGAAGCCGCCATCGGCGCCGAGCTTCGCCGGATCGCCGCGGTCGTGCACGGCCCGTTCACGATCACCTCGCGCTCCGACGACGACCGGCGCTGGGTGGTGGTGGCCGACCGCGCGACGGCGCCGCCCTCCGCGTGGCTCTACGAGCGCGGCGCGCATCGCCTGAAGCCGCTGTTCGTCGGTCGACCCGCGCTCGCCGCTGCGCCCCTGGTGCCGATGCGGCCGGTGACGATCACGGCGCGCGACGGCCTGGCGCTGCCGTCGTACCTGAGCCGACCGATGAACGCGCGCGGCCCGGTGCCGATGGTGCTGCTGGTGCACGGCGGCCCGTGGGAGCGCGACGCCGGCGGCTTCAACGCCGCGCACCAATGGCTCGCGAACCGCGGCTATGCCGTGCTGTCGGTGAACTTCCGCGGCTCGACGGGCTTCGGCAAGCGCTTCGTCGCGGCGGGCGATCGCGAGTGGGGCGGCGCGATGCAGCGCGACCTGCTCGATGCCGTCGACTGGGCGGTGGCGCGCGGCGTCACGACGCGCGACCGCGTCGCGATCATGGGCAGCTCCTACGGCGGCTACGCGGCGCTGGCCGGCCTCGCCTTCACGCCCGGCGAGTTCGCCTGCGGCATCGACATCGTCGGCCCGTCGAACCTGCCCGCGACGCTGGCGGCCATCCCGCCGTGGTGGGCGTCGTATCGCCAGACCTTCCATCGCCGCGTCGGCGATCCGACGACGCCGGCCGGGCTCGCGATGCTGGACGAACGCTCGCCGCTGAACAGCGCCGACCGCATCGTCCGGCCGCTGCTGATCGGGCAGGGGGCCAACGACCCGCGGGTCGGCGTCGCCGAGTCGGACCGGATCGTGGCGGCGCTGAAGTCGCGCGGCACCCCGGTGACCTACCTCGTCTTTCCCGACGAGGGCCACGGCTTCGAGCGCCCGGAGAACCGGCTCGCGTTCCTGGCGGTGGCCGAGAACTTCCTGCAGCGATGCCTGGGCGGCCGGGCCGAGCCGATCGGGGAGGCGTTGCGAACGTCGAGCGCGGAAGTTCGGGACGGCGCGGAGGCCGTGCCGGGGCTGGCGCAGGCGCTGTCGGTGTCTTCCACCGCGCGTGCCGTCGTTTCCAACGTGACCACGTCGTCGGACGTACGAGTGCCGTCGATGTCGAAGGCGGCTTCGAACTCAGCGACCTCGGCGGCCAAGGCGATCTCGACGACCGACGGCACCACCGCCACCGCCACCCTGACCACGCACCCGGTCGCGACACCAACCGCGACGCCGATCGCGATACCGGACGTGCCAGTCACCGCTCCCGCGCTGCGGCACCACTGCGCGGAGATTCAGCTCGCCGCGGACGGCGATGGGAGCCTGAACCAGGTGCGGGCCTCGTCCACGTCCGCCGCGATGCCGGCCTGCAGCGCGGCGAGCGACCCGTAGTCGCGTTCCGGATGCAGCCACTTGACCAGCTCGACGCTGATCAGCCTGCCGTACGCGCTGTCGCGCCCGAGCGAGTCGGGCCACGCGAGGCAATGCGTCTCGAGCAGCACGCGGCCGGCCTTCTCGATCGTCGGGCGCACGCCGAGGCTGGACACCGCCGGCAGCGGCACGGGGCCGAGGCCGAAGACGCGCGAGATGAAGATGCCCGACGCCGCGGGGCGGGCGTCGGGCATGCGCAGGTTCAGCGTGCGGAAGCCGTCGCCGGCGCCGCGCGTGCTCTCGCCCAGCTCGCGGCCCAGCTTCGCACCGTGGGCGACGCGGCCGCTGATCGCGTACGGTCGTCCGAGCAGCGCGGCGGCGCGGGCGAGGTCGCCGGCCGCGAGCGCCTCGCGCACCGCGGAGCTGGAGACGCGCTGGCCATGCACCTCGTAGCTCATCATGCGGGCGACGTCGAAGCCCTGCGCGCTGCCCGCGGCGTCGAGCATCGCGTAGTCGCCCGCGCGCTTCGCGCCGAAGCGGAAGTCGTCGCCGACCAGCACATAGCGCACGCCGAGGCCGCGCACGAGCACGGTGTCGATGAAGTCCTGCGGCGACAGGCCGGCGAGGTGCTCGTCGAAGCGCAGCACCACGACGTGGTCGACGCCGCAGCGCTCGAGCTCGCCAAGCTGGTCGCGCAGCGTGGCGATGCGCGCCGGCGCGAGTTCGGGCTTGCCGGCGCGGCGCGCGAAGAAGTCGCGCGGGTGCGGCTCGAACGTCATCACGCAGCTGGGCACGCCGCGGTGGCGTGCCTCGCTGCGCAGCAGGGCGAGCATCGCCTGGTGGCCGCGGTGGACGCCGTCGAAGTTGCCGATGGTCAGCGCGGTGCCGCTGCGGGCGAGGGCGAGCGTGGCAAGGGAGCTGAGGCCGCGGTGGATCTGCATGGGCTCGATTATCGGGCCGGCGCGGCCGCGCAGCTTGGGGAGTGGACTCCAGGCCGCCCGCCGGCCGCGGGGGGTATGCGGCGCGGATGTCGCGAGAGGGGCGGCTCGAACGATTCGATGGCGTCGCGCAGGTCGAACGCGCGTCCGGCACCGGTGTTCATGGCGAGGTCGACGGGGTGGTCGACGTCAACGTCAGCAGCGCCGCGGCCGAAGCCGTGGCTTCGGCGCGAGTCCCGCGTGGGCATGCGTTCAGGACGACGGCGCCGTCGTCACTCGCCGGAAGCGCGCGTCGGCCCGGCACGACGCGACAGGCTCGGGCGGCGAAATGCTCGGGGTCGGGGTCGGGGCGGCGGCCCGGTTGGCCGGACGGCTCGATGCGCCCGCGCGGCTCGTCGGTGCCGGCTCCCGCGGCTCGATCTCGACGGGAATCAGCGCGTCCTGCGTGCCGGCGGCGCGGCGCGTCACGCGCATGCCGCAGGCGCCGCTGGATTCGCCGACGTCGACGTGGTATTCGTGCTGCGCGTCGGCCGGGAAGCTGCCGATGCCGGTGCAGGTCGACCGTGTACCGTCGCGCGTGTCGGCGTAGCTGAAGGCGACGGTTTCCCAGGGCTTGGCGGGCGTGTCGAGCACGGCGACCGCGCCGTCGAACGACGCGGGATGGGCGCCGCTGCAGTCGACGTCATCGCGGAAGACGGCGGCGCGCAACGGCAGCGGGCTCCCGTTGGAGATCACGAGCCGCGTGACGGGCTCGCCTCGTTCCTTGGTCAGGGGGACGGCGCAGCCGAACAGCACGGCCACCACCAGCGCCGCGCGTGCGGCGACTCGAAGCTTCATCGATCAGGATCCTGTCACCACGGCCCGCGGCCGTCTCGAGCACGTCGGCCGCATCCGCGTCGGACGTCGCGCTCATCGCATTCATCGTCGTTGTCGTTGTCGTCGTCGTCGAACTCGCCATCGACGCCGGATTCACCTGAACTCGGAACGGATGGAGTTCGTGAACACGGGGGGCAAGTATCGGTCAACCAGCTCGCCGAGCGCTTCGCGCGAGAACGGCTTGCTGAGGTAGTCGTCCATGCCGGCCTGCAGGCAGCGCTCGCGCTCGCCCGCGGCCGCGCTCGCGGTGAGCGCGATGATGGGCGTGCGCTGGGTCTGGCGCAGGCGTGTCTCGCGCGCGCGCCAGATGCGCGTGGCCTCCCAGCCGTCGAGAACGGGCATCTGGCAGTCCATCAGCACGAGGTCGTACGCGGTCTGGCCCATGCTCGCGAGCGCCTTCTGGCCGTCGACCGCGAGCTCGGCGTTGACGCCCATCTGGTCGAGCATGCCGCGCACGACGAGCGCGTTGACCTCGTTGTCCTCCACCACCAGCACGCGGCCGGGGCGGATGTCGGCCGAGCCGCGCGGGCGCACCGCGGCGGCGAGCTCCTCGCTCAGCGACGGGCGCGGGCTCGGCGTGCGCGGCGTCGGCTTGAACGCGATCGAGAACTCGAACGTCGTGCCGATGCCCGGCACCGAACGGCAGGTGACGTCGCCGCCCATCGCACGCGCCAGCCGGCGCGAAATCGTCAGGCCGAGGCCGGCGCCCGAACGGGCGGGCGCGGTGTTCGACGGCGCCTGCTCGAAGGCGTCGAAGATGCGCTCGATCGCGTCGGGCGGGATACCTTCACCCGTATCGCTGACGCGGAATCGCAGCAGGCCCTCGCTCATCGACACCGCGAGCCCGACGCGCCCCGCGGCCGTGAACTTCAGCGCGTTGCCGATCAGGTTGTGCAGCACCTGCTTCACGCGCGAGGCGTCCATCAGCGCGGCCGCCGGCAGCCCGAGGTCGAACACGACCTCGAAGCCGAGCCCGCGCTCCTCGGCGACCGGCTGCAGCAGGTCGGTGACGTCGCGCACGGTCTGCGCGATCAGCGTCGGCTGCGCGTTCAGCTCGATGCGGTCGAACTCGATGCGCGAGAGATCGAGCAGGTCGCCGATCACCGTGACGAGGTGCTCGGCCGAATGCCGCAGCACGTCCATGCGCTGCTGCTGCAGCGCCGACAGCGGCTCCACCGCCACCAGCTGCGTCATGCCGATGATGCCGTTCAGCGGCGTGCGCAGCTCGTGGCTGACGGACGCGAGGAAGCGCGTCTTCGCCGCGTTCGAATGCTCGGCGTAGACCAGCGCCCGGTGCTTCTCGTCGGCGATCGCGGCGTTCTCGAAGCGCAGCCGCATCGACTCCGAGAAGCGCCGGTGGCTGTACTGCGATTCGAGGAACAGCACCGCGGCGTAGACCAGCAGCGTGGCGGCGGTGATGCGGTCGATCGCGGTGCCGGTGAGCGCCTGCTGCGCCATCAGCGGCCCCAGCACCAGCGCGAGCGCCGCGCCGGAGGCGACGCGGTGCGCGGACAGCGCCAGCACGTTGGCCGACGCGACGCCGACGAGGCCGGCCACCATGACGCCGTTGATCACCGGGTCGGCGCTCGGCATGAACAGCACGGCCAGCAGGCCCCACGTGAACGAGTCGAGGATCGTGCCGACGAAGAAGCGCAGCTTCCAGTGCGCGGTGCGCAGCGCCGGGTGGCGGGCGCGCGCGAACAGCCGGCCGTCGACGATGCGTGCCGCGAGCAGCAGCACCTTCGAGACGAGCCAGGCGACGAGCACCGGGCCCGCCACCTGGCCCCGCAGCATCAGGCCGATCAGCGCGCTGAACGCGATGCCGCCCGCGAGCGTGGGCAGCGCGATCGAGTAGAGCGTGCCGATGCGGTCGAACTCGATCTCGCGATCGATCGCCGCGGGCGCGGCCCGGTGGTCCGGCACCGGAGTCATCGTGTGGGAATGCGAGTACCCCCCTGGGGTACCCGCCTCCGGCCAGCGTCGAGCGTCATTCGCCGAAGTCTAGCGACTTTTCGGCCGTCACGAACCTGTCACGAATGACACGGTCACAGCATGGCTTCAGGCGAAGACGCCCGCCGTCTCCTGCATGCGCGCGCTGACCTCGCCAAGATGGTGCATCGTGTCGCCGAACTGGATCTCCATCGTCGCGAGCCGCTTGAAGTAGTGGCTGCCGATGTATTCGTCCGTCATGCCGATGCCACCGTGCAACTGCACCGCCTGCTGGCCGACGTAGCGCAGGCTCTGGCCCAGCTGCACCTTGGCCTGGGCCACGGCGCGGCGGCGCGCGGCGGGCTCGTCGCCGAGCTTGAGCGTCGCGAAATAGCTCATCGAGCGGGCGAGCTCGAGCTGCATCTTCATGTCGGCGACGCGGTGGCGCAACGCCTGGAAGGTGCCGATCGGCACGCCGAACTGCTTGCGCGTGTTCAGGTAGTCGACCGTCAGCTCGAACAGCTTGTCCATCACGCCGACCGCCTCCGCCGCCAGCGCGGCGATGCCGACGTCGATCGCGCTTTCGAGCACGCCGAAGGCGGGGCCGGCGTCGACGAGCAGCGTCGCGGGCGCGCCCGCGAACGTCGCCTCCGCGGCACGCGAGCCGTCCTGCAGCGCGTAGCCGCGCGTCGTGAGGCCCGCGGCGGCGCGCTCGACGAGGAAGAGGGCGATGCCGTCCGCGTCGTCCGCCGCGCCGCGCACGCGCGCGGGCACGATGAACGCATCGGCCTGGTCGCCGATCGGAACGAGGCTCTTGGCGCCGCTGACCGTCCAGGCGTCGCCGTCGCGGGCGGCGGCGGTGTCGACCC
>JASLEM010000368.1 GCA_030151165.1 Burkholderiaceae bacterium
GGGACGTCGGCCTTGACCGGCGCGTTGGCGGCCGACGTCGGCGGCGCGGTCGACGCCGCGGCCTGGCGCGCGAGCGCCAGCGCGAGTTCGGCGGCGCTCTCGCGGCTGGCGGCCAGCGCGGCCTGGCGCTTGCGCGAGACGGCCAGGCGCCAGCCCGCGACGAGGGCCACGCCGAGGCCGACGAGCAGCCAGAGAAGGGGGGAATTCATGTGCGTCGAGCCAGCGAACAATCGGGATGCATCGAGGATAGAGGCATCCGGGGCCGCCGATCCGTGGAAACACCGATGCATATCGGGGCTGTTCGTGAACTCGGCCACGGGATCGCGCGCGCCGACGGCCGAGGTGCCGCGCGGCCCGCGACGCCCGGCGGATCAGCCTGTGGAATCCGTCACGCGCCCGTCGGTGTCGACGGCGGCGGCGACGCGCTCCGGGCGGCCGCCTCGATCGCCTTCTGCGTGAGGTACAGCCGCGTGTCGAACTCGACCTGGTGGTAGTCGGGCAGCATGTGCTCGCACAGCGCGTAGAACGCCTTGTCGTGCTCGCGCTCCTTGAGGTGGGCGAGCTCGTGCACGACGATCATCTGCAGCATCTCGGCCGGCGCGTCCTTGAACAGCGCGGCGACGCGGATCTCGCGCTTGGCCTTCAGCTGGCCGCCCTGCACGCGCGACACCGCCGTCAGCGTGCCGAGCGCGCGCTGGTCGATCTGCAGCCGGTTGTCGTAGATCACCTTCGCCAGCACCGGCGCGTTGCGCAGGTAGCGCGCCTTCAGCGCCATCACGTGCTCGTAGAGCGCGGCGTCGTTGCGGATCGCGTGCGCGTCGGGGTAGCGGCGCTGCAGGTGTTCGGCGAGCCGGCCCTGCGCGATCAGCTCGCGCACCTGGGCCAGCGTCGACGCGGGATAGCCGCCGAGGAAGGGCAGGTCGCTCGCGCGGCTCATCGCGCGGCCACCGTCGCCAGGCATTCGGCCTCGCGTCCGGGCGTGAGCGTGGCGACGAGCTTCGACGTCTCGGCGTCGGCCTCGCGCGGCTCGCGCGACCAGGCGAGCGTGTCGACGATCGTCTCGTGCACGCCGCGCGTCACGAGCCCGGCCGCGCGGGCGCGCGCGAGGTCGGCCAGCATCATGCCGCCGAAGGCCGGATCGCTCTCGGGCAGCCACAGCGGCAGGCCCGTCCACGGCGCGACGCCGAGCGCGAGCAGCGCCTCGTCGCCGATCCACGTGAAGCGCGCGTCGCTGCCGGTCGCGGCGCGGCAGGCGTCGAGGAGCTCGGCCATCGGCAGGCGCGGGCCGATCGCATTGAAGGCGCCGGTGGCGCGCGTCTCGGCCAGCCGCACGCACCAGGCCGCGAGGTCGCGCGCGTCGATGAACTGCACCGGCCGCGCGGGCCGTCCGGGGGCGAGCACCTCGCCACCGCGCGCCACGCGCACGGGCCAGTACGTGAAGCGGCCGCTCGGGTCGTGCGGGCCGACGATCAGGCCCGGCCGCACGATCGCCACGCGCCCGGGCAGCGCGGCGGCGATGGCTTCCTCCGAGCGCGCCTTCGACGCGCCATAGCCGACGTCGCCCTGCGCGAGCGGCGCGGTCTCGTCGTACGACACGTCGGGCGCGAACGCCGCGTAGGCGGAGATCGACGAGACGAAGAGGTAGTGCGGTTCGCCCTCCAGCGCCCCCGCCGCGCGCCGCAGCTGCGCGGGTGTGTAGCCGCTGCAGTCGATCACGGCGTCGAAGCGGCGGCCGCGCAGCGCGCCGAGGTCGGCGTCGCGGTCGCCGACGAGGCGTTCGACGCCGGGAAACAGCGCGCGGCCATGCAGGCCGCGGGTGAGGATCGCGACATCGTGGCCACGGTCGAGCGCGGCCTGCACGACATGGCGGCCGAGGAACACGGTGCCGCCGAGGACGAGGACTTTCATGGCGCCGATTTCAACACGGCGCGCCGCGCTCAGAGCCGCGGGAACCAGTGCGGCACGTGGGCCACCGCGTCCGCCAGCGAATCGATCACGCCATGCGCGCGGGCGACCACCTCGTCCGCCGGCCGGCGCAGGTCGGGCACGATCACCACGCGGATGCCCGCGGCCTGCGCGGCGCGGGCGCCGTTCTCGCTGTCCTCGAACGCGATGCAGTCGGCGGGCGCGACGCCCAGCCGCGACGCGGCGAGCAGGTACAGCGCCGGGTCGGGCTTGCCGCGCGGGACCTCGTCGCCGCCGGTGATCGCCGCGAAGTGGCGCAGCACGCCGACGCCGCCGAGCCGGTGGCGGATCTCCGCGACGCTCGACGACGACGCCACGCCGCACGGCACGCCCGCGTCGCGCAAGGCCTTCAGCAGCGCCTCGGCGCCGGCCTTGAGCGGGAAGACGGGGTCGTCGCCGCCTGCGCGCAACGTGGCGCGCACGTGATCGGCCATCTGCCGGAACGCGTCGTCGCCGCCCAGCAGCTTCGTCAGGATCGCGCTGCCCTCGGGCGCGGCGCGGCCGATCACCTGCACGAAGTCGGCCTGCGCGAGCGGGAAGCCGAGCGCCTGCGCGCCCTCGAGCCAGGCGCGCATGATCGCGCGCTCGGAGTCGATCAGGAGGCCGTCCATGTCGAAGATGGCCGCCTTGAAGGTGCCTGCGCGAATCAACGGCGATCCCGTCCGGAGGAGTGAAACATCGAGCGAAGGGCGAAAGCACGAGCCCCCTGGGGGGGCGGTCTGCGGCTGGCCGCAGACCGGGGGCTCGCAGTCCTACTGCATGTGCCAGCCGTGCGAGACGGTGATCGACTGCCCGGTCAGCGCGTTCGTCTCGAAGCCGCCGAGGAACACGGCCAGCTGGGCGACGTCCTGCACGGTGGTGAACTCGCCGTCGACGGTGTCGACCAGCATCACCTTCTTGACGACGTCCTCCTCGCTGATGCCCAGGGCCTTGGACTGCTCGGGGATCTGCTTCTCGACCAGCGGAGTGCGCACGAAGCCCGGGCAGATCACGTTGGCGCGGATCTTGTCCTTCGCGCCTTCCTTGGCGACGACCTTGGCCAGGCCGATCAGCCCGTGCTTGGCGGTGACGTAGGCCGACTTCAGCGGCGAGGCCTCGTGCGAGTGCACCGAGCCCATGTAGATGATGGAGCCGCCCTTGCCCTGCTTGATCATCGCGCGCATCGCGGCGCGCGTGGTCAGGAAGGCGCCGTCG
>JASLEM010000380.1 GCA_030151165.1 Burkholderiaceae bacterium
CTGAACCTGGAGCCCGTGGCCGTCGGCGGCTTCGAGCGCAACACCGTCAACGTGGCCGAATCCGTCAAGACCATCGTCGCGGCCCATCCCGACGGCGTGGTGCAGATCGGTTCGTACAAGGCCTGCGCCGCGTTCATCCGCCAGGCCCGCGCGGCCGGCTACGGCGGCCAGTTCTTCAACGTGTCCTTCGTCGGCACGAAGGCGCTGTCGGACGAGCTGAAGGCCGAGGCGCTGGGGGTCGTCGTCAGCCAGGTGGTGCCCTACCCGTTCTCGCCGGCCGTGCCGCTGGTGCGCGACTACCTGGAGGCCGTCAAGGCCGCCGGCGACGACGCCACGGCCAACTACTCGAGCCTCGAGGGCTACATCGACGCGCGCATCTTCGTCGAAGGCCTGCGCCGCGGCCGCGCCAACACGCGCGAGGCGCTGGCCACCGGCCTGGAGTCGCTGCAGCATGTCGACTTCGACGGCTTCAACCTCAACTTCGGCCGCGAGCACGCGGCGTCGCATTTCGTCGAGCTGTCGATGCTGACGGGCGACGGCGGCGTCAAGCGCTGACGCGGATCGCCCCGATGCGAAAGGCGCGGCCGGGGTCGCGCCTTTTTTCATGCGCGCGCGACCGGTCTTCCACGGCCACTCATCGCGCCGACGATGCCGCCAGTTGCGCCTCGAGCACCGCCAGTCGCGCGCGGATCGCGCCGCCGACGCTGATCTGCGGATTGGAGTAGCCGTCGGTCTTGCCGGCCTCGCGCTCGCGTTGCGCGATCACGTTACGGGCCGCCGCGTGGGCCTTCTCGAACGACCAGGTGTGGCGCAACTGCTCGTCGTACATCGCCCGCCCGAAGAAGGTGAGCGGCGACTTGCTGCCGCATCCGAAGGACGTGTGGTCGGCGTCCGCGGCGGTCATCACCAGCGTGCCGTCGCCCGCCAGCGGCGCGATCCAGCTGCCCGAGAAGCAGGCCGAGATCGAGATCACGCGATAGCGCACGCCCGCGTCGTCGAGCCATTTCTTCAGCGCCTGCGGCGTCACCGGATCGATTGTGATCGGCCAGAAATCCATCGCGAGACGGCCGTCGGCCCCGCCGTGCGAGGTGAGGTGGATGAACAGCACGTCCTCGTCGCGATCCATGCGCTGCGCCATGCGCTGGATCGTGCGCTGCAGGTTGAGCGGCGTCGCCCAGGGCATCGTGTCCACCGTCGCGGGATTGTTGACGAGCTGCACCGTCCGGCCCGCCGCGTCGAAGCGCTGCGACATCGTGCCGGCGACCATCGCGCTCTCGCGCATGAACACGTCCTGGCTGGCGTACGGCGCGAACGTGATGGCGTACAGGTCGACGACGCCGTGGCGCTGCGGCTTCACGGCGTCCAGGCTCGCCGCCAGCAGCACGGGCTGGTGCTCCATCATGGGCTGCGTGACCTTCATCGGCTCGTCGTCGGCTTCATCCGCCGTCGGCCTGATCGCCTGCCAGAAATGGGGTTGCAGCCACCACGCGTTGACGGCGATCACCCCCGCCATCACCGCGACGAGGACCACGCGCGGCGCGACGCGGCGCGCGCCAACCTGCCAGACGATGCGCGCCTGCGCGAGCCACACCCACGCCAGCGGCGCCAGCCAGATCGCCCACTGCGCGGTGGAAGAGAGGTGTCCGGTCGACCAGCCCTCGTGGCGCAACACCAGGAAGACGATCGTGTACGCGACATTGAAGACGACCGACTGCGCGAAGAACATCGCGAAGATCGTCGCCGTGTCGATCCGCGCGGGCGTCGGATATTGCTGGCGGTGCGCCGATCTCGCGACCAGCCAGCAGACGAACGCCGTCGCGGCGGTCGGCAGCCAGTCGACCGTCAGTGCGCCCCAGACGAAGGTCGCGTCGCCCGCGATCCACAGGCGTCCCGCCAGGATGGCGACCGCGTAGTCCGCTGCGACGATCGCGAGCACGCCGGCCGGCGTGGCCAGCAGGCCCGACCAGTCGACGCGCAGCAGGACGACGGAGCGACACGCGGCGCGCGTCCAGCGCGCCAGCGATCTCGCGACGTCACGCGACGCTCGCACCGACGCATCGACAACAGCTTCCATGTTCCAGGCCCTCCCGAGGCTCGCGCGTTCGTTCCGCTCGTCGCGTCGCATCGGCTGCGCCTCGCGCCGGCCGTGCATCGTCTCGTCGGAATATAGCCGCGACGCGGCGGCGCATCACGTCACTTGCGCATGATCTTCCACGCCCGACCCATCAGGTCGCTGCTGGAACGCGCCTTCGCCGCGAGCCGCGCGTCGCCGCCGCGCAGCAGCGACGCCGCGCGATAGAGCACGGCGCGCAGGCCGAAGCCGGCGATGGTGACGAGGTCGTACAGCAGCACGCCCTTGTCGCCGCGCATGTGCAGGTAGAACTGGCGCGGGCCCTTCAGCGAGGACAGCATCACGCTCGCCTCCTGCTGCTTCATGCTCTCGCCCTGGTAGTGGACGATCGACGCGCACGGCGTGTAGACCACCTGCCCGCCGGCCATCTTGAGGCGATGGCACAGCTCCATGTCCTCGCCGTACATGAAGTAGTGCGGGTTGAAGAGCTGGCCGCCGAGCTTGTCGGCGCGCAGGATCATCACCGCGCCGGACACCCAGTCCACCTCGATGTCGTGGCTCACGTCGCGGTCGAGGTACAGCGGCATCGGGCGCCAGCTCGGGGGCAGGATGCGGTCGACGAAGAAGTAGTGGTTGATCACGTTGGCGAGCCGCGGATAGGCGCCGCCCGTCCAGCGCTGCAGGCTCAGGTCGGCGTTGAGCAGGCGGCAGCCCATGACCGACGCCGCGGGCGTCTCGTCCATGTGCTTCACCAGCGCCGCGATCGAGCCGGGCAGCACCTTGGTGTCCGGGTTCAGCAGCAGCACGTAGCGGCCATGGCACAACGGCAGCGCCTGGTTGTTGGCGCGGCCGAAGCCGACGTTGTCCTTGTTGGCGATCAACGGCAGCTGCGGGAACTCGGCGCGCACCATGTCGACGCTGCCGTCATGCGAGTCGTTGTCGACGACGATGAGCTCCAGGCGATCCGCGGGGATGCCGCCGTCCTCCAGCGTCGAGCGCAGGCACTCGCGCAGCAGGTCGCGCACGTTCCAGTTGACGACGATGATGCTGACTTCGATGTTCATCGGGAGGCGCTCGGGCTGATGCGGATACGGATACGGATACGGATACGGGGTTCGGGCATGGCGATGCCGACGCGGCGCCTCACAGCTTGACGTCCGGCTGCGCCGCGGCGCCGACGATGACGCGCGGCTTGGGCCACATCACCAGCGAGTGGTCGGGGACGTCGGTCGTGACGAGCGCGCACGGGCCGACGTGCACGCCGTCGCCGAGGCGCACCGGGCCCAGCACCTTGGCGCCGAACGCGAGCACGACGTCGTCGCCGACCACCGGATAGCCCGGGCCGCCGCCGATGTCCTCGACACCGAAGCCGCCGCCGCAACCGCCCTCGCCCTGCACCGTGAAGCGCGCGCCGATGCGGCCGAACAGGTAGACGCCGGTCGCGTGCGCGACGAGCGCGGAGGCGCCGATCGACGTCGTCGGCGGGATCTCCGCGCGCGTCAGGTAGGTCGCGAACAGCGCGATGAAGCGCGCCAGCTTCGTCCAGCGGCGCAGGTACCAATAGCGCGCGATGCGGTGCCAGAACAGCGCCTGCATGCCGGGCAACAGGAAGTAGTAGACGCGGTGGCCGAGCGACGCGCCCTCCTCCATGTGCGACGCGATGCGCGACAGGTCGGAGCGGATCAGCGCGCGCGTCTCGGCCCAGGTGAGCTTGTCGTCGGGTACGGCAGCGGGTATCGGAGTGGAGGTCGTGTTCATGCGGATCTCGTGCGTCGGCGCGCGGCGGCGAAGCGCGCCATCACGTCCAGGTAGTACGCTTCCTGCGCGGCGGCGACGCTGTCCCAGTCGAACTGCCGCGCCCACGCGCGCACGGACGCGCCGCGGCGCGCGAGCTCGTCGTCCGGCGCGGCGAGCACGCGCTGCAGGGCGTCGGCGTAGGCGTCGACGTCGTACGGCGCGACGCGCGGGCAATCGGGTGCCGCGACCTCGTTCATCGGCGCGCGATCCCACACCACGGCGACGCGCGCCGCGGCGTTGGCCTCGGCGATCGTCATGCCGAAGGTCTCGTCGCGCGAGGGCATCGCGAGCACGCGGCAGCCTTCGAGCAGGCGCAGGCGTTGCGCGGCGTCGTACGCGCCCGTGAGCGTGACCCACGCGCGCAGGCCGAGTCGGTCGACCAGCGCGTCCAGCGCCTCGCCGCCCTGCACCGTGCCGGCGATCGTGAGCGGCGGCCGCGACGCTTCGGGGATGCGGGCGAGCGCCTGCAGCAGCAGGTCGATGCCTTTCGCGTGCATCTCGGTGCGGCCGAGGAACAGCACGCCGCGGTTGCGCGCGTCGACGGGCGGCACGCCGAACAGGGCGTCGTCGACGCCGTTCGGGATCACGCGGCAGTCGGCGCCCGGCGCGCGCGCGGTGATGCGCTCGCGCATCGCCTCGGTCAGCACGACGAAGTGGTCGTACAGGCGCACGCCGTAGTCCTCGCCCCAGTGGAACGGGAGCTTCAGCCACTCGGTGTACTTGCGCGCGAAGAACCACTGCACCGACGCGATCATCGGGCGGTCGCGGCGGCGGAACAGCGGCGTCCAGGTGGCCGAGGACGGCGGCATGAAGTCCTCCACCAGCAGGTCGTGCTCGAAACGGCGCACCGCGCGCGGCAGCGCCAGCGCGAACGTGATGTGGTGCGACGAGCCGTGTTCGCGCACGCGCCGGCCCAGGCGCACGTAGCGCACGCCCTCGCGCACGAGCTCGGGCGTCGACCCGGGGAAGGTGGGCGTCAGCACCGTCACCTCGTGGCGGCGCGCGAGGCGGCGGCAGATCTCGAAGGTGCGCACCGGGCCGCCGCCGGCGAGGGGGTTGGCGTGGTCGTCGGGGTCGAGGTGCAGGATGCGCATCTCAGCGTCCGAAGAGTGCTTGCAGGCGTTGACGCGCGCCGGCGATCTGGTCGACCTGCAAGGCGCCGCTGACGATCAGCACCAGCAGGTACGCCGCCAGTGCACCGGCCAGGGCGGCGGGCGCGCCGACCGGCAGGGCGACGACGAGCACCGCCACACCCACCGCCGCCGCCAGCAGCACGCGGCTGAGATCGCGCGCCAGGTTCTTGAGCTCGAGCAGCCGCACCACCCAGCGCACGCGATACCCCACCCGGCATGCGATCGCCAGCGCGCCCAGGTCGTGCGCCTGCGCCTTGGCGGCCATCATCGTCGACGACAGGATCTGGTCCAGCGTCACCAGCACGGCGCAG
>JASLEM010000429.1 GCA_030151165.1 Burkholderiaceae bacterium
CGCAGCTCGCTGATCGCGCTGATGTACCAGAGCTCCCATTCCGCCGCCGAGTCGCAGGCCGAGCACGAGGCCATCGTCGACGCGCTGGAGGCCCGCGACAAGCGCGCGGCGCTGAAGCTGCTCGACGCCCACCTCGGCAACGTCGAGGCCAACCTGCGACTCAATCCGCGCGTGCAGGACCTGAAGTCGGCGCTTCAGGCCTGATCCCGGAGCGGCCCACGTACGTACGCAGCGCCATCGCCTCGAAGACTCGCACTCGCCCCTCCTCCACACGCATTCGTCCAGACCGCCCATGAAGCCCGTCGTCTCCCCCGGCTATCCCCGCGACCTGATCGGCTACGGCGAGCATCCGCCGCAGGCGCAGTGGCCGGGCCAGGCCCGCATCGCCGTGCAGTTCGTCCTCAACTATGAGGAAGGCGGCGAGAACTCGGTGCTGCACGGCGACACCGGCAGCGAGCAGTTCCTGTCCGAGATGTTCAACCCTGCCGCCTACCCCGCGCGCCACCTGAGCATGGAAGGCATCTACGAGTACGGCTCCCGCGTCGGCGTGTGGCGGCTGCTGCGCGAGTTCGAGCGGCGCGCCATGCCGCTGACCGTCTTCGGTGTCGCGATGGCGATGGAGCGCCACCCCGAGCTGACGCGCGCGCTGGTCGAGCTGAACCACGAGATCGCCTGCCACGGCTGGCGCTGGATCCATTACCAGGGCATGGACGAGGCCACCGAGCGCCAGCACATGGAGATCGGCATGGACATCCTCCAGCGACTGACGGGCGAGCGCCCGTCGGGCTGGTACACCGGCCGCGACAGCCCCAACACCCGCCGCCTGGTGGCGGACTTCGGCGGCTTCGAGTACGACAGCGACTACTACGGCGACGACCTGCCCTTCTGGCTCAACGTCCGCAAGAGCGACGGCGCGCTGGCACCGCATCTGGTCGTGCCCTACACGCTGGACTGCAACGACATGCGCTTCGCGCTGCCGCAGGGCTTCAGCCATGGCGACGAGTTCTTCGAGTACCTGCGCGACAGCTTCGACGTGCTCTACGCCGAGGGCGCCGAGACACCGCGGATGATGAGCATCGGCATGCACTGCCGGCTGCTGGGCCGGCCCGGCCGCCTGCGCGCGCTGCAGCGCTTCCTCGACCACATCGAGAAGCACGACCGCGTCTGGGTCTGTCGCCGTGTCGACATCGCCCGCCATTGGCGCGCCACGCATCCGTTCGACGCCGACAAGGCGTTCGTCTGGGGCTGATGACATGACCGCAAGCCTCTCCACCCTCAACGCCGCGGATGCGGACACCTTCGTCGCGCTGCTCGACGGCATCTACGAGCACTCGCCCTGGATCGCGGCGCGCGCCGTCGCCGCACGACCGGCCACCGGCTTCGCGAGCCTGGCGGCGCTCAAGCTGGCGCTGGCCGACACGGTCCGCGCCGCCTCGGTCGACGAGCAGCTGGGCCTGATCCGCGCCCACCCCGAACTCGCAGGCAAGGCCATGGTGTCGAAGACGCTGACCGCCGAGTCCACGAACGAGCAGAGCAAGGCCGGACTGACCGATTGCACGCCGGAGGAGTTCGCGCGTCTGCAGCAGCTCAACGCCGACTACAACGCGCGCTTCGGCTGGCCCTTCATCCTCGCGGTGCGCGGCCCGCGCGGCGTCGGGCTGTCGCGGACGCAGATCATCGAGACCTTCGCGCGCCGCCTGAACGCGCATCCGGACGTCGAGCGCGCCGAGTGCCTGCGCAACATCCACCGCATCGCGGAGATCCGGCTCAACGACAAGTTCGGCGTCACGCCGACGCTCGGCAACCAGGTCTGGGACTGGGCGGAATCGCTCGCCCGCTTCTCCGACCCCGGCTATGCCGAGCACGGCCAGCTGACGACGCTCTACCTGACCGACGCGCACCGCGCCGCCGCCGCGCAGCTCGCCGACTGGATGCGTGAGTGCGGCTTCGACGAAGTGACGATCGACGCGGTCGGCAACGTCGTCGGCGTCTATCACGGCGAGGACGAGTTGGCCGGCAAGTCCGGCGCATGCGGCGAGGGCGCCGCGCCGGGCGTGCAGGGTGCGCCGCGGCGCCTGCTCACCGGCAGCCACTACGACACGGTCCGCAACGGTGGCAAGTACGACGGCCGGCTGGGCATCCTCGTCCCCATGGTCTGCGTGCGAGAGCTGCATCGCCAGGGCAAACGGCTGAAGCACGGCCTCGAGGTCGTCGGCTTCAGCGAGGAGGAAGGCCAGCGCTACAAGGCGACCTTCCTGGGCTCCAGCGCGCTGGTGGGACGCTTCGATCCGGCGTGGCTGGATCAGGCCGATGCCGACGGCGTCGTGCTGCGCGACCTGATGCGCGACGCGGGACTGCCCGCGACGATGGACGCGATCCAGGCGCTGAACCGCGATCCCGCCCGCTACCTCGGCTTCGTCGAGGTCCACATCGAGCAGGGCCCGGTGCTCAACGAGCTCGACCTGCCGCTGGGCATCGTGACCTCGATCAACGGCAGCCTCCGCTACGTCGGCGAGGTGCGCGGCCTGGCCTCGCATGCGGGCACGACGCCGATGGGCCGACGGCGCGACGCCGCGGCCGCGGTCGCCGAGCTGATCCTCTACGTCGAGGACCGCGCCGGCGCGGTGCCCGCGGTGGTCGGCACCGTCGGTCAGCTGCAGGTGCCCAACGGCTCGATCAACGTGATCCCGGGGCG
>JASLEM010000432.1 GCA_030151165.1 Burkholderiaceae bacterium
TTCGCGCTGGTGCAGGAAGTCGGCCTCGCCGGTGAAGTTGCCGATCAGGCCACCGGCCTCGGTGATGATGAGCGACCCCGCCGCGATGTCCCAGGGGCTGAGCCCGGTCTCGAAGAAGCCGTCGAGGTAGCCGGCGGCGACGTAGCAGAGGTCCAGCGACGCGGCGCCCGGGCGGCGCAGGCCGGCGCACTGCACGGAGACCTCCTCGAACATCTTCATGTAGCGCTTGAAGTTGTCGCCCTTGCGGAACGGGAAGCCGGTGCCGATCAGCGAGTCGCCCATGCGCGTGCGCTTGGAGACGCGCAGGCGGCGCTCGTTGAGGTAGGCGCCGCGGCCGCGCGAGGCGATGAAGAGGTCGTTGCGCGACGGGTCGTACACGACGGCCTGCTGCACGACGCCGCGGTGCGCCAGCGCGATCGAGACCGCGTAGACCGGGAAGCCGTGGATGAAGTTGGTGGTGCCGTCCAGCGGATCGATGATCCAGGTGAACTCGCTGTCCTTCGCGCCGTGCTCGCGGCCGGATTCCTCGGCCAGGATGCCGTGGCCCGGATAGGCCTGCAGGATGGTCTCGATGATGACCTGTTCCGCGTGCTGGTCGACCTCGGTGACGAAGTCGTTCGTGCTCTTCGTCTGGACCAGCACCTTCTCGATGTCGAGCGACGCCCGGCTGATGACGGACCCGGCCGCGCGCGCCGCCTTGACGGCAATGTTGAGCATCGGGTGGAGGGTCAGTGACATGGGCGTACCTGTTGACGAGCCGCGCTCGACAACGTGTGGAGCGCTCGGCGGGAGCGGGAAGGGCGACAGCGACGAAAGAGCGGTGCGAAGGCCGGGCCGGGGCTCGAGCGAGCCGAGGGCGCGACAATGCGGGTGAACCCGTATTCTAGTCCGCTTGCGGCCCGCCTGTCTTCCCCGGCGAGCCGCCGCTCCAACCGACCGGTGCATTTCTTGACAGATCCGACCCCTCCGCTCGCCGCCGACCGCACCCGCTTCGTCCTCGTCGACACCAGCCATCCCGGCAACGTCGGCGCGGCCGCGCGCGCGATGAAGGTGATGGGGTTCTCCGACCTCGTGCTCGTGACGCCGCGCTTCGCGGACGTGCTGACGCAGCCCGACGCGATCGCGATGGCGTCCGGCGCGACCGACATCCTCGAGCGCGCCCGCATCGTCGACTCGCTCGCCGAGGCGCTCGCCGGCACCACCTTCGCCTGCGCGACCGCGATGACGCCGCGCGACTTCGGGCCGCCCGTGCGAGCGCCGCGCGAGTGCTTCGCGGAGCTCGCCGCCACGGCGCACCGCGTCGCGTTCGTGTTCGGCGGCGAGCGCTTCGGGCTGTCGAACGAGCACGTCTACGAATGCCACGTCTGCATCAGCATCCCGACCCAGCCCGAGTACGGCTCGCTCAACCTCGCGCAGGCCGTGCAGCTGCTGTCCTACGACTGGCGCCAGGCGCTCGGCGGCTTCCCGGTGGTGGCGCGCACGCAGGTTCCGGTCGAGGCCGACGCCGCCGCCGTGCGCGGCCTGCTGTCGCACTGGCGCGAGATGCTGGTCGGCATCGATTTCCTCGATCCGCAGGTGCCGCGCAAGCTGATGGCGCGGCTGCACCAGCTCGTCAACCGGGCGCGCGTCACGACCGAGGAAGTGCACATCCTGCGCGGCATCGCGCGGCAGGTGCAGAAGCTCGACGAACAGGCCCGGAAAGGACGCGGCGAGGGGCGCTGAGGCGCTCGCCAACATCGCCGTCGGGGCGATCCCGCGCCTGCCCGGCAGTGGCGGGGAGCTGCCGCTACACTCGCCGCTCCCGCCCGTGAACCCGAACTCCGATCCATGTTCAACCGCCTGCGCGAAGACATCGCCTGCATCCTCGAACGCGACCCCGCCGCGCGGTCCGGCCTCGAGGTGCTGCTGTGTTATCCGGGCCTGCACGCGCTGCTGTGGCATCGCCGCGCGAAGTGGTTCTGGGCGCGCGGGATGCACACGCTCGGGCGCTTCACCTCGCACCTCGGGCGCTTCTTCACGGGCATCGAGATCCACCCCGGCGCGACCCTCGGCCGGCGCGTGTTCATCGACCACGGCATGGGCGTCGTGATCGGCGAGATGGCCGAGATCCACGACGACTGCACGATCTACCAGGGCGTGACGCTGGGCGGCACGTCGCTCGTCAAGGGCGCGAAGCGCCATCCGACGCTGGAGCGCGGCGTGATCGTCGGCGCGAACGCGAGCGTGCTGGGCGGCTTCACCGTCGGTGCCGGCGCCCGCGTGGGCTCGGGCGCGGTCGTCACGCGCCCCGTGCCCGCGGGCGCGACGGCGGTCGGCAACCCGGCGCGCATCATCGCCGCCGAGACCGACGCCGCCCGCGAGGCCACCGCCGCGCGCCTGGGCTTCTCGGCCTACGGCGTGACGCAGGGCGACGACCCGGTCGCGCTCGCGATGAAGGGGCTGATCGACAACGCGTCCGCGCACGAGCACCAGATCGCGCTGCTGTGGGCCGCGATCGAGCGCGTGCTCGCCGAAGGCACCGTGAAGGCGAAGGACTGCGTGCCGACCGACGCGCAGACCGGCGAGCGCTTCGACGCCGAAGGCCTGAGCCGGCTGGTCAAGTAGGCGCAGGCGCGACGCGCGGTCGAGGGACGCAGACGGCGGGACGGCCTCGCGGCCTCACGCCCTCACTTCGTCAGCGACGCCGGCAGCCACGAGCGCAACGACTCGTGCCAGTTGGTCGCGACGTCGATCCGCACGCTGCCGCTCCACGCGGTCTTGAAGCCATCGGGCTCGACGAAACGGTAGTGCGCGTAGTAAGTGCCGGGCGCGGGGCGCGCGAGCCGGCCTTCGGGGCCGTTGAACTCGCCGCGGGCGACGATCTGCTGGAAGTCGGCGTCGGTCGCGAGCTCGACGTCCTCCCGGTCGGCCGGGTTGCCGCCCCACATCAGCTCGATGGCGCTGCCGTCCGGGCTCAGGTGGCCGATCGGCGCGCGCGGGGTCGGGCGCAGCACGAAGGTCTGCGCGTCGCCCCAGCCGCTGCGCACGCCGTGGGCGTCCACGCTGACGACGCGCCACCAGTAGACGCCGTCGGTCGCGCCGAAATCGGTGCCGACGGGGTGGAACACGAGCTGGGTGTCCGCGACGTCCTCGGCGTGCAGCGCGACCTGCTGGAACGCGGCGTCGCGCGCGACGTCGACGACGTAGCGGCGCGCGTCCGCGCTCTTCGTCCAGCGCAGCGAGACGTCGCCCGCCGGCAGCTTCGCGTTCGCCGCGGGCTCGACGAGGAACGGCGATTCGGGGCGCGCGTGCATCTCGATGTCGCGCACGGCGTCCAGGCCCTCGAGCCCCTCGGGGCTGATGCGGCGTGCGCGCAGGTGCCACTTGCCGTCGGCGAGCTGCGGGATGCGGATGTCGCTGCCGGCCGGCACGCGCAGGTCGAGCAGCACGTGCTCGAACGCGGCGTCGTCGGCGACCTGCACGCGCAGCGGCGTGTTGCCCGGCACGTGCAGGCGCAGCGGCAGGTGGTCGAACGTGGCGGGCAGCGCGGACAGGTCCGGCGCCGGCGGCAGCGGCAGCACGGCCGGCACCTTGCCGGGCGCGAGCGGCGCGCCGAAGTTCGCGGGGACGTCGGCGGCCTGCGCGGGCACGTCGCCGACCTGCGCGTGCACCTTGCCTTCGAGCACCTCAGTGGTCGACACGTTGACCGCCGCGCCGCCGTTGGCGGCACCGTTCTCGCCGGCAGTCACTTCGTTGTGGACGCGGTAGTTGGTGCCGCGCACGCCGATCACGGCGGTGGGCGTGCTGACCTCCAGCGGCCGCGCGCGCAGCACCTTGGTGGCCAGCACCTCGACGCTGCCGCTCAGCAGCCGCAGCGTCGCGGCGACGAGGCCGTCGTCGATCGCCGCGGCCGTGGCGCGCACCTGGAAGCGGCGCTGCTCGTCGAGCCGGCCCTCGGTGTTCGCGGCGAGCTTGACGCGCGAGCCGTCGGCCAGCTGCACGACGGCGGTGCTGCCGTCGCCCGTGCGGATCGCGTCGCCGACGTTGAACGACGCGCCCGCGGCCGCCGGCTTGCCGGCGATCTGCACGTCGCCGAACACGCTCACGAGCGTCGCCGGCACCGACTTGCTGCGCAGGTAGCGCGCCGGCACCATCAGCGTCTGGCCGGGGTCGATGCGGTTCGAGTTCGGCAGGTGGTTGATGCGCGCGATCTCCTTCCACGCGCCCGGCTCGGTGAACAGCGTGTGGCTCAGGCCGATCAGCGTGTCGTGCGTGGTGACGGTGTACGGGATCAGCGTGTCGGCGAGGTCGGGCGGGGTCGGCGTGGCGCCGTTCGGCGGCGGGGCCGCGACGGCCGCGTGGGCGCCGAGCAGGGCGCCCAGCGCGAAGGTCAGCGCCGTGGGAGTCGGGAAGGATCGATGGGTCGTCGACGGCATGGGCACTGAGGGGCTCTTCTGTTGCTGTTGCTGCGGGTTCAGGGACGGAACGTGGTCGTGCAACGCTCGAGCTGCCCTTTTGGCTGACGTGCCGTTCAACTCGACGGCGGGCGCCGTGCGGATTTTGGCCGAAATGCCGCGCAGACCGACGCATCCGTCTCGATGTAGGGCCCGCCGACCAGGTCGACGCAGTACGGCACCGCCGCGAAGATCCCCGGCACCGGCGGGGCGAGGTCGGGCAGGCCCTGCAGCGTCTCGGCGATCGCCTTGGGCTGGCCGGGCAGGTTCAGGATCAGGCACCGCCCGCGGATCACGCCCACTTGGCGCGACAGGATCGCCGTCGGCACGAAGCGCAGGCCGATCTGGCGCATCTGCTCACCGAAGCCGGGCATTTCGCGGTCGGCGACGGCCAGCGTGGCCTCGGGCGTGACGTCGCGCGGCGCCGGGCCGGTGCCGCCGGTGGTCAGGACGAGGGCGCAGCCGGCCTCGTCGACGAGCTGGCGCAGCGTGGCGCTGATCGTCGGCGCGTCGTCGGCGATCAGGCGCTCTTCCCAGTCGACCGGGTTGCGCACCGCGCGCGAAAGCCATTCGCGCAGCGACGGCAGCCCCTTGTCCTCGTAGACGCCGGCCGACGCGCGGTCGCTGATCGAGACCAGCCCGATGCGCACGCGATCGAGCGACGCGTCAGTCATCGTGCGACGGGTCGGACGGCTCGTCGCCGGCATCGGCGTCCGGCACGTCCGTCATCAGGCCCTTGACCATCTGGAACAGGTCGCGGAACACGCGGCCGCGGCGCGCGCCCGGCTCGACCTTCTCCTTGCGCGCGGCGCGCACGAGGCTGCGCAGTTGCTGCACGTCGGTCTGCGGGTATTCCTCGAGCCATTTCGCCAGCGCGTCGTCGTCGGCGATCAGCTGGTCGCGCCAGTACTCGGCCTGGTGCATCGCGAGGGTGTCCTTGGCGCTGCCGACGCGGAACGACGCGATGGCCTCGCGCATCGGCTCGGGATCCTCGAACTTCATCAGCTTGCCGATGTACTGGAGCTGGCGCCGCTTGCCCTCGAACGAGCGCGTGCGGCGCAGTTCGGCGAAGGCGTCGCGCAGGCGATCCTCCATCTTGACGGCGGCGAGCCGGTCCTCGGGCAGGCTGGCCAGGGCCTCGCCCAGCTCCTGCAGGTCGTGCATCTGCTGCTTCAGCTCGTTGCGGCTGGGGGCGAGGCCGTCGATGGCCGCCTGGCGCTTGCTGACGGGCGCGTCGACGTCCTCGATCTCGACCTCGGCCTGGCGGTTGGAGGCGTGCTTGGGCTCGCGGGGCATGGTTCGAAGGACTCTCTGGGATCGCTATGATGGCCCGGATTGTCCCGCATTGGCGCCGGTCCAGGCCATGCCGCGCAGCCGACTACACGAACAAGGCAAGGAAAAGCCGATGACCGTCACGAATCACCAGGGTTTCGCGTTCAAGCCGGAACAGTTCCAGCAGATCATCGAGGACGTGCTCGCCCTCGCGAAGAAGGTCGGCGCGAGCGACGCCGCGGCCGAGGTTTCCGAAGGCAGCGGCCTGTCGGTCTCGGTGCGCAAGGGCGAGGTCGAGAACGTCGAGCGCAACCGCGACAAGTCGGTCGGCGTCGCGGTCTACATCGGGCAGCGGCGCGGCAACGCGAGCACGTCCGACTTCTCGCTCAAGGCGCTCGAGCAGACGGTTCGCGCCGCCTACGACATCGCCCGCTTCACCGCCGAGGATCCGGCCGCCGGCCTGCCCGACGCCGAGGACCTGGCCACGCCCGCCGAGGCCGGCGCGAACCTCGACCTGTTCCATCCGTGGGACATCGACGTCGCGCAGGCGACCGAGCTGTCTCGGCGCTGCGAGGACGCCGCCTTCGCGACGCACCGCAACATCACCAACTCCGAAGGCGCCGGCGTGTCGGCGCAGCAGTCGCACTTCTGGACGGGCAACAGCCGCGGCTTCCGTGGCGGCTACGCGAGCTCGCGCCATTCGCTGTCGGTCGCGCCGATCGCCGGCAAGGGCGGCGGCATGCAGCGCGACCACTGGTACACGTCGATGCGCGACGCCGAGGACATGGCCTCGCCCGAATCGGTCGGCCGCTACGCCGCGGAGCGCGCGCTGTCGCGGCTGAAGTCGCGCAAGGTCGCCACGTGCGAGGTGCCGATCCTGTTCGAGTCGACGCTCGCCGCCGGCCTGCTGGGCGCGTTCGTGCAGGGCGTCAGCGGCGGGGCGCTGTACCGCAAGGCGAGCTTCCTGCAGGACTCGCTCGGCACGCAGGTCTTCCCGAAGGACATCGACATCCTCGAGTTCCCGCACGAGCCCAAGGGCAAGGGCAGCGCGCCGTTCGACGACGAGGGCGTGCGCACGACCGCGCGCGACGTCGTCGACGGCGGCGTCGTGCAGGGCTATTTCCTCTCGAGCTACTCGGCGCGCAAGCTGGGCATGAAGACGACCGGCCACGCGGGCGGTTCGCAGAACCTGCGCATGACGCACCGCCGCACGCAGCCGGGCGACGACCTGCCCGAGATGCTGCGCAAGCTCGATCGCGGCCTGTTCGTCATCGAGCTGATGGGGCAGGGCGTCAACTACGTCACCGGCGACTACTCGCGCGGCGCCGCGGGCTTCTGGGTCGAGAACGGCCGCATCGTGCACCCGGTCGAGGAAGTGACGATCGCGGGCCACCTGCGCTCGATGTTCTCGGGCATCCAGGCGATCGGCGCCGACGCCTACAACTACGGCGCGAAGACGATCGGCTCGGTGCTGCTGTCGCCGATGAAGGTCGCGGGTTCCTGACGCCTGCGCTTCGACGCGAAGGCCTCGCGGCGCGCAAGCGGCGAGGCCTTTTTATTTTCTTCGATCGACGCCCCGCATGCTCGACATCGCCGCCTCGCTGCTCGTCCTGACGGCCTTGATGGCCTGGCTGAACCATCGCGTGCTGCGCCTGCCCGCGACGATCGGCGTGATGGCCACCTCGCTCGTGCTGTCGCTCGCGCTGGTCGCCCTCGACGAGGTCGGCGTGCTGGCGAGCCTGCATGCGCGCGAGGTCGCGCTGCTGCAGTCGATCGACTTCTCGACGCTGCTGATGCAGGGCATGCTGT
>JASLEM010000440.1 GCA_030151165.1 Burkholderiaceae bacterium
CTTCTACTCGGTGTCGATCAGCGGATACCACATCGCCGAGGCCGGAGCGAACCCGATCTCGCAGCTCGCGTTCACGCTGTCGAACGGCTTCACGTTCGTGGAGGCCTACCTCGCGCGCGGCATGCACATCGACGACTTCGCGCCGAACCTGTCGTTCTTCTTCTCCAATGGCATGGATCCGGAGTACACGGTGCTGGGCCGCGTCGCGCGCCGCATCTGGGCCGTCGCGATGCGCGACAAGTACGGCGCGAACGAGCGCTCGCAGAAGCTGAAGTACCACGTGCAGACCTCGGGCCGCTCGCTGCATGCGCAGGAAATCCAGTTCAACGACATCCGCACCACGCTGCAGGCGCTCATCGCGATCTACGACAACTGCAACTCGCTGCACACCAACGCGTTCGACGAGGCGATCACCACGCCGACCGAAGACAGCGTGCGCCGCGCGATGGCCATCCAGCTGATCATCAACCGCGAATGGGGCCTGGCGAAGAACGAGAACCCGAACCAGGGCGCGTTCATCATCGACGAGCTCACCGAGCTGGTCGAGGAGATGGTGCTGCAGGAGTTCGAGAAGATCGCCGAGCGCGGCGGCGTCCTGGGCGCGATGGAGACCGGCTACCAGCGCGGCAAGATCCAGGAAGAGTCGATGCACTACGAGATGCTGAAGCACACCGGCGAGTACCCGATCGTCGGCGTGAACACCTTCCGCAACCCGCACGAGGCGCCGCTCGAGCACATCGAGCTCGCGCGCTCCACCGACGACGAGAAGCAGAGCCAGCTCGCGCGCCTCGCCGACTTCCACGCGGCCCACGCCCACGAATCGCCGGCGATGCTGGCGCGCCTGCAGGCCGCGGTCATCGCCAACACCAACGTGTTCGATGTGCTGATGGACGCGGTGCGCGTGTGCTCGCTGGGGCAGATCACGAGCGCGCTGTTCGAGGTCGGCGGCCAGTACCGGCGGTCGATGTAAGCGATTCACGTTGCCTGCCGTCCTGCGCGAGGTGTGCGCTGTTCGGGGTCGGCGGCCAGTACCGGCGGTCGATGTAGGCGATTCACCTTGCCTGCCGTCCTGCGCGAGGTGTGCGCTGTTCGAAGTCGGCGGCCAGCCCCGGCGGTCGATGTAGGCGATTCACCTTGCCTGTCATCCTGCGCGAAGTCGCAGGATCCACCCCCGCCAAGGTGTCGCGCCGAGGAGAACCATCGCGTATTCATGAATCGTGGCGGCTCCGTGCCCGGGTTAAGCTCCCGCCCATGAACCTCCTGCTCGCCGAAGACGACGCGATCCTGGCCGATGCGCTCACGGAGCAGCTGCGCCATGCGGGCTTCGAGACGGAGCACGCGCCCAATGGCGCCGTCGCCGAATTCCTGTTGCTGAAGCAGTCGTGGGACCTGTGCATCCTCGACCTCGGCCTGCCGATGGTCGACGGCCTGACCGTGCTCCAGCGCGTGCGCGCCCGCAAGCCGGAGCTGCCGGTGCTGGTGCTGACCGCGCTGGACGACCTGCAGAGCCGCGTCGCCGGCCTGAACGCCGGCGCGGACGACTACCTGACCAAGCCGTTCGACTTCCCCGAGCTCGAGGCGCGCCTGCGCGCGCTGCTGCGCCGCAGCCAGTCCTCGCCGGTCGCCAATGCGTCGATGGCGATGGGGGCGCTGGTCTTCGAGCGCGACTCGCGCCGCGCGAGCATCGACGGGGCGCCGCTCGAGCTCAGCCCGCGCGAATGGACGCTGCTCGACCTGCTGCTCACGCGCCGCGACCGCGTCGTGACCAAGGAGGAAGTGGCGCAGGCCTGGAGCAGCGAACGCGCCGAGCCCGGCGGCAACAACTCGATCGAGGTCTACATCCACCGCGTGCGCCGCAAGCTCGAAGGCTCCGGCCTGAGCATCCGCACGGTGCGCGGGCTGGGCTACCTGCTCGAGGCCCTGCGCCCGGCCTGATCCCGGCGCGGTCCGACCGGTGAAGAACCCGCCCAATCCGCTGATGCTGCGGCTGACGAAGTTCATCGTCGGCGACCAGTCGCTGCACAAGCAGCTGCTGCTGTGGCTGCTGCTGCCGCAGCTCGTGCTGTGGATCGCGGCGGCCTTCGTCACGTACAACGTCGCCGCGCGCTACGCCAACCGTGCAATCGACGCGAGCCTGTCGCAGGCGACGCGCGCGCTGGCGCGCCAGGTCAAGCCGATCGGCAACGGGCTGTTCATCGACTTCCCGCGCGCCGCGCAGGACATCATCTCGGCCGACCCGGACGACCGCGTCTACTACATGGTGAGCACGCCGCCCGGCCAGTTCATCCTGGGCAGCCGCAAGCTGCCGTCGCCGACGCTCAGCGACGCGCCCAAGCTCGGCTACCCGTACTTCTACGACGGCGTGGTCGACAAGATGCCGATCCGCCTCGCCGCGCTCTACGTGGCCTACGGCGACGACAAGGACCGCCAGCTGATGCTCGTGCAGATCGCGCGCGGCCGCGCCAGCCGCGACGAACTCGCGCGCAGCATCCTGGGTGACACCGTGCTGCCGCTGTCCGGGCTGATCCTGCTGATGACGATGATCGTCTGGGCCGGCATCCGCGCCGGCCTCGCGCCGCTGGCCCGGCTGCGCGCGCTGGTGGAGGATCGTGCGCCGAACGACCTCGCGCCGCTGCGCATCGATACCGCGCCGCAGGAACTGCGCTCCCTCGCCCGCGCGCTGAACGACCTGCTGGCGGCGGTGCACGAGAGCGTTGCTGCGCAACGACGGTTCGTCAACGACGCCGCCCATCAGCTGCGCACGCCGCTCGCCGGCCTGAAGAGCCAGACGGAGCTTGCGCTCGGCGAGAACGTCGACCCGGCGCTCGCGGCGCGCCTGCAGCGCGTGCACGAGAGCGCGGTGCGCAGCGCCCACCTCGTGAACCAGCTGCTGAGCCTCGCGCGCGCGGAGCCGGAATCGGCATTGGCGCAACAGAGTTCGCGCGTCGACCTGCGCGAAATGACGCGCGAGCTCACCGCCGAATGGGTGCCCAAGGCCCTGCACGCGGGCATCGACCTGGGCCTGGACGACGCCGGCGACGACGCGCCGCCCGTCGCGGTGGTCGGCCATTCGCTGCTGCTGCGCGAGGCGCTGCACAATCTGATCGACAACGCGATCCGCTACGCCGGCGCCTCGAGCGAGGTCACCGTGGGCGTGTGGCGCGACGGCGCGTTCGGCGTCGTGCAGGTGGCCGACACCGGCCCCGGCATCCCCACCGACCTGCACCGCGCGGTGTTCGAGCGCTTCGTGCGCGCGACGCACGAGGGCTCGGGCTGCGGGCTCGGCCTGGCGATCGTCAAGAGCATCGCCGAGCGCCACGCCGGGCAGGTGTCGCTGACGAGCCTCGTCCCGCACGGGCTGCAGGTGAGGATCGCGCTGCCGTTGGTGAAGTAGGCGCCGCGTTCAGGCGCCGTCAATCTTGCAACTAGACGGGCTGCCGCATTCTTCAGCAGTTCCTGTCGAGCAGGCACCGTTCGCCCATCGGCAGTGCCTGTTGTGCACCGCAACAATGCATTTCATGGCCGCGTTGCACCACGATGACACCTCTGCCGTCACTTGGAGGAAACCCCCATTAATTCAACATTAATGGCTGATTAAGCTCCTTAACGTTGACCGGCAAACTAGGTAGACCGGTCTTCACCACAACAACGCATCCAGCGGGATGCAAGCAGGAGACAACGTCATGCAAGGAACCCGAGGCTCGCGCCCGGCACTTCGGCTCACGGCCGTGGCCGCATTCGCCCTTTTCGCAGCCAACGCAGCCCACGCCGTCGACTGGAGCGGCTACATGCGCGGCGGCCCGGCGGCCACCAGCGTGTCCGGCAAGTCGCGCCAGTGCTATGGCATCGGCGAGCTGAAGTACCGCCTCGGCAACGAGTGCGACTTCTACGGCGAGTTCCAGCTGGCCCAGGCCATCAAGGCCGACGGCGTGGACGTCAACGCCGTGCTGATGACCAACTACTACAGCCCCGCCACCGAATCCGACAAGTCGTCCAACCCGGCCGACAACTTCAGCATCGAGCAGGCCTACGTCGAGATGAAGGGCGTGGACATCGCCCCGCAGGCCCTGTTCTGGATGGGCAAGCGCCGCGATCGTGACGACGTGCACATCGTCGACACCTTCTTCACCAATATGTCGGGCGTGGGCGCCGGCG
>JASLEM010000444.1 GCA_030151165.1 Burkholderiaceae bacterium
CGACGCTGTTCGTCTACGTGGTTGCTGGCAAGTATTTCGTGCGCGGCCTGACGGCCGGCGCGGTGAAGGGATGATGAGATGGGTGCGCTGACGATCGCCAACGTACGCAAGACTTTCGGTCAAGTCGAGATCCTCAAGGGCATCGACATCGAGGTCGAGGCGGGCGAGTTCCTGATCCTGGTGGGATCTTCCGGTTGCGGCAAGTCGACGCTGCTGAACATGATCGCGGGCCTCGACACGCCGACCGCGGGCACGATCCACATCGCCGACCGCGACGTGACCTACCTGGCCCCGAAGGATCGCGACATCGCGATGGTGTTCCAGAGCTACGCGCTCTACCCGAACATGAACGTGGCGCAGAACATCGCGTTCGGCCTCGAGATGCGCAAGGTGCCCAAGGCCGACCGCGATGCCGCCGTGCAGCGCGTCGCCAAGCTGCTGCAGATCACGCAGCTGCTCGACCGCAAGCCGGGCCAGCTCTCGGGCGGCCAGCGCCAGCGCGTCGCGATGGGCCGCGCGCTCGCACGCGACCCGAAGCTGTTCCTGTTCGACGAGCCGCTGTCCAACCTCGACGCCAAGCTGCGCGTCGAGCTGCGCGCCGAGATCAAGCTGCTGCACCAGCGCACGCGCACGACGACGGTCTACGTCACGCACGACCAGATCGAGGCCATGACGCTGGGCGACCGCATCGCCGTGATGAAGGACGGCCGCGTGCTGCAGCTCGGCACGCCGGACGACATCTACTCGCGCCCCGCGACCAGGTTCGTCGCCGAGTTCATCGGCTCGCCCGCGATGAACATGATCCCGGCCGTGCGCTCGGGCACCGGCGCGGCCGCCAACGGCGTCGAGCTCGACCTCACGCCCGCGCAACGCGCCGCGCTGCAGTCCGGCAACGCCAGCACGCTGGTCTACGGCCTGCGTCCCGAGGCGGTGCGCTTCTCCGAGGACGGCGTGCCGGGCACGCTGCGCTTCACGGAGCCGACCGGCCCCGAGACTTACGCCACCGTCGAGACCGCCGTCGGCAACCTGACGCTGCGCGTGCCGGGCTACATGGCCGCGAAGGTCGGCGACTCGGTGCACGTGCGCTGGGCGCCGGAAGCCGTCCACCTGTTCGACGCGGTGACGGAAAAGCGTCTCTGACGCAGCCGCGCATCGCGCGATGAGAAAGGGGCTCGACGCACGTCGCGCCCCTTCGTCGTTTCCGGCCCTGGATCGCCCGGTCGCTCAGCCGAACGACGGCTCGCAGCGGATCTCGCTGCGTACCGAGTTCGCGAGAAAGCATTCGGCGTGCGCCTCGTGGTGCAACGCGGCCAGCGTGTCGGCATCGGGCACGCGCGCGCCCGCGAAGCGCGTGCGCGGGCGCAGCGTGACGACGTCGACCACGAGCTTGCCTGCCGCGTTGCGCCCCATGCGGCACTCGGCGGCGTCGTCGTACGTGTCGACGCAGAAACCGGCGCGCGCGGCGATGTCGAGGAACCACAGCATGTGGCAGCTCGAGAGCGCGGCGACGTAGGCCTCCTCGGGATCGACCGCGCTGGCGTCCGACATCGGCAGCGGCACCACGTGCGGCGACGACGAGGCCGCCACCGTCAGGCCGCCGTCGAACGACCACGTGTGCGCGCGGCTGTAGCGCTTGTCGACGAAGTCCGCGTCGCCGCGCTGCCAGCGGATCGTCGCGGTGTGCATGTTGGCCATGGGTCTGTCCCGATCACCGCGTCGCGAGCGCGAGCTTCACGCCGAGCGCGACGAACAGCGCGCCCATCGTGCGGTTCAGCCAGCGGCCGACCGCCGCGCCGACCTTCAGCTTGCGGCTCGCGAACGCCGCGAAGAGGGCGAGCGCGTGGCACCACAGCATGCCGTTGAAGTCGAAGATCGCGCCGAGCACGATGAAGGCCAGCGGCTTGGACGGCGCGTCGGGCGCGATGAACTGCGGCACGAACGCGAGGAAGAACAGCGCGACCTTCGGGTTCAGCGCGTTCGTGAGGAAGCCCTGCGCGAAGATCGCGCGCCAGTCGGGCGCCGTCGGCACGGCGGGCGCGGGCGTCGCGGCCGCGGCCGCCTGCACGCGCTTCGTGCGCTTGAACAGCATGCCCGCACCCATCCACACGAGGTAGGCCGCGCCGCCGATCTTGACGACCGTGAACGCCGTCGCCGACGTCGCGAGCAGCGCCGACAACCCGAGCGCCGCGGCGAACACGTGCACGAACACGCCGCAGCCCACGCCCCAGGCCGCGACGAACCCGGCGCGCCAGCCCTGCGTCGCGGCGCGCGACATGATCAGCAGCGAATCGGGCCCGGGTGCGATGTTCAGCAGCAGGCCGGAGACGACGAACAGCCACAGGTTCTGGATTCCGAGCATCGCTGCCACCACCGTTCAAAAGAGTGCCGAGGCGCCGATCATCGCGGTTTCGGCCAGCGCAGTAAACGACGCCGCGAGAACAACTTTGCTGCGAAAAGTGGAGCAATACCGGATCGATAATCGGGCCCATGGACAAGCTCAAGGCGATGAAAACCTTCGTGCAGATCGCCGACGACGGCAGCTTCACGGCCGCTGCGGCGTCGCTGGGCATGTCGCTGCCGGCGGTCGTGCGCGGGCTCGCGGCGCTCGAGGCGGGGCTCGGCGCGCGGCTGTTCCAGCGCACGACGCGGCGCGTCGCGCTGACGCAGGAGGGCCTGCACTACCTCGCCCGCTGCCGCGAGGTGCTCGGCGCGGTGGCCGAGGCGGACGCCAGCCTCGTCGACGTCGCGCAGGCGCCGCGCGGCCGGCTCACGGTCACCGCGCCGGTCCTGCTGGGCCAGCACGCGGTGGCCGACTTCCTGTCGCGCTTCGTCGTCGCCCATCCGCAGATCCGCTGCAGCGCGCTGCTGGTCGACCGCTACGTCAACCTCGTCGAGGAGGGCGTGGACGTCGGCATCCGCATCGGCGCGCTCGACGATTCGTCGCTGGTCGCGGTCAAGCTCGGCGAGGTGCGGCACCTCGTCGTCGCGAGCCCGAAGTTCCTGCGCCGCCACGGCACGCCGCGGCATCCGGCCGAGTTGCGCGAGCAGGCCTGCGTGCGCCTCGCCGGACCGGCCAAGCCAGGCTGGGCGTTCCAGGACGCGGGCCGCAAGCTGCGCGTGGCGGTCGACGGCCCGCTCGACTTCAACCACGCCGGCGCGGCCCTGCGCGCCTGCGAGAACGGCCTCGGCTTCGGCCAGTTCTTCTCGTACCAGGTGCAGGACGCATTGCAGGAAAAGCGGCTGCGCGTGGTGCTCGAGGCCTTCGAGCCGCCGCGGCTGCCGGTCAACATCGTCTATCCGAACGCGCGCCTGCTGCCGGCGCGCACGCGGGCGTTCGTCGACGCCGCGCGCGCCGAGCTGGCGCCGTTGTTCGCCGGATGATCCTGGCGCGCCTCACGCGCGGGCGCGGCCCGCGGCACGCTGCCTTGTGCCGCGCGGGCACACCGGCTCTCGGGGATTGACGAAGCGGGGCGGCGGGACAACGCTTCGCTGAGCGCGTCGATTGCCCCGGTCCGGGCCGCATCGGCCGACAACGAACTGGAGAGCTCCCATGCCCGACCCCCTCGACTCCGGCGCCCGCCCGCTCGACCTCGCGCGCGCGCTCGCCATCCAGGCGCACGCCAACCGCCTGGCCAACCGGCGGCTGCAGGCAGCGCTGGCCAACCTGTCGACGTCCGAGCTGCACGCGAAGCGCACCGGCTTCTTCCCGAGCATCATCGGCACGCTCAACCATCTGCTGGCCGTCGACTACTACTACATCGGCGCGCTGCACGGCGACCCCGACATGGAGGCGCAGTACATGCGCTTCGCGCCGCACGACGAGCTCGCGCCGTACGTCTCCGCGCAGGAGAAGAGCGACCAGCGCCTCATCGCGTTCTGCGACCGGCTCGACGCCGGCGGCGTCAACGCGGCCATCACGATGCTGCACGGCGCGAACCCGTCCAAGGTCGACCTCTGCGGCCACGTGCTCGCGCACCTGTTCATGCACCAGACGCACCACCGCGGCCAGGTGCACGCCATGCTGTCTGGCACGCACGTGAAGCCGCCGCAGCTCGACGAGTTCCTGATGCCGATCGACGCGCCGTTCCGCGTGCAGGAGATGTCGGCGCTCGGCTGGACGGAGCGCGAGATCTACGGCTGAGCAACGGTCACCCGGGGCGGGCGATCGCCGGGGCAAGGGCGAATTGACGTTTACGTAAACGTCAATCGATAATCGTCGGCTATGGTTGCCCGCGCAGCCGCGCCCAACGAGACCCGTCGAACCCGCCCACCTCCGCCATGCCTTCACTCTCGACCCAACTGAACGCCCGCTCGGAAGACTTCAAGGCCAACGCCGCCGCGATGCGCCTGCTGGTCGACGACCTCAACGCGAAGCTCGAGAAGATCGCACTCGGCGGCGGCGAGGACGCGCGCAAGAAGCACCTGTCGCGCGGCAAGCTGCTGCCGCGCGACCGCGTGGAGCGCCTGCTCGACCCGGGCACGCCCTTCCTCGAGATCGCGCCGCTGGCCGCGCTCGGCATGTACCCCGAGAAGGGCGGCCAGGACGCCGCGCCGGGCGCCGGGATGATCGCGGGCATCGGGCGCGTGGCGGGCGTCGAGTGCCTGATCGTCTGCAACGACGCGACTGTCAAGGGCGGCACGTACTACCCGCTGACCGTCAAGAAGCACCTGCGCGCGCAGGAGATCGCCGCGCAGAACCGCCTGCCGTGCATCTACCTCGTCGACTCCGGCGGCGCCAACCTGCCGAACCAGGACGAGGTCTTCCCCGACCGCGACCACTTCGGCCGCATCTTCTTCAACCAGGCCAACCTCAGCGCCGCGGGCATCCCGCAACTGGCCGTCGTGATGGGCTCGTGCACGGCCGGCGGCGCCTACGTGCCGGCCATGAGCGACCAGACCGTCATCGTCAAGAACCAGGGCACCATCTTCCTCGGCGGCCCGCCGCTGGTGAAGGCCGCGACGGGCGAGGTCGTCAGCGCGGAAGACCTGGGCGGCGGCGACGTCCACACCCGGCTGTCCGGCGTGGCGGACCACCTCGCCGAGAACGACATGCACGCGCTGTCGCTCGCGCGCGGCATCGTCGGCACGCTCAACTGGAAGAAGGACGCGGGCGTCGCGCTGCGCGAGGCGAGGCCGCCGTTGCTGCCCGCGGCCGAGCTGCACGGCATCATCCCGCTCGACGCCGAAGGCAAGCCCGCGCGCAAGCCCTTCGACGTGCGCGAGGTCATCGCCCGCATCGTCGACGATTCCGAGTTCGACGAGTTCAAGGCGCGCTACGGCTCGACGCTGGTGTGCGGCTTCGCGTGGATCGAGGGCATGCCGGTGGGCATCGTCGCCAACAACGGCATCCTGTTCGCCGAGAGCGCCGACAAGGGCGCGCACTTCATCGAGCTGTGCTGCCAGCGCAAGGTGCCGCT
>JASLEM010000510.1 GCA_030151165.1 Burkholderiaceae bacterium
AGCGAGGACACCACGCCGCCGGTGACGAAGACGAACTTGGTCATGTCGATGGGCATCCGGCTTCGCGGGCCGTGGCGTCGGAGTCCGAGGCCGGCCCACCGCAGGAATGCCATGGTGGTAAAGCGCGATTATACGGGAGGCCTCGTCGCACTTCGAGGCCGAGGGGCGTCGACGACGCTAGGCCGCGTCGGACGGCTGCGTTGCGCGCGGGTGGCGCGGCTTCGGCGGCACCGGGGTCATCGTGTCGAGCAGCTCCAGCACGAGCGCGGCCGTGCGGTCGGGCTGCTCCATCGGGTAGAGATGCCCGGCCTCGATCGTGCGCCAGCGCGGGCCGGCGAACGCGCGCGCCGCCGCGTAGCCGCCCTGGCGCATCTCGACCGAGCGCGTGCCGGCGATGAAGCCGACGTCGCAGCGCGGCGGGTGCTTGCGCAGCAGCGCGGGCACGTGGTGCGGCAGCGTGTTGTAGACGCGCGTCTCGGTCTCGCGCGGGATGCCCAGCGTGACCTTGCCGCCGGCGCCGTCGACCTCGTCGAAGCCGGCGCGCACGTAGGCCGCGAGCATGCGCGGATCCCAGCGCGCGAAGGCGGACTTGGCGACGAAATGCGCGTGCACCGCCTCGCGCGACGGCCACTCGTGGCGCCGCCCCTTCGAGATCGCCCCGGGCCCGACGCGCTCGATCAGCCCGAGCCGCTTGGCCATGTGCACGCTGTGCGCGCGCCAGCCGGTGACGATGGGCGAGTCCAGCATCACGAGGCCGCCGACGAGGTCGGGCCGCTTGCATGCCGCGAGCAGGCTGACGACGCCGCCCAGCGAATGCCCGACCAGCATCGCGCCGGCGAGGTCGCGGGCGACGATGAAGTCGGTCAGCTGGTCGCGCAGCCGCGGCCAGTTGCTGGTGACGGGGTAGCGCGCGTCGTGGCTGAAGCGCTCGGGGGCCTCGACGCGCCAGCCGGCGGCGCGCCAGAGGTCGAAGAGGGGCTCGTAGGTGCCGGCGGGGAATCCGTTGGCGTGGGCGAAGACGATGGTGCGGGTCAAGGGTTCAGCGAGCGGTGTCAGACGACCTTCTCGTCCGGGTTGTGGATCTTCTTCAGCGCGTCGTAGCGCGGCGCGTCGACGATCAGCGGGTTGGCCACGCCGTCCGCGGCCGCGCCCCACTGCGGATCCTCCATGCCCTCGAAGACCTCGCGCAGGCGCCGGCCCCACGAGTTGCGCACCATCCGGAAGTACGGGTTGTCCTCGTCGATGCAGGTGATCTGCTGCGACTGCAGCTTGCCTTCCTCGTACATCACCATGTCGAGCGGCAGCCCGACCGACAGGTTCGACTTCAGCGTCGAGTCCATCGACACCAGCGCGCACTTCGCGGCCTCCTCGAGCGGCGTCGTCGGCGTCAGCACGCGGTCGAGGATGGGCTTGCCGTACTTCGACTCGCCGATCTGGAAGAAGCAGGTCTCGCGCGTCGCCTCGATGAAGTTGCCGGCCGAGTACACGAGGAACAGCCGCATCGCCTCGTTGCCGATCTGGCCGCCGAAGATGAAGCTGGCGACGAAGTCCATGCCGTTGTTTTTCAGGCTCGGGCCGTCGTTCTCGTAGACGCGCCGCACGGCCGCGCCGAGCACGCGCGCGGCGTCGAACATGCTGGTCGCGTTCCAGATCGTGATCGGTTCGCCGTCGCCGTTGGGCAGCGCCTCGACCTGCAGGATCTCGCGCACGGACTGCGAGATCGACAGGTTGCCCGCGGACAGCAGCACCATGAAGCGGTCGCCCGGCTTCTCGTAGACGATCATCTTGCGGAAGATGCTGATCTGGTCGAGCCCGGCGTTGGTGCGCGAGTCCGACAGGAAGACGAGCCCGGCGTTGAGCCTGATTCCGACGCAGTAGGTCATGTGAAGTCTCTTGTTGTGCGGTGCGGGGACGATTGTCGCGCCTGCGGGCAATATCGTTCCCGTGACATGTCATTCTGCGCGGAGTCGCAGAATCCACCCCAGCGGAAACGCCTTGGCGGAGGTGGATCCTGCGACTGCGCGCAGGATGACATGCCGCGGCGCCTCAGTCTCGCGGCAGCAGCGCCTTCAGCCGGTACAGCGCCTCCAGCGCCTCGCGCGGCGCCAGCTGGTCGGGGTCGATCGCGGCCAGCGCGGCCTCGGCGCGCGACGGGCCGGCGGCGGCCGCCGCGGCGTCGAGCGCTGCGGGCGCGGCGAACAGGTCGACCTGCGCGGCGCCGCTCGTCTGCTGCGACTCCAGCGCCTCGAGCGTCGCGCGCGCCTGGCGCACCAGGCTGCCGGGCATGCCCGCCAGCTTGGCCACCTGCACGCCGTAGCTGCGGCTGGCCGGCCCCGCCTCGATCGCATGCAGGAAGACGATCTGGTCGCCGCTCTCGGCCGCGGACACGTGCATGTTGAGCGCGCCCGCGTGCTTCGTCGGGAAATCGGTGAGCTCGAAGTAGTGCGTCGCGAACAGCGTGAACGCGCGGTTCTTCTCGTGCAGGTGCGAGGCGATCGCGCCGGCCAGCGCGAGGCCGTCGAAGGTCGACGTGCCGCGGCCGATCTCGTCCATCAGCACGAGCGAGCGGTCGGTCGCGCTGTGGATGATCGCGGCGGCCTCGGTCATCTCGAGCATGAAGGTCGACTGCGCGTTCGCAAGGTCGTCCGCGGCGCCGATGCGCGTGTGGATCGCGTCGATCGGCCCGAGCCGGCAGCGCGCGGCGGGCACGTACGAGCCG
>JASLEM010000595.1 GCA_030151165.1 Burkholderiaceae bacterium
GCAAGTACCAGGGCTCGCTCACGGTCGCGCCGTGCTCGGTCGCGCTGTGCATCGGGCTCGGCTCGATGCGCGACGACCTCGTCACCGAACTCCTCGTGCGCATCCTGCGCGACCTCGACATCGACGCGCGCCACATCTCGGTCGAGGACATCGCCAACGGGCCGCCGCCGGGCGCGACGACAGGGGGCGTGGGGATGGTGTTCATCGTCAGCGCGTTCCCGCGCGACGAGTGGGCGCGCGCCGTGGAGATGGCTTCGACGCTGCGCGAACGCTTCGCCGGCGCGGCCATCGTCGGCCTCGTGCAGGACGCCGACTTCGGCGACGAGGAAGGCGTCGCCGACGTGCTCGTGCACAGCTTCGAGGAGTCCGTCGAGCAGGCCAACGAGCGCTTCCCCGCGGCGCAGCGCAAGAAGCTGGAGACGCCCGTCGTCGTCCGCAGCGTCTGACGGGCTCAGCCCGGCAGGCCGACGTGCATCACGGTCTTGCCGCGCAGCTCGCCGCGCTCGCCGAGCCGGTGCACGCGTGCCGCGTCGGCCAGCGCGAACTCGTGCGACACCGCCACGCGCACCAGGCCCGCGTCGACCAGCTCCGCGATCTTCGCGAGCACCTCGCCGCGCGGCGGCGTGAAGATCATCTCGGCGCGCACGCCGGCCGCGGCGGCGCGTTCGGCCGACGGCGGCATCGTCGTGGTGACGAGCAGGCCGCCCGGGCGCAGCGCCGCGTACGAGGCCTCCTGCACGGCGCCGCCGACGGTGTCGATGACGACGTCGACCCCGTGCACGAGCGCCTCGAAGCGCTGGCGCTGGTAGTTGATGACGTCGTCCGCGCCCGTCGCGCGCGCGATCGCGATGGAGGCGTCGCCCGCGGTCGCCGTCACGTGCGCGCCGGCACGCTTCGCGAGCTGCGCGGCGACGCTGCCGAGCGGGCCGCCCGCGCCGTGCACCAGCACCTTCATGCCGGGCTGCACGTGCGCCGTCTCGACGACCGCGCGCCACGCGGCCTGGGCCACCGTGGGGATCGCGGCGGCCGTCGCGAACGAGACGGTGCGCGGCTTCAGCGCGACCTGCGCGGCATCGACGGCGACGAACTCGGCATAGGTGCCGCCGCGCGAGAACTCGGCGAAGAAGTAGACCGCGTCGCCCGGCTTGAACGCGGTGACGCCCGAGCCGACCGCGCTGACGACGCCGGCGGCATCCCAGCCCATCGTCATCGGCAGCTTGACCGGGAAGGCCGCGGCGAGCGCGCCGGAGCGGATCTTCCAGTCGACCGGGTTGACGCCGGCGGCGACGACGCGCACGACGACGTCGCCGGGGCCGCATGCGGGCATCGGGACGTCCTGGAGTTCGAGTTGCCCGGCGGCGCCGAACGAGTGGAGGCGGATGGCTTTCATGATGCGTTTCCTTGCGTTGCCCGGAAGACGTTCCGGAGTGAATGAATGGTCGATCAATCGGGCCTGCGAGGGAACGGACAGCGCCGGGAATGATCTTTCCATCCGTGGAACAAAGCGGTAGATTCCGGCGCATGAGCGATCTCTCCGCACTGCACGACATGACGCTGTTCGTCGAGGTGGCGCGCACGCGCAACTTCAGCGCGGCGAGCCGCAACCTCGGCGTGCCGGTGGCGACGCTGTCGCGCCGCATCGCGGCGATGGAACGCGAGTTCGCGGTGCGGCTGTTCGACCGCACCACGCGGCGCGTGGAGCTGACCGAGGCCGGCGCGCGCTACTTCGAGCGCTGCGCGCATCTCGCCGACGAGGCGCGGCTCGCGCAGGAATCGCTGCGGGACCATGCGCGCAAGCCGAGCGGGCACCTGCGCGTGTCGATGCCGGTCGATCTCGGCGTCTACATCGTCGGCCCGCTGGTGCCCGAGTTCGCGCGCCAGTTTCCCGGCATCACGTTCGACCTCGACCTGTCGTCGCGCAAGACCGACCTCGTGGGCGACCACGTCGACATCGCGATCCGCCTGGGTGACGTCAAGGGCGACCAGCTCGTCGCGCGGCGCATCGGCAGCGTCGACCGCGCGTTGTTCGCGTCGCCGGCCTACCTCGACCTGCGCGGCGAGCCGACCGCGCCCGCCGACCTGGCGGAGCACGATTGCCTGCAGCTGTTCGCCACGCGCAGCGGCGCGAGCTGGCGGCTCGAGCGCGCGGGGCCGGACAAGCATGGGGACGCAGGCGTGACCGTCGCCACGCGCGGCCGGGTCACCGTCAACAACCATGGCCTGCTGCGGCTGCTCGCGGAGCGCGGCCTTGGCATCGGCGTGCTGACGCCGGACCTCGTGCGTGACGGCGTCGCCAGCGGCCGGCTCGTGCGCGTGCTGCCGCAGTGGTCGATGGCGCCGCTGCCGATCCACGCGGTGACGGCGTCGCGCCTGCTGCCCGCGAGCGCGAAGGTGTTCATCGAGTTTCTGAAGGGGCGCCTCGGCGGCGCGTGAGCCGAAGGCTGCGCGCGCTCAGCGCCGGCGGCCGGCCGCCTCCGACGGCACGACCACGAGCAACGCGCCGGCCGCCGCGGCGAGCGCCAGGTGCGCAAGCGCGACACCGGTGCCGCGCGCTGCGGCGTCGAGCAGCGGCACGCCCTGCGTCGTCGCATAGGCCGTGACCAGGAACACCAGCTCGAACGGGCGGCTGCTGCGCGTCAGCAGGCCCGAGGCGAGGCCCCCCATCGAGAGCGACGCCGCGATCGCGAGGGCAGGCAGCAGCATCGCGGGCGCGCTCGTCGCGGCGTGCAGCAGCCCCGGCGCGATCGCGATCGTCGCGAGGCCCGGCAGCATCGCGGCGCGCGCGCGCAGCAGTCGACGCGCCGCGCCCGGCGCCGTCCACACCAGCTCGCCGGTGTGGTGCTCGCTCTCGCGCAGGCCCGCGCGCGAGAACGCGTCGAGCAGCAGCGTCCAGCCGCCCAGCATCGCGAGCGCCACCTCCTGGCGCGAACCGAACACCTGCGCCGCCCACAACGGCGCCCACGCGGCCCACCACCACCAGGCGCGCGTGCGCAGCAGCACGCTGGTCTCCGCGGCCACGAGCACGCCGAACGGGAAGCGGCGCAGCGGCGCGAGCGCGGCGCGCAGCCAGCGCAGCGAACGCGGCGCGCGCGCGGCTTTCGCGGACGTGCCCGACACGCTCGCGCGGCTCGCGGCCCGGTCGAGGAAGGGCACGGCCGCCAGTACGCCGCCCACGGCCAGCGCGAGCCAGAGCAGCCGCCCCCACAGCACCGCGGGTGATGCCTCCCACCGTATCCACGTGAAGCGCTGCAGCTTCGCGTCGAGCGGGCCGCAGCCGACGCAGAAGCCCTCGGCGAGCTTCATGCCGGGGAACTGCGGGCGCACCTGCGCGTCGATCGACCACTGCATCATCTGCAGCCCGGCCATGTCGCTCGTCCAGGGCTGGCGCGCGACGATCTCCGGCAACGTCGCGCCGGGATGGCGCGCGTGCTCGTGCGCGAGCTGCGCGGCGCCGGACGACAGCAGGCCGATCCACACGAAGAAAAACACGACGTTGCCGGCGGTGCGGCGCAGCCACGGGATCATGTCGAACCAGACGACGAGGGTCGCGCACATCGCGAGCACCGGCAGCGAGATGAACAGCGCCGGCTTGGCGAGCTCCCACAGGTCGACGTGGCGATCCTCCGCGCGCACCCATTGCGCCGCGAGGCCGACCAGCAGCGTGCCCGCGAGGATCGCGAGCAGCACCAGCAGGTGGCTCGCCCATTTCGCGACGAGGTAGCCCGTGCGCGACATCGAGCTCGCGCCGAGCAGCTGCCAGACGCGCGTGTCGAAGTCGCGTTGCAGCGTGCCGCGCACGACGTAGAAGCCGGCGAGCGCCCACAGCATCGTCAGCATCGCGAGCACCATGCCGATCCACGCGCTCGAATAGAAGCCGCGGTAGTGCGCGCCGATCGCGACGACGAGGTAGCCCGCGTCGGGCGCCGGGAAGCACCACCACGTGGCGAGCGCGGCGAGCAGCATGAGGACGCGAAAGCGCGTGCTGCGCGTGCGCTGCCGCAGGTCGGCGACGAGGATCGCGAGCAGCGGATGCGGACGCGAGACGCGCGCGCGGGCCGGCGCGGCGGCGGGCCGCGGGGGCGAGTCGAGCAGGGCGCGTGTCGTCATGTCAGGCCTGCGCGAACGAGGTCGAGGGCACGGCGGCGCCGAGGTCGTCGGGCTCGCGGGCCAGGAGGTCGGTGTAGGCGTCCTCGAGGCCGGGCTCGACCGCGAGCGCGCCGGCGCCCGGCGATTGCGCACCGAGCACGCGCACCTGCACGCTCGCGCCGCGGTGGATCGACTGGCTCACGACGAAGGCCTGGCGCACGGCGGGCAGCTGCGCGGGCGCGATCGTCCAGTCCCAGCAGCGGCCGCGCGCTCCGGCGATCAGCGCCTCGGGCGTGCCGTGGAAGACGAGCCGGCCCGCCTTCATCACCGCGATGGCGGCGGCGCTGGCCTCGACGTCGGAGACGATGTGCGTCGACAGCAGCACGAGCCGCTCGCCGGCGAGCTCGGTCAGCAGGTGCCGGAAGCGCAGGCGCTCGCCGGGGTCGAGGCCGACGGTCGGCTCGTCGACGACCAGCAGCTGAGGGTCGTTGAGCAGCGCCTGCGCGATGCCCACGCGCTGGCGCATGCCGCCCGAGAAGCCGGCGAGCGGGCGGTCGGCGGCGTCGCCGAGGCCGACCTGCGCGAGGCAGGCGTCGACGCGCTCGTCGGTCTCCGCCGCCGGCAGGCCCTTCACCGCGGCGAGGAAGGCGAGGAACTCGCGCGCGGACAGCGCCGGGTAGACGCCGAAGTCCTGCGGCAGGTAGCCGAGCGTGGCGCGCAGCGGGTCGGGGTCGCGCGCGATGTCCGTGCCGTGCCACAGGATGCGGCCGCCGCGCGGGCGCGCGAGCGTGGCCAGCATGCGCATCAGCGTCGACTTGCCCGCGCCGTTGGGCCCGAGCAGCCCGGTGATGCCGGGCCCCAGCGCGAGCGACAGATTGCGGTTCACGGCCGGGCCGCGGCCGTAGCCGAACGACACGTCGTCGAGGACGAGCCAGTCGGGCGGGAAAGTGGTCGGCGCGTTCATGGCGGAGTCGGGCAGTGGCGTTGCGGCGCATCGTGGCGCGGCGGCCGCGCCGGCGCCACGCCGCTGCGACGAGCTGCACGAGCCGCCGGACGGACGCCTCTTTCCGCGCGACAGGGCGGAACGCGGCCGGGCGCTGCCGGAGAATGGCAAACCGGCGATACTGAACCCGCAGAGAACTCGCCCGACCTTGCGCTGCCTCACGCCCGCAGCGCCGGAGCCCCGCATGACGCCACGCAAATCCGGACCGATCGACTACAACGCCTTGCCCGAGATGCTGCGCCCGCTCGCCGAACGCAGCGAGATCCGGCGTTTCCGCAAGGGCGCGCTGGTGCTCGACGAGGGCGACCGCGGCGACGCGCTCTACATCGTCCTGGCGGGCGAGCTGCGCGCCTTCACGGGCAGCGACACCGGTCGCCACGTCACCTTCGGCCTCTACGGCCCGGGCGACTACCTCGGCGAGATGGGCCTGGACGGCGGCGCGCGCATGGCCAGCGTCGAGGCGCTGTCGGACACCACCTGCGCGCTGGTCGAGCGCACGACGCTGCTGCAGTACATCGGCGAGCGGCCCACGTTCGCGCTCGAGCTGATCTCGAAGATCATCCAGCGCGCGCGCGTCGCCACGCTCGCGGCGAGCCAGTTCGCGCTGAACGACGCTTACGGCCGGCTCAAGCGCTGGCTGGACGCCGTCGCGCAGGCGCAGTTCGACGGCACGCGCCTCGTGCGCGAGCCGATCGCCGAGATCGACCTGCCGCTGCGGCTCGGCTGCTCGCAGGAGATGGCCGCCAGCATCCTGCGCGACCTCGAGCACGCGGCGATCATCTCGCTCGAGGACGGGCGGCTGCGCGTGCTGCGCGAGCTCCCGTCGCACTGGTGATCTGCCCGCGCGTGACGCGCGCGAGCCGGTCGGCTAGCGGAGAAACAGCTTGTAGACGGGGTTGTCCGTCTCCTCGACCCACGGGTAGGCCAGCGACTCCATGAACTTCGCGAGCGCCTTGCTGTCCTTCTTCGGCACGACGAGGCCGACCAGGATGCGGCCGTAGTCGGCGCCCTGGTTGCGGTAGTGGAACAGGCTGATGTTCCAGTCGGCGTGCATGGAGTTGAGGAAGCGCAGCAGCGCGCCCGGGCGCTCGGGGAACTCGAAGCGGAACAGGCGCTCGTCGCCGGCGAGCTCGCCGCGACCGCCGACCATGTGACGCACATGTTCCTTCGCCAGCTCGTCGCCGGTGAGGTTGACGGTCGGGAAGCCGTGGCGGTCGAAGTGGCGCGCGATCTTCTCGGCTTCGTCGCGCTTCGCGATCGTGATGCCGACGAACACGTGCGCCTTCGACGCGTCGTTGATCCGGTAGTTGAACTCGGTGACCTGGCGCGGCTGGCCGCCCGGCGGGCCGATCAGCTCGCAGAAGCGGCGGAAGCTGCCGCGCTCCTCGGGCACGGTCACGGCGTAGAGCGCCTCGCGCTGCTCGCCGAACTCCGCGCGCTCGGCGACGAAGCGCAGGCGATCGAAGTTCATGTTCGCGCCGCAGGTGATCGCGACGAACGTCCGGCCCTTGAGCTTGTGCGTCTCGACGTACTGCTTGATCGCGGCCACGCCCAGCGCGCCGGCCGGCTCGAGCACGCTGCGCGTGTCCTGGAACACGTCCTTGATCGCGGCGCAGGCGGCGTCGGTGTCGACGGTGATGTACTCGTCGACCAGCGCGCGTGCCACGCGGAAGGTCTCGGCGCCGACCAGCTTCACGGCGGTGCCGTCGGAGAACAGGCCGACGTCGGTCAGCGTGACGCGCTTGCCGGCGCGCACCGAGCGCAGCATCGCGTCGGAGTCCTGCGCTTGCACGCCGATGACCTTGATCTCGGGCCGCAGCGCCTTGATGTAGGCCGCGACGCCGGAGATCAGCCCGCCGCCGCCGATCGCGACGAACACCGCGTCGATCGGGCCCTGGTGCTGGCGCAGCACCTCCATCGCGACGGTGCCCTGGCCGGCGATGACGTCGGGGTCGTCGAACGGGTGAACGAAGGTCAGGCCCTCGTCCTTCTCGATCTGCACCGCGTGGGCGTAGGCGTCGGAGTAGCTGTCGCCGTGCAGGACGACCTCGCCGCCGAGCGCGTGGACGGCGTCGATCTTGACCTTGGGCGTCGTCACCGGCATCACGATGACCGCCCGCGCGCCCAGGCGCTTCGCGCTGAGGGCGACGCCCTGCGCGTGGTTGCCGGCCGACGCGCAGATCACGCCGCGCTGCAGCGCCGCGGGCGGCAGGTTGATCATCTTGTTGTACGCGCCGCGCAGCTTGAAGCTGAAGACGGACTGGGTGTCCTCGCGCTTGAGCAGCACCTGGTTGCCGAGGCGGCGCGACAGGTTCTTCGCGGGCTCGAGCGGCGTCTCGACGGCGACGTCGTAGACACGCGCCGTCAGGATCCGGCGCAGGTAGGTGCCGGCGATCGCCTGGGCGGTGCGCGAGAGCGCCGAGACGGGGGCGGGCGCGCTCGCGATGCCGATCGCGGTGACCCCGGAAGCGTCGGAGGGGGTTTCGCGCGGGGGGCGAGCGGCGGCCATCGGGGCTCCAGTCGAAGGTTGAGTAGAGCGGGCGGATGATAAGTCGCTCGGTGGCGCGCGGGTTCTTATTGCGTGAACCGAGTCCACGCCGCCAGCGAATTCGTCCCGACCAAGAAAAAGGCCCAAAGCTTCACAGCTTCGGGCCTGAATCCACCAGTTTTAAGGAGGTGGAGGAGACAACTTGCGGTCGGTGCGGAAGAGGCGTGGCGCCGTGTTCCGAACCAACAATGAAGCCAGTCTAGCGCAGCGATTGCTGCGCCGCAATAAATCTTCGTTCTCCTCTGTAGGGAGGGGTCTCCAAAGCCTCCTGGCGGTGCGAAAAGCGCGGTCGTGCACCAAGTTGGACGGGATTTGCGGTGCCCTGGGGCAAGCGGGGCGCCGGCCTGCGTTGCACAATCGACACGGCGCAGTCGCGCCCCCTGCAATTTCGCGAATCCCGGGACCTCGACATGGAATGCACGATCAACTGGCTGCCGGCGAGCGGCATGGCCTTCAGCGCGGAAACCGGCAGCGGCCACCTGCTGACGATGGACGGCGCGCCGGACGGCGGCGGTCGCAACCTGGCGCCGCGCCCGATGGAGACGTTCCTGGCCGGCGCCGGCGCCTGCACGGCCTACGACGTGGTGCTGATCCTGCGCCGCGGGCGGCACGACGTCGCGGGCTGCCAGGTCAAGGCCACGGCCGAGCGCGCGAACGAGGATCCGAAGGTGTTCACGCACCTGCACCTCCATTTTGTCGTCACCGGCCGCGCAATCCCCCCGGCGGCGGTCGAACGCGCCATCACGATGTCGCATGACAAATACTGCTCGGCGACCATCATGCTCGGCAAGACGGCCGACATCACGACGAGTTTCGAAGTCGTCGAACCAAGCTGACGGTTTTTCGTCGCGAATTCCGACGAATATCCAGGCGCCTATTAAATGTAGTGCGCCGTGGTCGTCATGACGCGGGCCGCGAGACGCATCGCGGCACGCACCGGCGCCGGCAGTTCGATGCCGCCGGCCTGCTGTGCGGCGACGGCGTGCGCGGCCTCGTCGGCCTGCATCTGCGCGACGATGGCGCGCGACGCGACGTCCTGCGCGGGCAGTCGTTCGAGATGGCCGGCGAGATGGTGCTCGACCTGGCGTTCGGTCTCGACGACGAAGCCCAGGCTGACGCGGTCGCCCAGGCGGCCCGCGGCCAGTCCGATGAGGAAGGCGCCGCCGTACCAGAGCGGGTTGAGCAGGCTCGGGCGATCGCCGAGTTCGTCCAGGCGCGCCTGCGTCCAGGCGAGGTGGTCGATCTCCTCCCGCGCCGCGTGCTCCATCTGCGCGCGCAGGTCGGCGTTGTCCGTGGCCAGCGCCTGCGCCTGGTAGAGCGCCTGCGCGCAGACCTCGCCGACGTGGTTCACCCGCATCAGCGCGCCGGACAGCCGCCGCTCCTCGGCGCTGAGCACTTCCAGCGCCGTCGACGGCCCGGACGGCGCCGGTTCCGGGGCGCCACCGGCAGGCGCGGGACGCTCGGCGCGCGCGCCGCCGGACAGGGTTCGCAGCGCCGCTTCCGCGCCGCACAACCAACGATCGACCAGGCTCAAATCCATGGGCGAACGATAACCGATGGACCCGCGCGAAGCGTCCGAAACCCCGCGCCGACGCGTTGCGCAACAACGTCCGGGCGGCCCCGCGGCGTCGTTGCTGGCAGACAACAGGGCGGCGTGATTTCGCCGGCGAAGCTTTGCACCGGGAGGGTCCGTCTGGTGCAATAGCCGAAGCTTCCGAACGGTCGCGGTCTCAGGCGTGAGAATAAGAAATCGCCCCCAGCCGTGGCTGCAATTGGAATCTCTTGTTAACCCTAGGAGATATTCGCAATGAAAAAGTCGCTGCTCGCTCTCGCAGTGCTCACCGCCGTCACCGGCGCCGCATACGCTCAATCGTCGGTCACCATCTACGGCAAGGTCGACCTGGGCCTGGTTCTGGATAGCGGCACCCCTGCTGGCAAGTCCCTCCGTCTGTCCTCCGGCGTGACCGGCGGCTCGCGCATCGGCTTCAAGGGCGTCGAAGACCTCGGCGGCGGCTACAAGGCCTCGTTCCAGCTGGAAACCGGCTATTGCGCCGACAGCGCCGCGGGCGACAAGTTCACCGCGACCAGCAACTCCACGGGCAAGACCGTGACGGACAGCGGTGCGAATTTCTGCACGGGTTCCAACAACTTCATGGGCCGCCAGGCTCACGGCGACCTGACGGGCGCCTTCGGTGGCCTGAGCGCCGGTCGTCAATACAGCCTCGGGTTCAACAACCTGAGCACGATCGATCCGTTCGGCACCGGTTTCGCTGGCCAGATCAACAACATCATCGATCCGTCGGGCATCCGCCTGAACAACTCGGTGACGTACGTGACGCCGTCGATCGCCGGCCTGACCGGTGCCGCTGAAATCGCCTTCGGCGAGCAGACCGGCAACTGGGAAGCCAACCGCGAAACCGGCGCTGCCCTGACGTACGTGAACGGCCCGGCCTATGCCGGCTTCACGTTCTACCAGGTCGACAACTCCAACGGCGTCGGCTCCTCGCGCAAGAACTACACCCTCGGCGGCACGTACGACTTCGGCGTCGTGAAGATCCACGCCCTGGCGCAGAAGTCGAGCGGCAGCCCGACCGGCGGCAAGAAGCTGGACGTCCTCGACCTGATGGGCGGCGTGACCGTTCCGTTCGCCGGCGGCCAGATCCTGGCTTCGTACATCCACCACAACGACCGCACCAACGACGCCATCGCCACCAACACGGGCAACGAAGACTCGAGCCAGTTCGGCGTCGGCTACGTCTACCCGCTGTCGAAGCGCACGTCGATCTACACGGCCTACGCGCGCATCCACAACGACAACAACGACTTCGGCCACAACGCCGGCTTCACCGTGGGCAACGCCACGGAAAACGGCGTGGGCACCAAGGGCTTCAACCTGGGCGTCGTCCACAACTTCTGATCTTCGGTGGTCTTCCCGGCTTCGCGCCGGGCACCGGATCGGCGCTCCGCCTCGCGCGGAGCCACGAAAGGCTCGTCTTCGGACGGGCCTTTTTCATTTCCGGCGCGCCGCGCGCGAAGCCCGCGCGACGCAAGGTAAGCCCGGGGTGGGCGGCGTTTCATTGCAGTTATTCTTGACGCGATGCTGTCGTTCATCCTCCGTCGATTCGGCCAGGCCGTGCTCGTGCTGCTGGTCGTCGGGATGGGTGCGTTCGCGCTGTTCCAGTACGTGGGCGATCCGGTCAACAACATGGTCGGCCAGGACGCGACGCTCGAGCAGCGCCAGCAACTGCGCAGCGACCTCGGCCTCGACCGCTCCGCGCCGCTGCAGTTCGCGCGCTTCGTGGGCCATGCGCTGCACGGCGACTTCGGCGTCAGCCTGCGCCAGGGTCGCGAGGTATCCGTGCTGATCGCCGAGCGCCTGCCGGCGACGCTGGAGCTGTCGATCGCCGCGGCCATCATCGCGACGGTGTTCGGCATACCGTTGGGCGTATTCACCGCGTTGCGGCGGCGCCATTGGGACGCGCAGGTCGCGATGATCGTCTCGCTGCTGGGCGTCTCGCTGCCCGGCTTCCTGGTCGGGATCCTGCTGATCGAAGGGTTCGCGGTGCTGCTCGGCTGGCTTCCGAGCTCCGGCCGCGGCGCCACGGTGCAGGTCGGCGACTGGAGCACCGGCCTGCTGACGGTGGACGGCTGGCGCCATCTGGTGCTGCCGGCGATCGCGTTGTCGCTCTACCAGCTGACGCTCGTGATGCGCCTGGTGCGCGCCGAGATGCTCGAGGTGCTGCGCTCCGACTACATCAAGTTCGCGCGCGCCCGCGGCCTGCCGGACCGCATCGTCCATTTCCGCCACGCGCTGCGCAACACGCTGATCCCGGTGCTGACGATCTCCGGCCTGCAGTTCGGCAGCCTCGTCGCGTTCTCGATAATCACCGAGACGGTGTTCGCGTGGCCCGGCATGGGCAGCCTGTTCATCCAGGCCGTGCAGTTCGCGGACGTGCCGGTGATGGCCGCCTACCTGTGCCTGATCGCGGTCGTCTTCGTCGTGATCAACCTGGTCGTCGACCTGCTCTACGTCGCGGTCGACCCGCGGCTGCGAGGACGCGGGGCCGCGGCGTCGGGCGCGAGCGCGGGCGCCGGCGGGGTCGGCCGATGAGCGAACGCGCCGCGCCCGCGCGCTCGCAAGCCGTCGATGCGGTGGCGCGGCGGCCGTCGCGTTTCGAGCGGTTCGTCGGCAGCGATCTCTGGTTCGACTTCGTCCATTCGCCGGTCGCGCTGGTCGCCGCGACGCTCGCGATCGTCTGCCTCGTCTGCGCGTTCGGCGCGCCGCTGATCGCGCCGCATGATCCGTTCGACCTGTCGACGCTCGACCTCAACAACTCGCACCTGCCGCCGGCATGGATGGCGGACGGCCGCGCGACCTACGTGCTCGGCACCGACGACCAGGGCCGCGACATGCTCTCCGCCATCATGTACGGCGCGCGCGTCTCGCTGGTGGTGGGGCTCGCGTCGGTCGCGCTGTCCATGCTGTTCGGCGTCAGCGTCGGGCTCGTGGCGGGCTTCGTCGGTGGCGTGCTGGACGCCGCGCTGATGCGGCTGTGCGACGTCATGCTCTCGTTCCCGCCGATCCTCGTCGCGCTGCTGATCGATGGCGTCGGCCGCGTCGTCTTCCCGCAGACGCGCGACCTGGTCGCCTTCGGCGTGCTGATCTTCGCGATCGCCGCGACCGACTGGGTGCGCTACGCGCGCACGGTGCGCGGGTTGACGCTGGTCGAGCGCCACAAGGAATACGTGCAGGCCGCGCGGCTGATCGGCGTGTCGCGGCTGCGCATCCTGCGCCGGCACGTGCTGCCCAACGTGCTCGGGCCGGTGCTGGTGCTCGCGACGATCCAGGTCGGCCAGGCGATCATCACGGAGGCGACGCTGTCCTTCCTCGGCGTGGGCGTGCCGCCGACGACGCCGTCGCTCGGGACGCTGATCCGCAACGGCAACGACTTCCTCTACGCCGGCGAACTGTGGATCACGGTGTTCCCCGGCGTCGCGCTGGTGCTGATCGCGATGAGCGTGAACCTGCTGGGCGACTGGCTGCGCGACGCGTTGAATCCGAGGCTTCGATGACGGCGCCGCTGCTCGAGGTGCGCGAGCTGCGCGTCGACTTCCCGACCCGCCGCGGCTCGCTGCGCGCGCTCGACGGCGTGTCGTTCGACATCGCGCCGGGCGAGATCCTCGGCGTCGTCGGCGAATCGGGCGCCGGCAAGTCGCTGACCGGCGCCGCGATCATCGGCCTGATCGATCCGCCGGGTCACGTGAGCGGCGGCGAGATCCTGCTGGACGGCCAGCGCATCGACGACCTCGCGCCCGAAGCGATGCGGCGGCTGCGCGGCAAGCAGATCGGCGCGATCTTCCAGGATCCGCTGACGTCGCTGAACCCGCTGCACACGGTCGGCCGCCAGCTCGTCGAGACGCTGCGCACGCACCTGCCGCTGGGCGCGACCGAGGCGCGCGCCCGCGCGATCGAGCTGCTGCGCCAGACCGGCATCCCGGCGCCCGAGACGCGCGTCGACCAGTATCCGCACGAGTTCTCCGGCGGCATGCGCCAGCGGGCGGTGATCGCACTCGCGCTCGCCGGCGAGCCGCGGCTGATCATCGCGGACGAACCGACGACAGCGCTCGACGTCGTCGTGCAGGCGCAGATCATCGCGCTGCTGCGCCAGGTCTCGCAGGCGCGCGGCACGGCGGTGATGCTGATCACGCACGACATGGGCGTCATCGCCGAGACCTGCGACCGCGTCGCCGTGATGTACGCGGGGCGTGTCGTGGAGATCGGGCCGGTGCAGGAGGTGATCCATCGCCCCGCGCATCCGTACACGGCCGGCCTGATGGCCTCGGTGCCCACGCTCGACGCGGCCGAGGGTCGGCTCGCGCAGATCGAGGGCGCGCTGCCGCGGCTCGGCGAGATCCCGTCCGGCTGCGCGTTCCACCCGCGCTGCCCGAAGGCGAGCCCGAAGTGCGAGGCCGAGCGGCCGGAGCTCGCGCTCGTCGGCCGCACGCGCGCGGCGTGCTGGTGGCCGCTCGTCGACGGGACGATGTCATGAAGGACGCCTTCAGCGACAGCACGGTCGCCGCGCCGCCGGACCTCACGGGCTCGCGCAGCGCGATGGTCGAGGCACGCCACCTGGGCAAGACCTTCGAGCTCGCGACGCCGTGGGTCGATCGCGTGCTGCGCCGCGACGAGCCGCGCCGCATCCACGCCGTCGACGACGTCAGCTTCTCCATCGAGCCGGGGCGAACGCTGGCGCTGGTGGGCGAATCGGGTTGCGGCAAGAGCACGCTGGCTCGGATGATGGTCGGGCTCGAGCGTCCGAGCTCGGGCAGCGCGCGGCTGGACGGCGCGGACATCGAGGAGACGCTCGCCGGCCCGCGCGACGCCGCGCGCGCGATGCGGCGCCGCATGCAGATGATCTTCCAGGATCCGTACGCGAGCCTCAACCCGCGCTGGCGCGTCGCCGACATCGTCGCCGAGCCGCTGCTCGAGCAGCGCCTGCTGCCGGCCGCCGACGTCCCCGCGCGCGTGATCGAGCTGCTGGCGTCGGTCGGCCTGAAGAACGCCGACACGACGCGGTTCCCGCACCAGTTCTCGGGCGGCCAGCGCCAGCGCATCTCGATCGCGCGCGCGCTCGCGTCGCGGCCCGAGTTCCTCGTGTGCGACGAGCCGACCTCCGCGCTCGACGTCTCGGTGCAGGCGCAGGTGCTCAACCTGATGGTCGACCTGCAGCGGGAACGCGCGCTGACGTGCCTGTTCATCTCCCACAACCTCGTGGTCGTGCGCTATGTCAGCGACGAGGTACCTCGGGCGGCTGGTGGAGCTGGCGCCGAAGCAGGAGCTGTTCTCCGCGCCGCGCCATCCGTACACGCACATGCTGCTGGCCGCGATCCCCGACCTGCGCATGAGCGGGCGCCCGCGCGCGCAGGTGCTCGGCGAGGTGCCGAACCCGCTCGCGCCGCCGTCCGGCTGCGCGTTCCACCCGCGCTGCCCGCATGCGAACGCGCGGTGCCGGGTCGAGCGGCCGATGATGCTGCCGTCCGGCGCGGTGCGCGTGGCCTGCCACGCGGTCGAGGAAGGGCGTCTCGCGCCCTGAACGCGGGCGCCGCCTACTTGCCGGGCGAGACGACGCCGGTGGGCGCGGGCACGGGCTCTTCGGTGGGCATCGGCGGCACCGCGGGCGGCGGCGGCATGCGGTCTTCGGACTCGGGCGAGCTCGGAACGTGTGCGGCCGGCCGCGCCGACGTGCCCTGCGTGGCGGGCAGGAACAGCGGGCCCTTCTGGCCGCAGCCGGCGAGCAGCGACAGCGCGGCCGCGCCTGCGACGACGGCACCGAGCGCGAGCGCGCGCATCGATCCGCGTCCCTCCAAGACTGCGCCGGGCGCAGGGGGGCGGCGCGCCGCTAAACTCGATGCCGGACATTCATTCATCAGACGGATTCTATCGACCATGGCGACTTCGACGTTGCACGACACCGAGTACCACGATGCGGCGGACCGCCTGCTCGCCGCCATCGAGCGCCAGTGCGACGAGTGGCTGCAGCAGGGCGTGATCGACATCGACTCGAACCGCGCCGGCAGCCTGCTCGAGCTCGCGTTCCCGAACGGCAGCAGGATCGTCGTCAACAAGCAGCCGCCGCTGCAGGAGATCTGGCTCGCGGCGCGCCAGGGCGGCTACCACTTCAAGTTCTCGGACGGCCGCTGGCGCGACACGCGCGACGGCGTCGACTTCTTCGTGCGCCTGTCCGACGAAGCCGGCCTGCAGGGCGGACGCCCGTTGCCCTTCGTTTCCGCGGCCTGAGAACGCCGGCGCGCGACCCGTGGCGACGATCCTGATCCCCTTGCCGCGGCTCGATTTCGATCCGTCCGAGGCCGGCATCCCCTGGCGCGTGCTCACCGAGGCCGGCCATCGCTGCGTCTTCGCGACGCCCGGCGGCGTGCGCGCCCAGGCCGACCCGCGCATGCTGAAGGGCACCGACCTCGGCCTGCTCGCGCCGATGCTGCGCGCGCAGGCGAACGCGGTCGCCGACCACGACCGCATGGCGAGCTCCCCCGAGTTCACGAAGCCGCTGGCGTGGTCCGACATCGCCACCGGCGTGCGGGCCGGCCTCTTCGACGCGTTGCTGCTGCCCGGCGGCCATGCGCCGGGCATGCGCGAGTACCTCGAGTCGCCGGTGCTGCAGTCGGCGGTGGCGGCGTTCTTCGCGGCCGACAAGCCGGTCGCGGCGATCTGCCACGGCGCGGTGCTCGTCGCGCGCTCGACAGCGATCCACGGCACCGACGCGGGCCGCAGCGTGTTGTACGGACGCCGCACCACCGGCCTGACGCGCCAGCTCGAGATGCTCGCCTGGCGACTGACGCGCCGACGCCTCGGCGACTACTACCGCACCTATCCGCAGACGGTGCAGGACGAGGTCAGCGCTTCGTTACGTTCGCCGCTTGACTTTCTGGCCGGGCCGCCAGCTCTGCTGCGGGATTCCGACCGACTGCGCCGCGTCGGCTTCACCGTGCGCGACGGCCGCTACCTCTCGGCGCGCTGGCCCGGCGACGCGCACCGCTTCGCGCACGAATTCGCTGCGATGCTGGACGAGCCGCGCGCCTGAGCGTCGCGCGCGCCGGCGGAAGCAACCGGCGCGCGGGCCGGGCCGGGCCTCAGTTGCCGGTCTTGAACAGGTCGAGGATGCTTTTCTTCTCGTCCTCGGTCGATTCCTTCGGCGCCTTGTCGTCCAGGCCGACGCCGCTCACGCCCGAGGCCGGGCCGAACTCGTTGAAGTACCACTCGCCGTTGACGTTCATCACGCCGTCCGGCGGCACGAGGTCGGCCACGGGCACGTCCGCCAGCGCCTGCTGCATGAACTCGATCCAGACCGGGAGCGCGAGGCCGCCGCCGGTCTCGTGGTCGCCGAGCTTCTTCGGGTTGTCGTAGCCGATCCACACGATTGCCGACAGCGACGGCTGGAAGCCGCAGAACCAGGCGTCGAGCGAGTCGTTGGTCGTGCCGGTCTTGCCGTAGACGTCCGGCCGCTTGAGCATCGCCTGCGCCTTGGCGGCGGTGCCGAAGCGGGTGTTGGAATTCAGCAGCGTGTTCATGATGAAGGCGTTGCGCGGCTCGATGACGCGCATCGAGTCGTCCAGCGGCTTCGGCGCCTGGTCGAGCAGCACCTTGCCGCGGGCGTCGACGACGCGCGTGATCAGCACCGGGTTGACCTTGTAGCCGCCGGTGGCGAAGGTGTCGTAGCCGACCGACATCTGGATCGGCGTGACCGAGCCCGAGCCGAGCGCCATCGTCAGGTAGGGCGGATGCTTCTCGGGGTCGAAGCCGAAGCGCGAGATCCACTGCTGCGCGTAGGCCGGGCCGATCGACTGCAGGATGCGGATCGACACCATGTTCTTCGACTTGGCGAGCGCGTTGCGCATCGTCATCGGGCCTTCGAAGGTGCCCTCGTAGTTCTTCGGCTCCCACGGCTGGCTGCCGGTGGTGCCGGCGTCGAAGAACAGCGGGCCGTCGTTGATGACCGTCGACGGCGTAAAGCCCTTCTCGAGCGCGCCCGAGTAGATGAAGGGCTTGAAGCTCGAGCCCGGCTGGCGCCAGGCCTGCGTGACGTGGTTGAACTTGTTCTGGTTGTAGTCGAAGCCGCCGACGAGCGCGCGGATCGCGCCGGTGGTCGGCTCCGTCGCGACGAAGGCGCCCTGCACTTCGGGCAGCTGGGTCAGCGTCCAGTCGCCCTTGGGCAGTTGCAAGGCGCGCACGATCGCGCCCGGGCGGATCTGAACTTTCGGGTCGGCCTTGGCGGCCAGGCCGGACGTGACGGGCTTCAAACCGTCGCCGGTGATGGTGACGGTGTCGCCTGTCTGCAACTCGACAATGACCTTCTTGGGGGTCGCCGACAGCACGACGGCCGATTTCAGCTCGTCGTTGTCGGGGTGGTCGGCCAGCGCCTCCGACACGCGCTCGTCCACCGCCTTCGGGTCGGCGGGCAGGTCGACGTAGCCTTCCGGGCCCCTGAATTGCTGGCGGCGCTCGTAGTCCATGATCCCGCGCCGCAGGGCGTGGTACGCCGCCAGCTGCTGGACCGAATCGACGGTCACCTGCACGTTCAGGCCGCGCGTATACGCCTCGTCGCCGTATTGCGCGAACACGAGCTGGCGCGCCATTTCGGCCACGTATTCCGCGTGGATCGGGGACTCGGACGGCGCCCGGTATGTCAAGACCTGGGCGTGCGCAGCCTTGCGCTCGTCCTCGGTGATGAAACCATTCACGAACATCCGGTCGATGATGTATTGCTGCCGCTCGTGCGCCCGCGCGGGGTTGTTGATCGGGTTGTACGCGGTCGGGGCCTTGGGCAACCCGGCGAGCATTGCCGCTTCTCCGATCGTGATGTCTTTAAGGGGTTTCCCGAAGTAGATTTCGCTGGCGGATGCGAAACCATAGGCGCGCTCCCCCAGATAAATCTGGTTCATGTACAGCTCCAGAATCTGGTCCTTGCTCAATTGCGCCTCGATCTTGAGCGCCAGCAGAATCTCGTAGAGCTTGCGGGTAAACGTCTTTTCGGTCGACAGATAGAAGTTGCGGGCGACCTGCATCGTGATCGTGGACGCGCCCTGGCTCCGCGCTTCCCCGACATTGGCCATGCCGGCGCGGATCACGCCGAGGTAGTC
>JASLEM010000317.1 GCA_030151165.1 Burkholderiaceae bacterium
CTACGGCGCGGGCGTCGCCAAGGTCAAGGCGCTGTTCAAGCTCGCGCGCAAGCACGCGCCGTGCGTGCTGTTCATCGACGAGGTGGACGGCATCGGCAAGCGCTCGCGCGGCGGCGACAACGGCAGCGGTGCCGAGTCGGAGATGAACCGCATCATCAACCGGGTGCTGGTCGAGATGGACGGCTTCGAGCCGATGGACAACGTCGTCGTCGTCGCCGCCACCAACCACGAGAACAACATCGACGAGGCGATGCGCCGCCCGGGCCGCTTCGACATGCTGGTGCGCCTGTCCAAGCCGACGCTGCCCGAACGCGCGAAGCTGTTCGACCTGTACCTGAACAAGGTCACGCACGACGGCTCGTGCGACCACGCGTCGCTGGCGCGCATGACGCCGGGGCTGTCGCCGGCCGAGATCGCCAACGTCGTCAACAAGGCCGCGTCGAGCGCCGCCGAGAAGGGCGCGGCCAAGGTCACGTCCGACCACGTGCTGCGCGCGATCGAGACGCACCTGCTGGGCGGCGAGATCTCGCCCGTCAAGGACCTGCTGACCGAGGGCACGCGCGTGCGTCTCGCCTACCACGAGGCCGGCCACGCGATGATCGGCCACTGGACGGGCGCGGGCCTCGTCGAGCGCGTCACCATCGAGCCGCGCGGCCAGGCGCTCGGCGTCACCTACATGACGCGCGGCACCGAGGATCCGCTCTACAAGCAGAACGAACTCGTGAGCCGCCTCGCGATGATGCTGGGCGGCCGCGAGGCCGAGCTGCTGGTGCTCGACAGCGTGTCGAGCGGCGCGTCTGACGACCTGAAGCGCGCGTCCGAACTGGCCATCGAGATGGTGGGCTCGCTCGGCTTCTCGGAGACGTTCGGCCTGCTGAGCGTCGGCGGCATCCCGAAGGAACTGCTGGGCCCGGACATCCAGTCCGCCGTGCTCAAGGAAGCGCGCACGCTGCTCGAGCAGGCGCAGGCCACCTGCCGCACGTTGCTGAAGGCGCAGCGCGCCCGCCTCGACGCGATGGCCGAGGCGCTGCTGGTGCAGGAAGTCCTGTCCGGCGACCAGCTGAAGGCGATGCTGGGCGACGTCGGCGAGATCGCGGGCGCGCCCGTGCCGCAGCTGTCGTACGAACCGGTCTGAGCCCGCCCGATCCGACGGCTCGCGCCCCGCGACTCGACCATTCGCCTGGCCGCGGCGGGGCTGTGCCGGGGCCCGGCCGCGGCTGTCATGTGCCGCTCCTAGAATCCCCGCTTCGCGCGGCGCGCTCCGCAGCCGCGCCAGGCTGAAAGAGACATGGGTTCGAGAAGCTGGGCCAACGCGGTCGGACGGGTGCTGAGGGCGAGCGTGCCGTTCGTCGTCATCGTCGCCGTGTTCGCCGCCGCGGTGGCATGGCACCTGGCCGCGCCGGGCCGCCAGGTCGCGGCATTCCATCGCCTGATCGCCGACGACGCGCCGGTCGAGCGCGACTACGGCGACACCGCGCTCGTCACCATGCAGCGCCTCGGCTGCCGCGGCAGCTGCCCGTCGTACAGCGTGCGCATCCACGGCTCGGGCGAGATCGAGTTCGAGGGCAGCGCCTTCGTCTGCGTCAAGCACCCGCTCGGCGACCGCGTGCTGCGCGTGACGGCGCAACGGCTGATCGACGCGATGTCGCGTGTCGGCTTCGACCAGCTCCACCGCCCGCAGCGCCCGATGATCCCGAACGCGGCGATCACCGTCACGAGCCTGCAGGTCGGCGGCGCCACGCACGGCGTCGAGGACGACGGCGGGCGCGACGTGCCGCCCATCGTCGCCGAGATCGAACGCCAGGTCGACCGCGTCGCCGGCACCGCGCGCTGGCGCCGGATCCCGCGCAACGACGGTGCCCACGTGCCGTTCTGCCCCGGCCCGGACGGCACGAAGAAGGTGTTCGACGCGACCGGCCAGCTCGTGCCGGAAGCCTCGGCCGCGTCGACGGCCGCGCCCGACGCGGCCGCGCGCTTCGAGGCGATCCTCGCGGGCACGCAGCCGTCGCCGGTCGCGTTCCCCGACGACGCCTTCGTCGAGCAGCGCCGCACCGCCTGCTACGGCGCGTGCCCGATCTACGCGGTGCGCGTGTTCGGCTCCGGCCGCGTCGAGTTCAAGGGCGAGCGCTTCGTCTGCGACACGGCGCCGCCCGCATCGCACATCGACCGCGCCGCGGCGCAGCGCCTGCTGGGCGCGCTCGCCGGCGCGGGCTTCGCGTCGCTGCCGGACTTCACGCGCGTCGACCGCACCGACGCGCCCACCGTCGCGATCGAGCTGTCCGGCGGCGCCGGCCCGAACGGCGGCGTGCACAAGATCTCGCACTACCTCGGCATGCGCGACGTGCCGCCGCAGCTCGACGCCTTCGAGCACGCGATCGACCGCGTCTCGGGCGCCGCGCGCTGGCTGCCGGCCCAGGCCGACGGGGCCTGCCGGCGCGCCGACGGGACGCGCGACCGGTTCACGCGCGGGGGCGCGTTCGAACCCGTCGCGGCGTCGGCGGCGGGGCGCTAGTCGCCGATAAACGGTGCTTTCGGCACCCGGCTGCCCGACCGTGCGCTCCTAGAATCTTCTCGTTCCAACAACGAGAGGACAGGGATGGCCAACAACTTCGTCGACGTGCCCGCGGGCGCGACCTGGGTGCGGCGCGGCGTCGTGCTGCTGGTGCTGGCCGTGCTGGCGTACGTGCTCGCGCCGGTCGCGATCGTGCCGACCGGCTACCGCGGCATCCTCACCACCTTCGGCAAGGCCGCCGACGGCGCGCTCGACCCCGGCATCCACGTCATGGTGCCGCTGGTCGACACCCTGCACCTGATGGACGTGCGCATCCAGAAGGGCGAGGGTGACGGCGACGCCGCGTCGAAGGATCTGCAGCAGGTGCACACGCACATCGCGATCAACTACCACCTGAACCCGGCGATGGCCGTCAACGCGTTCCGCGACATCGGCCCGACCACGGACGTCGCCGCCGACCGCATCATCCTGCCCGCCGTGCAGGAGGCCGTGAAGGCCATCACCGCCGGCTTCACGGCGGAGGAGCTGATCACCAAGCGCACCGAGGTGCGCGACCAGATCGGCGTGCTGCTGCGCGAGAAGATGTCGCGCCACGGGCTGGTGCTCGACGAGTTCGCGATCGTCAACTTCCAGTTCTCCAAGTCCTTCGCCGAGGCGATCGAGGCCAAGGTGAAGGCCGAGCAGGACAAGCTCAAGGCCGAGCGCGACCTGCAGCGCATCGAGGTCGAGGCGCAGCAGAAGGTCGCCAGCGCGAAGGCCGAGGCCGAGGCGCTGTCGCTGCAGAAGGCGCAGGTCACGCCGGAGCTGCTGTCGCTGCGCCGCATCGAGAACGAGCGCGAGGCGATCCGCAAGTGGGACGGCCGGCTGCCCACGACGACGGGCGGCGTCGTGCCCTTCCTCAACATCAACGACACGAAGTGACGCACGCCACGGGGCTTGGCTGAACGATCGACAGGCGCGCGGCGGGCGCGCCATCTGCCATGACCCCGATGCCGGCGGGCTTTGCGACTCGACCGCTGGCCCATCGCCATGTCCAAGCGCCAAGCCGTCCATCCCGCCTCGCCGTCCCGACCGATCCCAGCCCGCGCTGCGATGGCGGTGCCGCGCGCGATGCGGCGCGGCCTCGATCGCCCGGCCGGCGACGCGCTCGACGCCGCCGGCGACCGCGATGACGAACTCGCGTGCGCACGGCGCCTGCTCGCCGCGCTCGCCGAGGAGCTGGCGGGCGCACGCGCCACCACGCGCGCCACGCTGGAGTCGACGGCCGACGGCATCCTCGTCACCGACGAGGCCGGCCGCGTCACCGCGTTCAACGAGAAGTTCCTGGCAATCTGGGGCCTCGCGCGAGAGGCCGTCGACGGGGCCCTGCACGCCGACCTCGCACGCCTCGCCGCCCCGCGGTTGCGGGACGCCGACGCCGTCGCGCGCCGCGTCGCCGCCATCCACGCCGCCGATCCCGACGCCATCGGCGAGACGACCGACCGCGTCGAGACGGCCGACGGCCAGGTGCTCGAACGATTCTCGAAGGTGCAGCGCATCGACGGCCGCGGCGTCGGGCGCGTCTGGAGCTATCGCGACGTCACGGCCCAGCTTCGCTGCGAGGACGCGCTGCGCGACGAGGCCGGCGTGCTCCATTTCCTGAACCGCACGGGCGCGACGATCTCCGCCACGCTCGACCTCGCCACGCTGCTGCAGACGGTCATCGATGCCGCAACACAGGTCAGCGGCGCGTCGTTCGGCGCCTTCTTCTACCGCGACGACATGACCGCCGCGCCCGCCGTCGCGCGCGACGTGCTGGGCGCAGCGAACGCCGAGGAGGACGCGAGGGCGGAGGTCGACGCGGTCACCATCGCCCGCGCCGCCGCCCGCAACGCCGCCGGCACGCCGATGCTCGCGCTCGCCGGCATCTCGCAGCCGCCGCCCGGCCAGTTCGACTCGCTGCGCACGGCGGCGTTGTTCGGCGCGGCCTGGGGCGACGGCCAGACGGTGCGCTGCGCCGACGTCACGGCCGAGGCGCGCTACGCCAGTTCGGCGAGCTATTTCGGCGTCGACGGCGGCGAGTCGCCGGTGCGCAGCTTCCTCGCGGTGCCGGTGACGCTGCGCAGCGGGGAGACCGTCGGCGGGCTGTTCTTCGGCCATCCGGAGGTCGGCGTGTTCAGCGAGCGCGCCGAGCGCATCGTCGTCGGCGTCGCCGCCCACGCCGCGATCGCGCTCGACAACGCGCGGCTGGTCGAGGGCATGCGCCGCGTCGCGCTCGAGCGCGAGCGGCTCGTGGAGGCCGAGCGCGCGGCGCGCGTCGAGTCGGTGCGCGCGGCGCGCATCAAGGACGAGTTCCTGTCGACGCTGTCGCATGAACTGCGCACCCCGTTGACCGCGATCCTCGGCTGGGCCAAGGTGCTGCTGCTCAAGCGCGCGGACGAGGCCACGCAGCAGCGCGGGCTCGAGGCGATCGAGCGCAACGCGGGCGCGCAGGCCGCGCTGATCGAGGACCTGCTGGACATGAGCCGCATCGTCTCGGGCAAGGTGCAGCTCGAGTTGCGCGCCACCGATCTCGGGCACGTGGTCGACGCGGCCATCGCGGCGATGCGCGAACGTGCGGACGCGCGGCGCATCGTCGTCGAGCGCCGCGTCGACGCGGCGGCCTGCGACATCCGCGGCGATGCCGCCCGGCTGCAGCAGGTCGTCGAGAACCTGCTGTCGAACGCGATCCGCTTCACGCCCGAGGGCGGGCGCGTGACCGTGAGCGTCGCGGCGGCGAGCGACGCGTGCGGGCAGGTGGAGCTCGTCGTGTCGGATACGGGGTCCGGTATCGAGCCGCGCTTCCTGCCGCACGTGTTCGACCACTTCCGCCAGGCCGATTCGTCGATCACGCGACGCCACGGGGGCCTCGGCCTCGGACTCGCGATCGTGCGCCAGCTCGTCACGATGCATGGCGGCGCGGTGAGCGCGCGCAGCGCGGGCCTCGGCCAGGGCGCGTCGTTCGTCGTGCGTCTGCCGTGCGGCCGCGACCTCGACGCCGCGCCGTCGCAGGAGGCCGACGCGCCCGCCGCGGAGGCCGCCGGCACCTTCGCCAACGTCGACCTGCACGGCTTGCACCTGCTTGTGGTCGACGACGACACCGACGCCCGCGAGCTCATCGCGCAGTTGCTGTCGGAGTGCGGCGCCGACGTGCGCCAGGCCGGCAGCGCCGCCGACGCGCTGGACGCGTTCGCGCGCGAGACGCCCGATGTGCTGCTGAGCGACATCGGGATGCCCGAGCGTGACGGCTACCAGCTCATCGGCGACATCCGCGCCTTCGACGCCGAGCACGGCGGCAACGTGCCGGCGGTCGCGCTCACCGCGTTCGCGCGCTCGGAAGACCGGGCGCGCGCGATGCTCGCCGGCTACCAGGCGCACGTCGCCAAGCCGATCCAGCCGAGCGAGCTCGTCGCGACGGTGGCCGGGCTCGCGGAGCGGCGGCGCGCGGCCTGAGCTGCCGCGCCGCCGCGCCGGCGAGTCAGCGCGGCATCAGGGGCCGTGCGTCCACTTCTGCGGCAGCTTCGCGGTGGGCGTCGCCGGTCTCGGCGCGGGCGGTGGCGGCGTCTTGCCGGGCATGCAGGCCCAGTGCTTGACGACCAATGTCGTGAAGCGCGGGTCGTAGTCGGCGACGCAGAAGTTGTTGATGTCGTCGAGCTTGCGGATCACCGCCGCCGCCGTGTTGCCGTACTGGCACTGCACCCAGTAGCCTGCGGGCTGCTTCGGCAGCAGCCAGCCGTCGTGCAGGCCGGTCGAGGTGCGGTTCTCGAAGGTGGGCACGACGCGCTTGTCGTCCGCCGGCGGCCCGCTGTAGAACGCGATCCGCGCGAACGGGTAGCTTTCCTGCGGGTTCGTCGACGTCCAGCCCGGCACGTCCGCCGTCACCGCTTGCCGGACGTTGAGCTCCCGCGGGCAGGCGTCGATCACCGGCATCGGCTTCGCGGCGGCTGCGGAAGACGCCGGGGCCGGGATCGGGGCCGGCGCGGGTGCGGCGATCGGGGCATGCGCAAGGGGCGGCGGCGCGCCCGCGCAGGCGGTCGCGGCCAGCAGCGCGCATGCGCCGACCGCGGTGGCCGTGACCCAGGCCGGGACCCATTCTTGTTGTGACATCCGACGACGCAGAGCGTGTCTGCCCTTGTTGGCTCGACGGCCAGTCTAGCGAACCCGCGGCGGCGCCGCTGCACGAAGCGCGAAACGAAAAGCGTCCGCCCGTTTCCAAAGCGTCACGCGGCGGGGCTACCATTGGTGCTCCCGGCCTGCCGGGCCGGCGTCGCGCCGATCCGGGCCATGGCCCGCTTCCCGGTGCAGGCGCTCCTTTCGCTTCCTCCACGGCTGCCGCCATTGGCCGATGAAACTCGAAGACGACGATTATCCTCCCGAGAAACTCGCCGCCCTGCGCACCGTGCGCAAGCTGGTGGAGTTCTGGCAGATCAGCCCGCGCGAGCTGCGCGGGCCGATGCCGCCCGCGCCGCCGCCGCCGGTGGGGAGCGTCGCCATCCGCTACCGGCATCCCGTCAGTGGCGAGACCTGGGACGGCCAGGGCGAGCATCCGGCCTGGCTGCGCGACGCGTTGCTGCAGCAGGGCTACACCGTCGACGAGCTCAAGCGCGCCGTGCATGAGCCGATGGCGCCGCCGGCGGACGCGCACGCCGAGGAAAGCCAGGCGCAGGTCCAGGCCCAGGCCGACGGCGACGCCTGAGCGTCAGGGCGCCGGCGGCTCGATGTTCGCCAGGATCGCCGCGGCCACCAGCACCGCGAGCATCACGACGGCCTCGACCCGCAGCACGCGCACGAAGCGCCGCCTCGGCACGGCCGCGTCGCCGCGCGGCGTGGCCAGCGCGGCGAGCAACGGTGGCAGTGTCCTGAATCGATTGAACGCACCGAGCGCGATGGCCACGGCGACGAGCACCAGTTTCACGTCGAGCACCCCGGCCCAGGCCGGTGCCGCGGCGGCCGGCAGCAGCGCGCCCACGCGCCCGCCCAGCGCGTGCCAGCCGCTCGCCGCGCCGGTCAGCACGACCAGCGCCAGCGCCGCGGTCGCGAGGCTCGACAGCCGCGAGAGATAGCGCGCGACGGCCTGCCGGTCCGAGGCCGAGGGGTGCTCGTGTCCGTGCCCGTCTGGCCGCAGCACGACGAGCGCTCCGACGATCACCGCCCCCGCCCACGCGCCCGTCGCGAGCAGGTGCACGGTCATGACGACGGTCTGCGCATCGACGCCCGCCGCCCCCGCGTGACCCGCGCTCGCGCGCGCGCCAGCGAGCACGACCACGGCGAGCGCTGCGACGGCGGTGCCCCTCGGCCCTCGCCCGCCGATCGCGCCGAGCCCGATGCACGCCGCGAGCATGCCCACCTGCAGCGCCCACAGCGCGCCGGCCCGCGTGCCGGTGACGATGGGCCACGCCTGCGCGATCGCCGCCCACGGCGCGAGCTCGGTCATCGAGATCGCCTCGACGACCAGCCACGCGAGCGCGCCCGCCAGCGCCGTGCCGGCCGCGACACCCATCGCGCGCCGCGTGACGCGCGCGCGCGACGCGGCCCAGCCGGACCCCTCGCCGCGCAGCAGCCCGCCCGTGGCCAGCGCGCCGATGACGGCGACGACGCCGATGTCGACGACGGCGCCGGCCGCGGTGCGCAGCGCGTCGAGCGCGGCGTCATCCATGCGCGACGGCGCGCGTGCCGTGGCGGCGGGCACTCACTTGATCGTGAACGAGAAGTCGCCGTGCGTCTTGTGGCCGTCGCCGCCGACGGCCGTCCAGCGCGCGCGGTAGGTGCCGCTGCGCAGCACCGGCACGGACGCGACGATGCTCATCGGATCGGCCTTGTCGGCGGCCGGGCGGTCGCAGTCGAAGTTCTTGCCCTTGTCGCTCACGAGCTTGATCGAGCTGTAGCGCGGCTCGACGTGCTCGTTGAACGTGAGGTGGATCTGCGTCGGCGGCGCGTCCAGCACCTGGTCCTTGGCCGGCAGCGACGCGACGAGCGACGCGTGCGCGAGGGCCAGCGGGCTGGCGGCGACGGCCGCCGCGGCGAGCGCGAGCCTGATCGAGGTCTTCATGAGAAATCTCCCGGAGGGGTTGTCGTTCGTGGCTCGTCGTTCGAAGGCGCACGAGCGTCAGTGTTCCATGTGCATGCCCGACATGTCCGGCTTCTTCGCGTGCACCTCGATGTCGTTCGCGGAATTGTTGCGCGCGGTGGACGCCGGCGGGGCGGGCGGCTGCGCGGCGGCGGGCAGCGCGCCTGTCCACTCGTAGGCGGTCGTGCCCGCCGGGTGCCTGTACCAGCCCGGGTCGGTGTAGTCGCCGGCCGGCTGGTCGCGCCGCACCTTGACGACGCTGAACATGCCGCCCATCTCGAGCGAGCCGTACGGGCCGTCGCCGGTCATCATCGGCAGCGTGTTCTCGGGCAGCGGCATCTGCATCCCGGCCATGTCGGACATGCCGCCCGAACCCATCGCCATGTAGTCCGGCACGAGACTCGCGATGCGCCGGGCGATGTCACGCTGGTCGACGCCGACGAGATTGGCCGCCGTGTGCGACATCGGGCCCATCGTGTGATGGGACTTGTGGCAGTGGATCGCCCAGTCGCCGGCGATGGCGTCGAACTCGATGGCGCGCATCTGCCCGACGGCCACGTCGGTCGTGACCTCGGGCCAGCGCGCGGACTTCGGCAC
>JASLEM010000076.1 GCA_030151165.1 Burkholderiaceae bacterium
CGCGACGACCTTGCCGCGCTGGTCGTGGCGCGACCAGTCGAGGATCTCGAGCCGGCCGTCCGGATGCTCGACGAGCGCCGTCAGGCTCTCGACCCAGTCGCCGTCGTTGCAGTACAGCACGCCGTCGATCATGCGCATCTCGGCGTGGTGGATGTGGCCGCAGACGACGCCGTCGGCGCCGCGCTTGCGCGCCTCGCGCGCCACGGCCACCTCGAAGTCGCCGATGTAGCTGACCGCGCGCTTGACCTTCTGCTTGAGGTACTTCGACAGGCTCCAGTACGGCAGGCCCATCCGCGCGCGCAGCGAGTTGAAGTGCTTGTTGAGGCGCAGCGTGAATTCGTAGAGCGAGTCGCCGAGGTAGGCCAGCCACTTCGCGCACTGGATGACGCCGTCGAACAGGTCGCCGTGCGTGATCCAGAGGCGGCGGCCATCGGCCGACGTGGGCATCCACTCGTGCAAGACATCGAAGCCGCCGAACTCGTGCTCGACGTACTTGCGCGCGAACTCGTCGTGGTTGCCCGGCACGAACACGACGCGCGTGCCCTTGCGCGCCTTGCGCAGCAACTTCTGGATCACGTCGTTGTGCGCCTGCGGCCAGTACCACGAGCGGCGCAGCTGCCAGCCGTCGATGATGTCGCCGACGAGGAAGAGCTCGTCGCAGTCGACGTTCTTCAGGAAGTCCAGCAGCGCGACGGCCTGGCAGCCGGGCGTGCCCAGGTGCAGGTCGGAGATCCACACCGTGCGCACGCGCAACGAGGCGCCGTCCCGCGGTCGGTCGTCGGAGGTCGGCGCGGCGAGGGGCAGGTCGTGGCGATCCATGGCTCGTCATCGTGCGGGCGCCGCGTGATGGCACGACGACAGGCGCGTGACGATTGCATGACGCGAGCATGCGCGCCGACACACCTGCGAACGAAATCGCGTGCCATCGGGGCGCAAGGCCATTGCCGTTGCTGATACAACCCGGGGAGGGTGTCGCGACTGGCACGACACGAGAGCCTCTCCAAGGAACGATCGCATGAAGCACAAGCCCTTCCTCACGCGCGACGACGTCGCCCGCATCCTCGACCACGCGCGCACGGAAGCGCAGACCCACCAGTGGGCCGTGACGATCGCGATCGTCGACGACGGCGGCCACCCGCTCGCGCTCGAGCGGCTGGACGGCGCGGCGCCGGTGTCGGCGTACATCGCGACCGAGAAGGCACGCACCGCGGCGATGGGGCGGCGCGCGTCGGCCGGCTACGAGGAGATGATCAACTCGGGGCGGACGTCGTTCCTGTCCGCGCCGCTGACCGCGATGCTCGAGGGCGGCGTGCCCGTCGTCGTCGAAGGGCATGTGATCGGCGCGGTGGGCGTGTCGGGCGTGAAGTCGGCGCAGGACGCGCAGGTCGCGAGCGCGGGCATCGCGGGCCTGAACGACCTCTCGGCGCCGGCCGGCGCGATCGGCGAGCGGCCCGTGTTCGCCGAGACCACGCCCGGCCGCCTGGCCTGAGCGGCGCGCTGCGCGCACCGTTTCGAGGCGTGTGTCGGCCTGCGCTGACGCCGCGTCGGGCGTGCAGCCGACCGACGCGCCGCCCTTCGCGGCGCAAGATAGACATCAATCGGCCGCACCGTGTCTGCCGTGCAAAAGCGAGCAGCACCCTCATGTTCATCAAGATCGGCTTCGACATCGAACTCAAGATCGCCAGCCCCATGGCGATGCTGTTCCTCCTGCGCGTGCACCCGTCGCGCCAGGACGACCTGCAGACGCCCGAGGCGTTCTTCGTCTCGCCGCCGGTGATGATCGACAACTACATCGACAACTTCGGCAACCATGGCGGCCGCATCAACGTGCCGGCCGGCGTGGAGTCGGTGCGGTTCACCAACGAGGCCGTCGTGCGCGACTCGGGCCTGCCGGACGAGATCGCGCTCGGCGCGTGGCAGCACGACCCGTGCGACCTGCCCGTGAGCACGCTGCAGTTCATCCAGGCGAGCCGCTACTGCGAAGTCGACAGCGAGCTGATGCCGTTCGCGTGGAGCCAGTTCGGCCAGACGCCGCTCGGCTGGGCGCGCGTGCAGGCGATCTGCGACTTCGTGCACAACCACCTGCTGTTCAACTACCAGCTGGCGCGCCCGACGCGCACCGCGCTCGACGCCTACCGCGAGCGCACCGGCGTCTGCCGCGACTTCACGCACCTGGCGATCACGCTGTGCCGCTGCATGAACATCCCGGCCCGATACTGCACCGGGTATCTCGGCGACATCGGCATCCCGGCCGTGCCGTACCCGATGGACTTCAGCGCGTGGTTCGAGGTCTTCCTCGGCGACAAGTGGTACACGTTCGACGCGCGCCACAACACGCCGCGCATCGGCCGCATCGTGATGGCGCGCGGCCGCGACGCCGGCGACGTCGCGATCACGACCTGCTTCGGCGAGAACACGCTGACGCGCTTCGAAGTCACCACGGACGAAGTCCCGCACGCCTGACGCGCGCGCTATCCCCGTTCGCGGGGTCGGGCTCGGCGCATTCGACACGCCGCATGCGTACACTGGAGCGAACCCCTCCACTCTCCGTCGCGCTCGCCGCGCGGCCGGCCGCATCGTGAGCAACACCGACTCGTTCGACTCCGTCCCCGTCCTCACGCAGACCGTGACGCCCGCGGAGACCGCGGCGGCGGCCGACCCGGCCACGTCGGTCATCCACCTGATCGGCGGCGAGAAGGGCGGCGTCGGCAAGTCCGTCGTCGCGCGCCTGCTGGCGCAGCACTTCATCGACCACAACCTCGCGTTCACCGGCTTCGACACCGACCGCTCGCACGGCGCGCTGATGCGCTTCTACAAGGACTACGCGTCGCCCGTGCTGGTCGACCGCTTCGAGGCGCTGGACGCGATCGTCGAGCGCGCGATCGAGCATTCCGGCCAACGCGTGCTGGTCGACCTCGCCGCGCAGACGCACGACCCGCTCGTGCGCTGGATGGACGAATCCGGCGTGCTGGAGCTGGCGGCGGAATCGGGCGTCGAGATCCACTACTGGCACGTGATGGACTCCGGCCGCGACTCCGTCGACCTGCTCGAGCGCCTGCTCGACCGCTTCGAGGATCGCCTGCGCTACGTGCTGGTGCTGAACCAGCTGCGCGGGGACGACTTCGGCAACCTCGAGCGCTCGGGCCAGTTCGAACGCGCCAAGGCGCTCGGCGCGCGCGTGGTGCACCTGAAGCATCTGCAGGACGCCGTGCTGCGCAAGATCGACGCGAGCAACAGCAGCTTCTGGGCGGCGCGCACGATGGCCAGCAACGAGGGACCGAAGCTGGGCCTGCTGGAGCGCCAGCGCCTGAAGATGTGGCTCGCGCACGCGAGCGCCGAGATCGCGTCGGCCGGCGTCTGACCCGCATCGGCCGGCGGCGCCTCCGGGAGGACGCGCCGCCGGCTGCGGCCTGATGGCGACCTCACGGGTCGCCAATTCATCGCCCTGCCTTGGTGCAAACCCCCATGCCCTTGCACTTGCAAGGTCACCCGATGAGCGAATAAAGTGCGCGCAAACGTTTGCGCAAACGTTTGCGTCACCTTCATCGGCGCGTTTCATCCCGTTCCCGAAACTCTTCACCGGTCCGACAGCTCGGCTCCATGCAGCCGGCGCGGCCTCAACCCGCAGGAGACAAACCATGATCCGTTCAACCAGGCGTTTTGCCGTTCGTTCGCTCGTAGGCGCCGCCGTGCTCGCTCTGCTGCCGCTTCAGTACGCCCTCGCCGCCGACGCCAAGCCGCGCGTCGCGCTGGTGATGAAGTCGCTCGCCAACGAGTTCTTCCAGACGATGGAAGACGGCGCCAAGGCCGACCAGAAGGCGCACCCGGACAAGTACGACCTGATCGCCAACGGCAT
>JASLEM010000195.1 GCA_030151165.1 Burkholderiaceae bacterium
GGCAGCCACAGCAGCGACAGCCCGCGCAGGCCGTAGTACCAGAACAGCAGCTTGCGGTTGTCGAAGCGGTCGGACAGCCAGCCCGACGCGATCGTGCCGACGAAGTCGAACGCGCCGATCATCGCGAGCACCGATGCCGCCGGCACCGGGCCGAGGCCGTAGTCGCCGCACAGCGAGATGAAGTGCGTCTGGATCAGGCCGGACGTGCTCAGACCGCAGACGAAGAACGTGCCGAACAGCACCCAGAACGTGAGGCTGCGCGACGCGGCGGCGAGCGCCCGCAGCGGCTCGCCGAAGCCCGGGCGCCACGGCGCGGGCACGGTGGCGTCGGCGAGCGACGGGTCGGCGCCGAACGGATGCAGGCCGAGTTCCTTCGGGCGATCGCGCAGCAGGCAGAACGCGAGGCCGGCGACGACGAGGCAGCTCGTGAACACGGGCAGGATGCCGACGCGCCAGCCGTGGTGCTCGATCAGCGACGCGGCGATCGGCAGGAAGATCAGCTGGCCGGTCGCCGAGCTCGCGGTCAGCATGCCCATCACGAGGCCGCGGCGCTGCTCGAACCAGCGGTTGGCCACCGTCGCGCCCAGCACCAGCGCGGTCAGCCCCGAGCCGACGCCCAGCACGATGCCCCACAGCACGAGCAGCTGCCACAGCGCCGTCATCCGCGTCGCGAGCGCGAGGCCGGTCGCGATCAGCACGAGCGCCGAGCACACGATGCGGCGCAGGCCGTAGCGCTCCATCAGCACCGCGGCGAACGGGCCGATCAGGCCGAACAGCATGAAGCGCAGCGCCATCGCCGACGAGATCTGCTCCGTCGTCCAGCCGAACTCCTTGCTGAGCGGCTGCAGGAACGCGCCGGGCAGGCCCAGCGCGGCGGAGGACGTGAGCATCGTCAGGAAGACGACCAGCATCACGATCCACGAGAAGTGGATGCCGCGGCGGTCGAACCAGCGGGCAACGGGGGTCGCGAACATGCTCAGGCTTCCTGCTTCTTCCTGGTGGAACGGGGCTCCTTCGGCGATGTCGGCGCTCCAGGCGCCGCGGCCGCGGGCAGCAGCCGGTCGCGCGCGGCGGCGAGCACGGCGTCGCAGGTCGGCGTGCCGCTGGTCGCGCGCGCGATCATCAGCGCGCCGACCATCGTCGCGTAGTCGGCCAGCGCGGCCTGGCGGTCGGTGGCGGCGTCGCCGGTGCCCTCGGTCGCGGCGAGGATCGCCAGCAGCGACTCGAGCCCGTCGACGTACGCGGCGCGGATCGGCGCGCCGGCCGGCTCGCGCGCGACGTCGGCCGCCAGCGCGACGGCCGGGCAGCCGGCGCCGACGTGGCGCACGCTGTGCGGCGTGAAGTAGGGCGAGACCAGGGCCGCGCGGCGGGCGGCGGCGTCCGGTTGCGCGGCGAGGCGCTTGCGCCAGCGCTCGGCCGACTGCTCGAACGCGTGTTCGACGGCGACGCCGGCGAGCGCGTCCTTCGACTCGAAATGGCCGTAGAAGCCGCCGTGCGTGAGCCCGGCCGCGCCCATCAGGTCGGCGACGCTGACGGACTTGACGCCGTGCTCCTTGAACAGGCGGGCGGAGACGTCGGTGATCGCTTCGCGATGTGATTCGGCCTGCGCGCGCGAGACTCTTGGCATGGAGGTTCCCTGGAATCGACGGCTCGGCGGGGTGGCGAGCCGTTCATTGAAATAGAGTATAGGTGTCATGATAAATGGATGTCAATGATCATGAATAACCGGGATGTCGAGAGCAGCGGCCCGAGCCGCCCGGCCTCGCGATTGCTACAGCGGGAGGCGCGAACGCGCTAGCATTCCGCAGCGGGCGCCGCGCGCCTCGCTCGACGGACAACGGAGATCCACCATGCGCCACCTCGCCTCGACGGCCGGACGCCTCGGCGTCTTCTCGACGATCGCCACGATCGCCTTCGCGGGCGTCCTCGCGGGCTGCGCGAGCGCGCCGCAGACGGGCCCGGCGGCCTACGAGCAGGCGCTGGGGCAGTGGCAGGGCGCGACGGAGGAGCTGCTCGTCCAGCGCTGGGGCCCGCCGCAGTCGCAGGAGCAGATCGGCGCGGGGAAGTGGCTCACCTACGTGACGCGCACGGCCGGTCCGGCCCCGGCGCCGACGATGTCGTTCAGCATCGGCGGCTTCGGGTTCGGCGGTGGCCGGCACTCGGGCGTCGGCGTGGGCGGCGGGGTCGGCACGACGGTGCCCGTCGGCCCGCCGGGCGCGGCGCCGACCTGCACGACGCGCTTCCTGATCGAGGACGGCAAGGTCAGCACCTGGAGCTTCGACGGCGCCTGCGGCACCGTCGGCTGAATCAGGTCGCGCGGGTGGCGGCGCCGTCGCGGCTGCGGTGGCGTGCCAGTGCCTTCATCACCGTGGCGTGGACATCGTCCGGGTCGGCCGGCTTGACGAGGTGCCCGGCGAAGCCGGCCTCGGTGGTGCGGCGCACGTCCTCCGCGCTGCCGAAGCCGCTCAGCGCGATCACCGGCAGGCGGTCGCCGACCGCTTCGCCGATCGCGAGGCCGTTGCCGTCCGGCAGCCCCAGGTCGGTCACGACGACATCGAACTGTCCGGCCTCGACCGCCGCCAGGGCGCGCGTCAGCGTCGGCGCGTGCGTGACCTCGTAGCCGAAGTACTCGAACGACAGCGTCATCGCGAACGCGGCGTCCTCGTTGTCCTCGACGAGCAGCATGTGCACCGGCCGGCCCTCGGCGGGCGCGGCGGCGGCGGCCGAGGGCGCCGGGGCCTGGCCGGCGGCGGGCGTGGCGAGGGTGTCGAGCGTCAGCGTGAACGTGGCGCCCTGGCCCGGGCCGGCGCTGCCGACCTCGAGCCGGCCGCCGTGCTCGGCGACGAGCCCGCGCGCGATGGACAGCCCGAGGCCGAGGCCGCCGAACTGGCGCGCGACCTCGTTGTCGGCCTGCTCGAACGCCGAGAAGATCTTGGATTGCGAGGCCGCCGGGATGCCGATGCCGTCGTCGACGCAGCGCACGCGCAGCTGCGTGCCGACGTTGTCGAGCGCGACCTCCACATGGCCGCCTTCCGGCGTGAACTTGACGGCGTTGCGCACGATGTTCCACAGCACCTGCTGCAGCCGTGCCTCGTCGCCATCGACGACGGTGCGCGTGGCGTCCGAGTGCGCCGACAGCGCGATGCGCTTCTCGAGCGCCGACGGGCCGACCATCTCGATCACCACGTCGACGAGCCGGCGCAGGTCGACCGGCGCCTTCTTGAGCGTGACCTTGCCGGCGGAGATCGCGGTGACGTCGAGCAGGTCCTCGATCAGCCGCGCCTCGAGCGCCACGTTGCGCCGGATCATCGGCAGCAGCCCGGCGTACTCGGGCGCCACCGTCGCGTTCTCCTCGAGCAGTTGCGCGGCGGAGGCGATCGGCGACAGCGGCGTGCGCAGTTCGTGCGACAGCACGGCGAGGAAGCGGTCCTTGGCGCGGTTCGCGTGCTCGGCTTCCTCCTTGGCGACGCGCAACGTCTCGCCGGTCTCGTAGGCGAGCGTGCCGTCGCGCACGATCTTGCAGAAGCCGGTGATCTCGCCCTTGCCGTGGCGGCCGCTGTTGTCGTCGCCGTCGCGCAGCACGGTCAGCACGCCGTCGGCGCGCAGCAGCGTGCCGTCGCCGCGCTGCAGCCAGCGGTCGTCGCTCGCGCTGCCCTGTTCGCGCGCCGTCTGCAGTTCGCGCTCGACCACGCCGGCGGCGCGATCCTCGGCGGTGAACAGGCAGGAGATGTGCGTGCCCAGCACCTCGTCCGGCGAGAGCTTGAAGATCAGGCTGGCGCCGTGGTTCCAGTCGCGGATCTCGCCGTGGCGATCGAGCAGGATCACGGCGTAGTCGTGCAGCGCGTCGACCACGCGGCCGTAGATCGCGTCGGCCTTGCGCAGCTGGCGCTCGGCGCGGCTGCGCGCCTCTCGCTCGGCCACCTCGTGCAGCGCGCGGTCCACCACGAAGGGCAGGCGCGACAGCCGGTTCTTGCTGACGTAGTCGGTCGCGCCCTGCTTGAGCAGGTCGACCGCGTTCTCCTCGCCGATCACGCCCGAGACGAAGATGAACGGCGTGCGCGGCCGCGCTTCGAGCGAGTGGCGCAGCGCCTCGGGGCCGCTGTAGCCCGGCAGCTCGATGTCGGACAGCACGAGGTCGAACGGCTCGCCGTCGAGGCCCGCGGCCAGCGCGGCGCGGAAGTCTTCCTCGGTGGCGACGATCTCCATGCGCGCCAGCGGATAGTTCGTGCGCACGAATTCCCCGACGAACTCGGCGTCGAACTTCGAATCCTCGAGCAGCAGGATCTTCAGCGGCAGTCGTTCGAACGAACTCACGGCGTGGGCCTCGTCGGACTTCATTCGTAGCGTCGCGAAGCCTTGGTCGAGCCCGGCGGGGGCTCGTTGAGCACGGCCCAGAAGACGCCCAGGTCGGCGATGGCGGCGACGAACTCCTTGAAGTCGACCGGCTTGACGACGTAGGCGTTGACGCCCAGGTCGTAGCTCGCGACGACGTCGGACTCCTCGTGCGACGAGGTCAGCATGACGATGGGCATGCTGCGCAGCTCCGGCGTCGAGCGAACCGTCCTCAGCACCTCGAGGCCATTCACCTTGGGCAGCTTCAGGTCGAGCAGCACGACGGCCGGGTTGCCCTCGGCGCGGTCGGCGTGCTCGCCCTGGCGGGTCAGGTAGTCGAGCGCCTGGGCGCCGTCGCGCACGACGACGACTTCATTGGCCAGTTGGCTTCGTTCGAGGGCGACCAGGGTCAGTTCGAGGTCGCGTGCATCGTCCTCGACGAGCAGGATGGGTTTCAGCATCTTTCAAATCTCCGGGGTGCGGGCCAGCACGAATCCGAATTGCGCTCCTTCGTTGGGAACGCCCTTGGCCCAAATTTCGCCGCCATGTCGCTCGACGATACGGCGGACACTGGCAAGTCCTATGCCCGTGCCCTCGAACTCGTCCGACTGGTGCAGGCGCTGGAACACGCCGAACAGCTTGCCGACGTATTTCATGTCGAAGCCGACGCCGTTGTCGGCGATCTCGAGGCCGTCGCCTTCGGGCAGGCGCACGGCCGAGATGCGGATGCGCGCGACGTCGCGGTCGCGCGTGTACTTCACCGCGTTGCCGACCAGGTTGCGCAGCGCGATCTGGATCAGCAGCGGGTCGGCGTGCAGCACGGGCAGGTCGTCGGCGACGTCCCACTCGACCTGGCGGCTGCCCAGGCTGCGCTTGAATTCCTTCACCAGCTCCGCGACGAGCGTGCGGGTATCGACGCGCGCGCGCTTGATCGCCGAGCGGCCCATGCGCGAGAAGTCGAGCAGGCCGTCGACCAGCTGGCCCGAGTAGGCCGACGCGTCCTTCACGTGCGACAGGTAGCGCTTCGCGCGATCGCTGAGCGTCGAGGCGTCGATGTCCATCACCAGGTCGACGTAGCCCGAGATGTGGCGCATCGGCGCGCGCAGGTCGTGCGAGACGGTGTACGAGAACGCCTCGAGCTCCTTGTTGACGCGGCCCAGCTCCAGCGCCATCGCCGCGAGCTCCTCGGCGCGCCGCAGCACGATGCCGATCAGCGACTGGCGCAGCTCGAGCGCCGCCGCGAGCTCGGCCTCCGACCACGGCAGCGCGCGGTGCTTCAGTTCCTCGCTCCAGCTCGCGAAGCTGCGGCGCGGGTGGATGCGGCCCTCGGCGCGGACTTCCTTGTACGGCTGGCCGGCCCACTGGATCGTCTGCGTCACGGCGGGCCGGAACCACAGGATCAGGTGCCGGTGCACCTGCGAGATCGACAGCGCCAGCACGCCCGCGCCGCGCTCGCCCCAGGCCGCGGCGGCGGGGTAGACCTCGGCGAGGCGGTCGGTGGAGAAGCTCTCGCCGCCCTGCGCCGCGATCCAGCGCGCGAGCTCGACGATCGCCTCGCCGGGCGGCGTCTCGCCGGTCGCGCGGCATTCGTCGTTGAGCACCACCGCGGCGCCGGACGCGTGCGCCAGCCGCAGCAGCGGCGCCGGCTCGTTGACGAGGCCCAGCAGCGTGGCGTCGAGGTCGGCGCGCTGCGCGATCATCTGCATCGTCAACTGGCGCAGCTCCAGGCGCTGCTCGACCGCCGCGTGCTCCTCCGCCGCCTCGATGCGCAGCGACAGCAGCCGCCCGAGGTGCTCGCAGGCGGCGCGGGTGTCGAAGCCGAGGTGCTTCGTGCCGTGGTCGTGGCACGAGACCAGCCCCCACAGCCGGCCGTGGGCGACGATCGAGATCGACATCGATGCCCGCGTGCCCATGTTGCGCATGTACTCGAGGTGGACCGGCGAGACGCTGCGCAGGCCGGCCATCGACAGGTCGAGCGCGTTCGTGCGCACGTCCGGCGCGACGGCCAGCAGCGGCACCGGGTCGTAGTGCGCGTCGGGGATCAGCCGGATGTAGTTGAGGCAGTACAGCGCGCGCGCCTGCGGCGGGATGTCGCTCGCCGGGAAGCGGTGGCCGGCGTAGCGGTCGTAGCCGTCGTCGACCGATTCGGCCAGCACCTCGCCGTGGCCTTCGGCGTCGAAGCGGTAGGCCAGGCAGCGCCCGAAGCCGGTCAGGCGCTTGAGCTCGCGCACCGCGAGTTCGCACAGGTCCTCGACGCTGCGCGCGCGCTGCAGCGCGGGCACGACGTGGCGCGTCAGCGCATGGATCGGCGAGCCGCGGCCGGGGTCGGGCGAGGCCGGCTCGAACTCGAGGAACACCGTCTCGCCGGCGCGGTGCGCGCTGGCGTCGAACAGGCCGTCGGCCAGCGGCGCGACGCCCACCGAGGCGGGCGCGTCGCCGGCGGGCCAGTCCGCCAGCGCCAGGTGGTGCGCGGCGAGCGACGCCAGCACCTGGCCGGGGTCGTCAGCCGCGGCCCAGTTCCCGCTGCGCGCGAGCAGCCGGCCCGAATCGGCGGCGAAGACGAGCATCCGGCCGTGCGGCTGGATCGCGCCGGGCACGCGGATGGGCTCGTCGGCGCAGGCCGCGAGGTCGACGTGCAGGCCGGATGCCTGGGGCAGGGTGGTGGTCACGCGGGGTGGGCCATGGTTGTTCTCGGGGCGATCGATGAGGCGTGCTGCGGGGCCGCGGTCACGGCGTCGCCCGGATCAACGGCACGCTGGCCTCGAACGTGACGGTACCCTCACCTGCGACATAGCGCAACGCCCCATGATGGCCGCGCACGACCTGGTGCGCGATGTAGAGCCCCAGGCCCATGCCCGTGCGGTTGGCCGCGTTGCCGACAGATTGCCGCTTGAACGGGTCGAACAGCACCGCGGCGATGTCCTCCGGGATCGGCGGCGCGCTGTTGGTGATCGCGAGCACGGCGTGGCCGTCGGCCTCGCTCAGCACGACGCTCACGTCGCCCTGGCCGTGGTGGCGCGCGTTGCTGAGCAGGTTGGCGACGACCTGGGCGTAGCGCACGGTATCGACCTCGGCGTGCAGCGACGCCGGCGCCTGCAGCGCGATCGCGGTGCTCGCGTGCGCGACGCGGGACTCCTCGACCAGCTGCTCGATCAACCGCACCAGGTCGGCGCGCTCCCACTGCATCGTCAGCTCGAAGCCGTGGTGCAGGCGCGAGATGTCGAGCACGTCGCCGAGCAGCTGCTTCATGCGGTGCGTCGAGTTCTTGATCACCGTGTTGAGCCGGTCCGCGTTGCCGCCGCGCTCGAGCGCGTTGGTCGCCATGCTCAGCGACTGCAGCGGGTTGCGCAGGTCGTGGCCCAGCACGGCCCACAGCTGCGAGCGGAGCTGGTCGATCTCCATCGCGCGGTCGGCGTGGGCGCGGGCCATGCTGTCGAGCAGCTGCGACGCGATCTCCAGCTGCACGTCGTTCCACGGCTCGGCGGTGTCGCGCACCGTCTCGCGCCACTCGGCGAACGAGCCGCGCGGCGTCAGGCGCGGGCCGAGCGGGCCGTGCGCGATGACCTTCTCGGGCTTGCCGCCCCAGCGGATGGTCTGGATCACCTCGCGCCGCAACGCGACGAGCCAGCCCTGGCGGCGCGCGTCGAAACGCAGCGCGAGCACGCCGCAGTAGCGCTCGTCGTCCGGCTGGCCGGGCAGGGTCGGCGGCAGCAGCGCGGCGTCGTGCACGTGGACGAGGCTCTCGCCGCGCGCGGCGAGCCACGCCGCGAGCGCCTCGGCCCAGCCGGCATGCACGTTGTCGGCGGCGCGCGGCGCGCCGTCGAGCGTGACGAACAAGGTGTCGCAACCGAGGTTGTCGCGCAGCGCCGGGCCTTCGCGCGCGACGATCTCGGCGACCTCCTCGCCGTTCGTCACGGCACGGACGATCTCGGTGCGCAGCCACGCCGCGCGCGCGATCGCGGCCTCGCGCGCCTGCGCGGTCAGCGACTGCACGGTCGACGCGATCACCTGCGCCATCACGTCGACCGCCATGCGGATCGGATACGGCACCTGCAGCGGCGCCATGTGGTGGCACGCGAGCATGCCCCACAGCCGGCCGCCGACGACGATGGACACGCTCATCGACGCGCCCACGCCCATGTTCTTCAGGTACTCGATGTGGATCGGCGAGACGCTGCGCAGCACGCTGTGGCTGAGGTCCAGCGGCTCGCGCTGCGCCGCGTCCGCCAGCAGCGGCACCGGCGTGTAGCCGACGTCGCCGATCAGCCGCAGCGTGTTCAGGATGTAGAGCCGGCGCGCCTGCGCCGGGATGTCGCTGGCCGGGTAGCGGCGCCCGAGGTAGGGCTCGAGCGCGCTGCTGCAGGTCTCGGCGACGACGTCCCCGCTGTCGTCGTGCGAGAAGCGGTAGGCCATCACGCGGTCGAAGCCGGTCATCGCCCTCACGGCCGTGACGGCGGCGTCGAGCAGGCGCTCCACGGTGCGCTGGCGCTTGAGGCCGTCCATCGAGCGGTAGGCCAGGTGCGCGAAGCTCGACACCTCGCCCGCGTCGGCGGCGCGGCGCTCGAACTCGCAGATCACGCGGCCGTGCTGCGCGTGGATGACGACGTCGAAGGTCTGGTCGTTCAGCCGCGTCTCCATCGACGTCGACACCAGCTCCTCGCTCGACGCGTCCGCCAGCGCGTCCTGCAGGTGCGCGTGCAGCGCGGCGTCGCCGCCGAAGTCGCCCGGTCGCAGCGCGCGGCCGAACTCGAGCGGCAGGCCGATCAGCGCCGGCGCGTTGGCGCTGGCGTGGCTGAGACGGCCGAGGCGGTCGAACGCGAGCAGCGTCCCGTGCGGCTGGATCGAGCCGGGGATGTGGATCGGCTCGCGATCACAGTTCTCGAGCGTGGGCGCGGGCGGAAGCGAGGGCGTCTGCATGCGCCGATTTCATCATCAATTTGGCGTGCCCACGGGCACTTTGTCGACGATTCGTCCTGATCGGGCGATCGGTGTCCCTAGCGCAGGTCGAGGATCGTGTCGTCGGCGACCGGCGCGTCCGGCCGTTCCGGCGGCAGCGCGGGCAGGTGTACCGTGGCGTCGGGGCCGGTGTCGACGGGCGGGGGCGAGTCGACGTCGAGCGCGAGGTCGGCCGGCGGGGCAAGCGGCGCGAAGAGGTCGATCAGCGCCGCGAACGTCCGCCGCGCGCTCATGCAGGCCTGCACGATGGCCTCGCCCGACTCGCCGATCTCGAGCGCCGCGAGCAGGCGGAAGTCGCGCCACATCTCGCCCGTCTGGCCGCCGAAGCCGTGGAAGTAGCTGGCGCCGTGGCCGGGGCCGATGTCGAGCGTCTTCTTCAGGTGCGGCGCGATCACGCGCCCGCCGAGCGCCGAGCCCTCGATCACGTAGATCGAGCCGAGCGCCTGCACCAGCGTGTCGAGCGGCAGCGCGGCGGCGGCCATCGCCCGCATGTCGGGCGGCGCCTCGCCGGCCTCGTCGCGCAGCCACGCGACGTCCGCGCTCGCGAAGCCGCCGCGCCGGCGCGCGCGGAACCAGGGCTGCAGGCGCGCGGGCAGGGCGTCGTGCACGCGCGGCTCCCAGGTGCGCAGGAACGCGTCGAAGCCGCTCATGATCGCGGCGTAGCGCGCGAGCGGCATCGGCTCGGTGAGGCGCAGCAGGCCCTCGATGCGGTCGTGCTCGGGGCGCGTCGAGGCGCGGAGTTCGGACAGGGCGGCGTCGGAGTTCAAGGGCGCGGGCAGGGGAAGGCTTCGGGGGGCGGGGCTCGACCCGATCGTAGCGGATCGGGCCGCGGCGAAGGCCACCGCCCGGTGCCGCGGCGTCGCTTCAGTTCGACGACGTCGCGGTTGGCGCGGCCTTCGAGTGCCCGAGCGACTGGATCAGCCGGTACGACGGCGGCACGATCACCGCGGCCGCGACGAGCAGCGTCAGCGCGACCTTGGTGATCTTGTAGACCGTCCGGTTCCACGCCTTGAAGCGGCGGCGCACCTGGCCGGCCTCGTGCGACAGGAAGAACAGGCGGTTGACGAGGCCGATCTTGTCCTCGGCGTCGTTGGGCGACGACGCGGCGGCGATCACGTGGCGGCCGAACCAGTGGTTGACGGCGCGTGCGAAGCCGAAGCGCATCGGGCGCGCGACGTCGCAGAACAGAATCAGGCGCTCGACGTCGGTGTCGTTGCGCGCGGTGTGGATGAAGGTCTCGTCGAACACGACACCCTCGCCGTCGCGCCAGCTGTAGCGCTCGCCGTCGACGTCGATGTGGCAGGCATCGTCGTTGGGCGTCACGAGGCCGAGGTGGTAGCGCATCGAGCCCGCGTACGGATCCTTGTGCGGATTGAGCACGGCGCCCGGCGGCAGCGTCGCGAACATCGCGGCGCTGACGCTCGGCAGGCCGCGCAGGATCTCGGTGGTGCGCGGGCACAGCTTCGCGGCGGACGGATGCGCGTCGCCGTACCACTTCAGGTAGAACCGTTTCCAGCCGGCCTTGGCGAACGAGTTGAAGCCGGCGTCGTCCTTGTTGTCCGGCAGCTTCATGCGCTGGTGCGCCATCAGCGCGAGGCCTTCCTCGCGGATCACGGCGGCGTTGCTGCGCAGCGCGTCGAGGTCGGGGAAGTACGCCAGCGGGATGTAGGGCTTGTTCGGCACGCCGGAGAACGCGTACAGGAACACGTTGATCGGCGCGAGCAGGCCCGAGTGGTCGAACACCTGGCCCCAGAAGCTGTGGCGCACGCGCCCGCGGAAATGCACGACCAAGATGCAGGCCAGGTAGATGGCGATGATGACCCAGACGACCATGTGCTCTTCCAGCTTTCACGGCTGCACCCGTGCAGGGCTCGCGGGCGGCCCGGCGTGTGCAGCGATCTTCGAAACCCTCAAGGATAGTGGATCCGGCCCCGGCATGTCGGCGACAGGCACAAAACTTGCGCCCGCGCCGAGGGCGGCGGAGCGCGCCGCGCGTCGACTATCCTCGGCGCTTCGTCCTCGACAGCCACCTCCACGAAAGACCGGCCCCATGAAGCCCTCCCGCCTCGCGCGCGCCCTCGCGGCGTCGTTCCTGCTCGCCGCCACGGCCGGCGCCGCGCACGCCGCACCGACCGCCGCCGACGCGCGCCGCAAGGTCATCATCGACCAGGACATGTTCGGCCCCGGCGGCAGCAACATGAACTCGGTGCTGATGCTGCTGCAGTCGCCCGACGTCGACGTGCTGGGCATCGTCGTGAGCAGCGGCGATGGCTGGCGCGACGACGAGATCGCGCAGACGCTGCGCATGCTCGAGCTGGTGCATCGCCCCGAGGTGCCGGTGTACGCCGGGGCCGTCTTCCCGCTGCTGAACAGCGCGGCGCGCATGAAGGCCTGGGAGGCGCGCTTCGGGCCGCTGGTGTGGAAGGGCGCGTGGACGGAGTCCTTCGGCGGCACGCCGCGCGCCGACTACCACGCCGACCCGTTCGCCGTGCCCGTCACCGCCGCCGGCCCGACCGGGCTCAAGGTGCAGGACGAGCGCGGCGTCAGCTTCATGATCCGCAGCCTGCACCGGTACCCGGGCCAAGTCACGCTGTGGATCGGCGGCACGATGACCGACCTCGCGCTCGCGTCGCGCGAGGATCCGCGCTTCGCGTCGCTCGCGAAGGAGCTCGTGTTCATGGGCGGCAGCTTCAACCCGGTCGCCGCGAAGAACAACTTCGCCGAGGAGTACGTCCACTCGCCGCGCCGCGAGTTCAACATGCTGTGGGACCCGGAGGCCGCGTCCGCCGTCTTCCACGAGGCCTGGCCGACGATCACGCAGGTGCCCGTCGATCCCACGACCAAAACGTTCTTCAGCAAGGAGCTCTACGCCGAGATCGGCCGCGCGCCGACGCCCGTCGCGCAGTACGTCGCCAAATACGGGGAGGGGTTCCCGATGTGGGACGAGCTCGCCGCGGCCGTCTGGCTCGACCCGGCCATCGTCACGAAGCGCCAGACGATGCTGGAGGACGTCATCACCGACGGCGGCGCCGGCTACGGCAGCACGCTCAGCTGGCCGATCGGCAAGGGACCGGGCCTGGGCGAGCGGGCGGTCGACGTCGTCGAGGACATCGATCTCGCGCGCTTCGAGCGGCTCACGGTGAAGCTGCTGACGCAACCCGCGCCGGTGCCGTCGGCGCGCTGACGGCGTCGGCCGCGCGCGCCTGACGCGCGTGACGCGCGCCGCACCGCGTCACGGGTGCAGCAGCAGCTTCTGCACGCGCCAGTTCAGCAGCTCGGCGACGTACAGCGTGTTCTCGTCCGGGCACGCGATCTCGTGCACCCAGCCGAACTGCTTGAGCTGGCGGCCCGGGCCGCCGATCGTGCCCAGCACCTGGCCGTCGAGGGACAGCTTGTAGATCCGGCCCGGATACGCATCGGCGCTGTACAAGACTTGGTGCGGCGGCGGCGTGATGCAGATCGCCCACGGCGCGCCCGGCGAGAACGTGCCGGACTTCGCGTTCGGGTCGAGCGGGTTGCCGATCACCGGCCTGGTCGCCGGGTCGAACGGCACGTCGATCGTGATCGCGCGCAGGAAGGTGCCGTTGTTGTCGAACACCTGGATGCGGCGGTTGAAGCGGTCGGCGACGTAGATGTGGCCCTGCGCGTCCGCGGCGATGCTGTGCGGCGTGTTGAACTGGCCCGGCCCCGTGCCGCGCCCACCCCAGGACGTGAGCCACGTGCCGTCCTTCGCGACCTTGGCGACGCGCGAGTTGATGTAGCCGTCGCTGATGAAGATGTTGCCGGCCGGATCCCACGTGACGTCGGTGACCTGGCGGAAGCGACCGTCCTCGGCGGGCAGCGGCGGGTTCGGGTGCTTGAGCGGCGCGGTGTCCTCGTCGGACGCCTCCTGCTTGCGGCCGATCACCATCAGCACCTTGCCTTCGGGGCTGAACTTGATGACGAGGTCGGAGCCCTTGTCCGTGACCCAGATGTTGTCGTCGCGGTCGATGCGCACCGCGTGCGCGAACGACCAGCCGTACAGGTTCTTGCCGATCTCGCGCAGGTAGCGGCCGTCGGCGTCGAACTCGAGCAGCTGTGCGGCGGCGGCGCCGTACGCGGGGCCGTTCGTGTTGCCGCGCGAGAACACGAAGATGTGGCCCTTCGAGTTGACGGCGACGCCCGATACCTCACCCAGGTACAGGTCCTTCGGCAGCTTCAGCGCATCGGGGACGGAGTCGAACGCGATCTGCGGCACGGCCTGCGCGCCGGCGCCGGCGCCCGCGCAGGCGAGACCGCAGGCCAGCGCCATCGAGCGCAACACTTGTCTCATGGGGGTCTCCTCGTCGTCTCGACCGTGGTCGGTGGGATGTCGATTCGCGACGCGCAGGATAGATCGGCCGCGCCGTCCCCACTGCGCGAAGGGCCGCCGGCGCACGGCGGCCCGGCGCATATGCCGGGTCGACATATGCGCTGACAGTTGGATACATCGATCGCCGCAAATTGTCAGGTCACGCGCTCTCCGAAACGCGAAAGCGACGCGGCGTGCCCATTCGTGAACACAAATTGTCAGTTTCGCGAGGGCGATCGGGCCGCCGCGCGCGGCACGCGTTTTGCGATCCGTGGAAACGGTTCCCATTCCACAGACGCAGCGACGCCATGACTCACGATCCGACCCATTCGACGGCAACCCCGGCACGCAATCGAGGATGGATGCTGGCCTGCCTCGCGGCGGCGTTCCTCGCGACGAGCTGCGGTGGTGGCGGCGGTGGCGGTGGCGGTGGCGACTCGAGCAGCG